>CAZIJE010000004.1:0-8457 GCA_964539435.1 uncultured Desulfovibrio sp.
CCACCACGGCGAAGCCCCGGCCGGCCTCGCCGGCCCGGGCCGCCTCGATGGCGGCATTCAGGGCCAGGAGATTGGTCTGGTCGGCAATGTCGGAAATGACGCCCAAAACCCGGCCGATGCCCTCGGCCTGGACGCCCAGAGCGGCCATATCCTGGCTGAGCGACAGGGCCCGGTCCCTGGCGTCGCCGATGCCGGACACGGCCCGGCGGACGACCGCCGCACCCGAAACCGCCTGCTCCCGGGCCTTGGAAGCCGTTGACGCGGCCGTGGAGGCGTTTCGGGCCACATCCAGGACCGTGGCGCGCATCTCGCCCATGGAGGATACCGTTTCCGACAACCTGGCCGACTGTTCGGCCGCGCCCTGGGTGGCCTGCCGCGTCCGCTCGGCCAGCTCCTCCGAGGCCTCGGTCACGATCGCGACCACGGCCGTCAGGCGCTCGGCCGCGTGGAGCATGCCGGCCTGCCGGGCCTGCTCGGCCTCCAGGCGATGGGTTTCGGCCGTGGCCATGGCCTGCCGGGCCTTTTCGGCCTCGGCCGCGGCCTCCTCGCCCCGACGCAGGGCCGTGGCGATGTTGTCCGTAAGCGACACGAGCATCCGGCGCAGGGCGTCGGCCAGTTCGCCGATTTCGTCGCGGCCCGTGACGGCAAGCCGGGCGTGGAAGTCGCCGTCGGCCACGGACCGGGCAAAGGCCACGCCTTTTCGGAGCGGCCGCACGACGGACAGGGTGACCGCCGTGCCAAGGGCGACGGAGACGGCCAGGCACAGGACGGCGGCCACGACCAGGGCCAGGCCGCGCCTGGAGGCCTGGGCTTCGGCGGATGCGGCCAGGGCGTCGGCCTGGGCGCGGCCGCCTTCGAGCAGGGTGGCAAGGGCCGTGGCGGCCTTGCGCATGGAGAGCATGGACGTGCCGATGGAAAGGGTCAGGGCGTTGCTGCGCTTGTTCTGGGAAACCAGTTCCACCACCTTGGCGTTGGTCGTCCGCCACTCGGCCAGGGCGTCGTTGAAGGCCTTCCAGGCGGCGGCTTCCTCCTCCCCGCGCAACAGCCCCTGGACCATGGCCCGTCCCTGGTCCACCAGGGCCAGTCCCTTGTCCAGGTTCTCCCGCTGCCGCTCGAACTCCTTGGAATTGGCCAGCTCGGGCACCAGGATGGTCCGCTCGGCCGACTGGGCCGCCAGCAGCCCCTCCTTGACCAGGCCGAGACCGGCCACGCGCGGCAGGGCCGAACCGGCCACCTCGGTCAGGGCCGCTCCGGTGTCTCGCAGGCCCTGGTAGCCGAGCACGCCGATCAGAACGGTGATGCACGAGGTGACGGCCACGGAGGCGAACAGTTTGACGCCGACTTTCAGATTGCCCACGGTTCCTCTCCTTGAAACTGCCGGACAGGGCGACCCGCACCAGGGAAAGCGCAGCGGTCGGAAGGATCGGAAACGTGTGACCGGGATTGCCTGTTTTGTCAATTTTCGCCAACTGGCGGCGGCGACTCCTCCAACGGAGGCTCGGGCACGGCTTCGCCCCGCTGGCGGGAGTCGAGGTAGGCCAGGAAGGCCTTGCCTTCGGGAAAGGAGGGACGCAGGCGCAGGGCCTTGGCCAGCATCATCCGGGAACTGGCCAGCCTTCCCTTTTCGTAGAGGGTGCGGGCCATGTTGTAGAGGAGGTGTTCGTCGGTGCGGCAGAGGCGGAAGGCGCGCGTGTAGTAGCGCATAGCCTCGTCGTACATGCCGAGCTTGCGCATCTTGATGCCGAAGTCGTTGAAGAGGTGCTTGTGTTCCTGGGTGAAGGCCGCCTCGATGCGCATGATCTTCCGGAACACGATGTCCGCGTTCTGCTTCTCCTGGCGTTCGAGATAGGTCAGGCCCAGGCCGAACGTGGCCTTGACGTGGTCCGCGTCCAGGCGCAGCACGTTGCGGTATTCGAGTTCGGCGGCGAAATACTCCTGCCGCCGCCGGTGACGGTCAGCCGTGGACACGGAGTCCTCCAGGCTGCGCATGACCGGCACGACCTTGTTGATGTAGATGGAAGGCTCGGGCAGGTATTCGGTCAACAGCCGTTCCTTGGGAATGATCCGCCTGCTTCCCGTGGGAATGAAGTTGCGGCTCAGCCGCCAGATGGCCACCCGGCCGTCGTCCTGCTCCTCGGCGTAGACGAACAGCCGCTGGGTGACCCGCCCCAGGCTCCTTTTGCCCAAAAACTGCTGGGCGTCCGTGGAAAAGACCCCTTTGACAGGCTTGATGCCGGCGGGAGCGGGGGGATGCGGGGCAGGGGGTTGTGGCATAGAAGAGGGGTTGGGGTGTCCCTCCTGATACTCCCGGTCGGCAGGTTTCGGCAAGCCATACCACGTCCGTGGGTCCCGGCGCGTGTTGACAGGAATTTTTCCTGCCGCATATACCCGGTGATGCCGCGAAGACAGGCCGGCCGGCCCTCCTCATGGTTTGACGGGGGCGGCGGCATCTGCGGTCCCAGGATCACGTCTCATGCAAATCGACGAATACCCCATTTTGGTGGAACAGCTCTGCCCGGGCCTTTTCATCCGCATCGACGAACCGGGCCTGACCCACCCGTTTCCGGCCAAGGGGTTCATGCTCAAATCCGACGCCGACGTGGCCAAGGTGACGGCCCTGGGCCTGGCCCACGTCCTGTGCGTGCCCGAGAAGTCCGACCGCCTGCCCATTTCCCTGGAAGAGATCGACGGCATGGCCGGCAAGCGCCAGAAGGGGCCGTGGAGCACGGCCCGCACCCCGGTCTCGGCCGAGCTGTCGAGCCTCAAGCGGGAGACCATCGAGCGCAACAAGGACCGGCTGGAACGGTTCGCGGCCTGCGAGCGGCGCTATGAAAAAGCCATGAGCCAGGTGGTCGAGGCCCTCAAGCGGGTCTCCTCGCCCAATGCCGAGGTCCTGGAAGCGGCCGGCGAGGTGGTCGGCCCCATGGCCGAGACCTTCCTTTCCGACCTTGACGTGCTCATCAACGTCATGACCGCCAAGATGCGCGAGGAGGCCAAGCACTACCACGCCCTGAACGTGGCTGTCCTGTCCATGATGCTGGCCAAGGAAATGGGTCTGGCCAAGCGGGAGATCGAGGAGATCGGCCTGGGCTCGCTGTTCCATGACGTGGGCAAGGGACGGGTCCCGATCCAGCGGTTTTCCAAGGGCAACATGATCACCATGAACAAGGTGCTCAAGGAATACTACATGGAGCACCCCAAGATCGGGGCCAAGATGCTGGCCGCCGTGCCCAACTTTCCCCCGGCCGCCCAACTCCTGGTGCTGCAGCACCACGAACAGGCGGACGGAGCCGGCTTTCCGGCGCGGCTCAAGGGCGAGGCCATCTCCCTTGGCGGGCGCATCGCGTCCGTGGCCAACCTCTACGACCGTTTCTGCAATTCCAAGGACGGAACCGAAAGCCGCACCCCCCACGAGGCCATGAAGGCCCTCTACAAGCGACGGACGACCCTGGACGCCAAGGCCGTCACCCTTTTTATCCGCAAGCTCGGGGTCTACCCGCCCGGCTCCCTGGTGGAGCTGTCAAACGGCATGCAGGGCATGGTGGTTTCGGCCAACCTGCGCGATTCCATGCGTCCGAGCGTCAAGGTCTACCACCCGGACATCCCCAAGCGCGAGGCGCTGATCATCGACCTGTGCATCGAAACGGAACTGGCCGTGGCCAAGGCCGTGAAACCCGCCGAACTGCCGTCCGACGTCCTCCAGTACCTCAATCCCGGCAAACAGGTTTCCTACTATGTCGACGCCGCGCCCAGGCCCTAGGGCGGCGGCCGCCGCCCGGGGCAGGCCGTGACCCGGCCGGGCTCGCCGGCCCGGGCCGTCATGCGGACCTTGCGGACCGGCCTGTCCCAGCCGCCGGGCTCAGACCTCACGGCCCTGACGCCCCTGGCCAGGCAGGCCCTGGCCTTCATCGACCGAGGCGCCGCGGACGATCCGGCCACGGCCGGGGAGGCGTCGGAACTGGCCTTTCTCCTGGCCGCCCTGCTCGAGGCCGGCGACGAGGGGTTCGCCCGCCAGGCCTTCGGCCTCCTCTTCCGCCTGGGCGTGGAAGGCGAAGTCCTGGCCGTGATCCACCTGGAAAAGCTCCCCGAGGACCTGGCGATCAGCATCCTGTCCGGCCTTGGCGACGAGGAAAAGCTCCTGTTCGTCAACGCCTTTTTCCGCAGGCAGCGGCCGGCCCGGCCCAAGACGGCGGCCTATGGCCTTTCGGTCCTGGCCGACGTGGTGGAGCGGACTCCGGACGAGCTGCTGATCCTGCTCGACCTGCTGGCCAACCGCCACGAGTACCCGGCCCTGCCCGTGCGCAACGCCCTGGTGCGCGGCCGGCTCGGCATGTGGCTCAACCGCCTCCTCGAAATGGACCTGTCGGCCGAGCAGACCCGGTACATGGCCCGGGTGGCCGGGCGGCTGCGGGAGCCGGTCCTGGTCGAGCGCCTGGCCGTCCGGCTGGCGGAAATGGACGAGGTGTCGGCCGAAACCGTCTGCCGCGCCCTGGCCGAAACGCCGGGCGTGGCCCCGGCCGTGGCGGCCGGCCCGGTGGAGTCCTTGTTGGCCACCACCGAGCCGTCCCTGGCCGGCGCCGCGCTGCACGCCCTGGCCAGGTTCGACCCGGGCCGCGCGGCCGCCGCGGCCGCCAGGCTGCTGGCCCGGCGAACGGTTCGGACAGCGGAACTGGCCCCGTTTCTGGCCAGCCTGTCCCTGGCCGCCTTCGGCCAGGCCCTGCGGGATCTGCCGCCGCAGCCGCGCAAGACGGCCCTCGGGGCGGTGTACGCGGTCCTGGCCGCAGCCGATCCCCAGGCCATGCAGGTCGCGGCCAGGGCCGTGGCCAGGACGGCCGCCGCCACACCCGAACTCGTCCGCTCCCTGGCCGACGACCTCGCGCTCCGGGCCAGGGCCGCCCCCCGGCCCTTTCCTCCCCGGCCGGCCCCGCCCGGTCGGACAGGGCCCGAGCCGGACCAGAAGGGGCTGTGGAAGCGCATGAAGTCCCTGGTGCCGACGTCCGGGGGAGGCGGCGACGCAAGCGGCGAAGCCCTTCTCCGGCAGCTGGCGGCGGGCGAGGAGATCCACAAGCGTCAGATCCTGTGGACGACGCTTGATGGGCAGACCATGACGGGCGCGGCGTTTACCAAATCCGTGTTCCGGGCCGTTGGCCTGTCCCAGGCCACGCTGACCGACGTCGCCTTCACGGACTGCCAGTTTACGGACGTGAATTTCGAAGAGGCCAGCCTCAGGCGCGTCACGTTTCGCGGCTGCCGGTTCGCCAACTGCCGGTTCTCCCGCACCGCGCTGGAAACCGTGCGCCTGACCGATTGCGAACTGCGGCTGTGCGGCTTCCAGTCCGCCACCGGCGACGACGTGGCCCTGACTGCGGTCGAGGCGGCGGAATGCGACTTTTTCAGCGCCTCCATCGCCGGCCTGCGCCTCAGCCGGTGCCGCTTCCGGGCCGTCAGCCTGGTGCGGGCCGTGCTGCACGGTTTTACCGGCCAGGGCGTGGTTTTTTCCGACTGCCTCTTCGAGATGGCCACATTTGCCAAGGCGGCCTTCGTGGGCGTCCGGACCGAGGGCTGCTATTTCGCGGGTTCCCGGTTTTCCGGCGCGACCGAGGAACCGGACATCCTGGGAGCCATGGCCAAGGACGCGGCCGCGGCCCTGGCCGAGGCCGCGCCCGATCCGCCGCTGCCCGCCGTCCTGGCCGACGGGCCGGGACTGCGGCTCGTGGCCGCCTGCTGCGACGCCGTGCTCTTTTCCCGGGACATCCGCCGCCGCCGGTTGGCCCTGCTCGCCAACAACAAACGCCGCCTGGCCTGGGCCAAGCGGCGTCTCGGGGATACGGGCGCGGCCTTTCTGGACATGCTGCCCGGCCTGATCGGCGCGGGCCTGGTGCGCGACGCCTCGGGGACGCGCCAGGCGGCCCCGGCCAGGGTGGCCGGCTTCTCGCCGGACCTGCCCACCCTGCGCCACCTGGAGCGCCATTTCGGCCGTCCGTGGGCCGCCTTTCCCAAAATCCCGGACACGGCCCCGGCCGTGGAAGCGGTCTACACCATCGGCAGCGTCGGCACCGTGGCCCAGACGTCCGATTCCGACCTCGATGTCTGGATCTGCCTGAGGGACGCCGACGCCAACCACCCCGACCTGCCCGCCTTGAAGGAGAAGCTCGAAACCGTCAGCCGCCTGGCCGAAGCCGAAGCCGGCCTGGAGATCCATTTTTTCTGCATGACCGTGAAAGACGTCCGGGACAACGTGTTCGGCTATTCCGAGGACGAGGGCTACGGCTCGGCCCAGGGCTGCCTGCTCAAGGAGGAGTTCTACCGGACGGCGCTGGTGGTGGCGGGCAAGAAACCGGCCTGGTGGTGCGTGCCGGCCCGGGTGGACGCACAGGCCTATGCTAAGGTCCTGGCCGGCATCCTGCGGGCCGAGCCGGCCGTGGCCGCCGACAGCCTGGATTTCGGACCGGTGCTCGCCATCGCCGGGGACGAATACTTTGGCGCGTCGCTGTGGATGATCGTCAAGTCCCTGACCAGCCCGTTCAAATCCGTCATCAAGTTCGGCCTGCTGGAAAAATACGCCGCGCACCCGGGCGAGCCGGAACTCTTGTGCGACACCCTCAAGGACTACGTGTTCGCCAACCAGGGCGGGCTGTGGCGGTGCGATCCCTATGCCCTGCTCTTCCGGGAGGTCAGCCACCACTACCAGGAGCGCCGGCAGGCCGGGGCCGTGGAGCTCCTGCGCCAGGCCTTCCTGCAAAAGACCGGCTTCGACCCGTGCGAGGAATACGCCAGCCGGTCCGGCGAGACGCTCCTGGACCACTTCTTCCCTTATGCCCTGCCCGCCGCCGGGACCTGTCCGCCCCCGCCCAAGCGGGATAGTCAGGGGGAGGCCGAGGGGTTTGCCCAGGCCGTGGCCCTTGGCGACGCCATTGCCAGCTATTTCCTGCGGGCCTACAACCGGCTCAAGGACCGCAGCAAGGAGCTGTCCAGCGGCGGCGGCCTGACCGAGCGCGACCAGACCATGCTGTCGCGGCGCATAGCCGCGAGTTTCAGCCGCCGGGTCGGGAAGATCATGCGCATGCCGTTCATACGGCCGGGCCGGGACCTGTTCGCGTCCCTGGAAATCGCCTACGAGGAGATCGCGCCCCGGGAAAAGGCCTTTGTGGCCAGGGCGGAATCAACAGGCGGGGACCGCAAGGCCAGAAAGTGGGAAGCCGTGCGCCAGGACGCCTCCCTGCCCCGGCTGGCCGCCTGGCTCACGGCCAACGAACTCTACCGGCCCGGACTCCACCTGCAGGCCGGGGTTCTGCCCGCGCCCCTGACCCTGCCGGACGCGGCCGGGCTGTTCGCAGCGACCCAGGCCCTGTTTCCAGTCCGGGAGACGTTCGCCCCGCCGCTTTCCTGGGGGCTTGCGCCGGAACGCGTGACCGCCGCCTTGTGCGTGGTCAATCTGCTGGCCCCCCGGGAAGAACGGCGCACGGTTGCGGTGGACGTGCTTTACGCCACGAGTTGGGGAGAGCTGTTCCACCTGGAGCGGACGTCGGGGTTCGAGGCCCTGGCCGTGTCGCCGTCGGTCTATCTCTCGGACGCCCTGGGCCTGGCCCTGGCCCCGGATCTGCGGCTCGAGGTCTATGCCCCGGCTAAATCCCAGTGCCAGGCCGCCAGGCGGGCCAGACGGTAGGCGATCGGATCAGTCGCGGCGGACCTCGGCCACGGCGGGCGGCGCGAGGTAGAGGGCGTTGCCGTCGAAACGGTGCAGGGCCCGGAACCAGAGCCAGTAGAACGAGGGCCGCACGATGTGGCGGTTGCCGGCCCAGTCCAGGAGCAGGTGTCCGGCCATGCCCACGGCCAGACCCACGACCCAGCGCGAGGCCACGCCCGTGCCGACCAGAATCCACAGCAGGACCACCCATTCGAAGGCGTGCAGCGCGAGGTAGAGCCGGTCGAGCCTGCCCTCCTCGCAACTGGCGAAAAAGTGCCGGACGCCGCCCCAGCCCCGGTTGTACAGGACATAGTCGGAAACGTGGTCCAGATCCATGAGCACGCTGGACAGGCCGGCGGCCACGGCGGCGGCCATGCTTCCGCCGGCCGCGGCATAGCCGGCCACGGCCAGGGGAATGGCGCTCAGACTGTGTTGCCAAAGCTTCATGTCGTCAGATCCCTTGCGGCCAGGCGTCCGGCTTGGGTCAGCCGGCCGCTGTAGGCCGAGATGTCGTATTCGTAGTAGCCGCGATCGAACAGCGCCCGGAAAAGCCGCCAGGCCCTGACCGGCGACAGGCCGAGGCCGGTCGCCACCTGGCCGGGCATGATCCGGTCCGGGAACGGCGCGTCCGGAAGCGCGGCCAGGGCCGTAAGCAGCCGGATGGCCTCCGGCTCCAACCCGCCCCTCCCCTTTTCCTTTTCCAACCGGCCGCCTCCCCTACCGGGCAACCGCCTGCGGCGCAACCCCCATCGGGGAGAGTCCGGGAGGGG
>CAZIJE010000004.1:8467-86002 GCA_964539435.1 uncultured Desulfovibrio sp.
CCTCCCGGCCGCCGGAGGCATTCCTCTCTACACTCCCGCCGCCTTGAAGGCGGCGTCCACGATCTCCTTGGCCTCGGCCTGGAGGGCGCGCAGGTGGTCGCGGCCGTTGAAGCTTTCGGCGTAGATCTTGTAGACGTCCTCGGTGCCCGAGGGGCGGGCCGCGAACCAGCCGTTTTCCGTCACGACCTTGAGGCCCCCGATGGCCGCGCCGTTGCCAGGGGCATGGGTCAGCTTGGCCGTGATGGCCTCGCCGGCCAGGGACGTGGCCGTGACCATGTCCGGCGAGAGCTTGGCCAGGGCCGCCTTCTGGGGCTTGGTGGCCGGAGCGTCCAGGCGTTCGTAGACCGGCTCCCCGAACCTGGCGGTCAGGGCGGCGTAGTGGTCGGCCGGGTCCTTGCCGGTCTTGGCCGTGATCTCGGCGGCGAGCAGGTCCATGATGATGCCGTCCTTGTCCGTGGTCCAGACCGTGCCGTCCTGGCGCAGGTAGGACGCGCCCGCGCTCTCCTCGCCGCCGAAGCCGAAGGAGCCGTCGACGAGGCCCGAGACGAACCACTTGAACCCGACCGGCACCTCGGACAGGCGGCGGCCGAGGCTCGCGGCCACCCGGTCGATCATGGCGCTCGAAACCACGGTCTTGCCCACGGCCGCGTCGGCGCGCCAGCGGGTCCGGGTCGTGAACAGATAGTGGATGGCCACGGCGAGGTAGTTGTTCGGGTTGAGCAGTCCGGCCGAGCGGGTGACGATGCCGTGGCGGTCGTAGTCGGGATCGTTGCCAAAGGCGATGTCAAAGGACGCGCGGTGCCCGATCAGCGAGGCCATGGCATAGGGCGACGAACAGTCCATGCGGATCTTGCCGTCCTTGTCCACGGTCATGAACGAAAAGGTCGGGTCCACCACGTCGCTGACCAGGGTCAGGTTCAGGCCGTAGCGCTCGGCCATGGGCTGCCAGAAGCCGATGCCCGAACCGCCCAGGGGATCGACGCCGATGCGGATGCCGGCGTCGCGGATGGCGGCCATGTCCACGATGTTGGCCAGATCGGCCACATACGGGGCCACATAGTCGTACTCCTCGGTGGCGTCGGCCCGCAAGGCCCTGGCGAACGGCATCCGCTTGACCCCGGCCAGTCCCTTTTCCAGATAGGCGTTGGCCATGTCCTGGACGATCTTGGTGATGTCGGTGTCGGCCGGACCGCCGGTCGGCGGATTGTACTTGAAGCCGCCGTCCTCGGGCGGGTTGTGCGACGGCGTGATCACGATGCCGTCGGCTAAAACGCCCTTGTGGTCGCGATTGAAGGTCAGGATGGCGTGGGAGACGACCGGGGTCGGGGTGTAGCCCCGGCCGGCCTGGATGCGGGTGGCCACGCCGTTGGCGGCCAGGACCTCCAGGGCCGTGATGAAGGCCGGTTCGGACAGGGCGTGGGTGTCCATGCCGAGATACAGCGGCCCGGCAATGCCCTGCCCGGCCCGGTAGTCGCAGATGGCCTGGGTGGTGGCCAGGATGTGGTCCTCGTTGAAGGAGCCGTCAAACGACGTCCCCCGGTGGCCCGAGGTGCCAAACGACACCCGGCCGGCCGGATCGGCCGGATCGGGCTTGACGGCGTAGTAGGAGGCGACGAGCCGGGGCACGTTGACGAGAAGCGACCTTGGAGCCGGCTTGCCGGCCAGGGGACTGACGGCCATGGGAGAACCTCCTTGGAAAGAGCCGCCAGGAGAATGACCAAAAGGCGGCCTGTCGTCCAGGCGCGACGACGATTTGAGGGAAAAAAGCGGCGGCTGGACGCGGGTGGCCTGGCACAGCGGACACTTGCCCGGCTTGGCCAGACGCTCGCGTTTGGCGAACACATAGCCGCAGGCCAGGCAGGCGGCCGGCGTGACGACCAGGGCGTCGCCGGCGCGGCGCAGGGATCGGCGCAGATGCTCCAGGGCCTCAAGGACCGCTTTTTCACTGGCCCGGACCTCGCCGGACAATTCCAGGGCCGTGGCCGGCGCGGGACGGTCGGCCAGGGCGTCGACAAGCGTCCGGGTCAGGGTCTTGTCCCGCTTTGCCGGGACGGTCGGACTCTTCGGGCGCATAAGCGGCCCTCACCGGTTCAGATGAAGTCCGGATCCACCGCCGCCTTGCCGCCGGCCAGCATGAGCTTGACGAACCGGACCGACCGGTCGTCCACGGGCACGATGGGAAACCGTCCCCGGCAGGCGTCGCAGGCGATCATGGTCGGCTTGGTCGGCGCGACCACCGGCACCTCGCGCTGGCAGAAGGGGCAGGGATAGAGGAAGACCAACTCCACACCGACCGGTTTGGCCGGGGTCAGCGGCTTGCGCTGTTCGCCGCTCATGAGCCCGACTCCTCGACCAGGCAGGCGCCGGTCATGGCTTCGGGCACGGGCAGCCCGGCCAGGGCCAGGAGGGTGGGCGCGATGTCGCCGAGCTTCCCCTGGCGGAGCCTGGCCTCTCGCCGGGTCGGGTCGACCAGGATCAGGCGCACGGGGTTGAGGGTGTGGGCGGTCATGGGGCCGCCGTCCGGGGCGATCATCTCTTCGGCGTTGCCGTGGTCGGCCGTGACCAGGACGCGCCAGCCGGCGGCCAGGGCGGCGTCGACGATCCTGGCCACGCAGGCGTCCACGGTCTCCACGGCCGCAATCGCCGCCCGCAGCACGCCGGTGTGGCCGACCATGTCGCAGTTGGCCAGGTTGACCACGGCCAGGGCATACCCCTTGTCCATCTCGGCCAGAAACGTGTCCGTGACCCCGACCGCGCTCATTTCCGGCTTCAAATCGTAGGTGGCCACGTCCCTCGGCGACGGCACCAGCCGGCGTTCCTCGCCGGGAAACGGTTCCTCCCGGCCGCCATTCAGGAAATAGGTGACATGGGCGTATTTCTCGGTCTCGGCCAGGCGCAGCTGGGTGAATCCTTGCCGGGAAAAGATCTCGCCCAGGGAATCGGTGACGGCTTCGGGGCTAAAGGCCACGGGCAGGCCGAAGGAGGCGTCGTACTCGGTCATGGTGGCGAAGCCGGAAAGCCGCGGCCGGACCGGGCGGAGAAAACCGGTAAAGTCGTCGCGGGTCAGGGCGCTTGTGATCTCCCTGGCCCGGTCGGCCCGGAAGTTGAAGAAAAAGACGGCGTCGCCGTCGCGGATGACCCCGTCCCCGCCGGCCAACACCCGGGGCGTGACGAACTCGTCGGTCTGGCCCGCGGCGTAGGCCGCGGCCACGGCGGCCACGGGATCGGAAAACGCCTCGCCCTGGCTCTCGGTCAGGGCGGCGTAGGCCGTGGCCACCCGCTCCCACCGCTTGTCCCGGTCCATGGCGTAAAACCGGCCGATCAGGGAGACGATGCGTCCCGTCCCCTGGTCCCGCAGGAACCGCTCCAGGTCCCTGACGTATTCGATGCCGCTCTGAGGAGGGGTGTCGCGGCCGTCGAGCAGGGCGTGGACGCAGACATCGGTCTGGCCCAGGGCCGCGAAGGCGGCGACAAGCGCCTTCAAGTGGCTGATGTGGCTGTGCACCCCGCCGTCGGACACCAGTCCCATGAGGTGGACGCGGCCGCCGGCGGCCAGGGAGGACCGGGCCAGGTCGGCCAGGACCGGATTTTGGGCCAGGCTCCCGTCCTCCACGGCCATGTCGATGCGGGTCATGTCCTGGTAGACCACCCGGCCGGCCCCGATGTTCATGTGCCCGACTTCGGAATTGCCCATGAACCCGGCCGGCAGCCCCACCGCCCGGCCCGAACAGGCCAGGGTGGTGGAGGGGTATGCGGCCAGCAGGCGGTCCAGGGCCGGAGTCCTGGCTTCGGTCACGGCATTGCCGGGTCCGGCCGGGGCCAGGCCCCAGCCGTCGAGAATCAACAGCAGGGTGGGCGTGGGCTTCATTCGGGACTCTTTTCAGTCGTGGTCCTGGGTTCCGGGCTGGCGACCGAGGGCAGGGAAATGCGCTTGCCCTCGGACCACAGGCCTTCCAGGTTGTAAAACGGCCGCAGGTCTTCCTGGAAGATGTGGACCATGACGTCGTTTAAGTCGAGCAGGATCCACTGGCCGTTGCCGTAGCCTTCCATGCCGAGGTAGGAATACCCTTCCTCGCCGCACCGCTCCAGGACGTGGTCGGCCAGGGCCTTGGCCTGGCGCAGGCTGACGGCCGAAGCCAGGATCACGGCGTCGCACACCGGGTTGAAGGGGGCGACGTCCATGGCCACGATGTCCTTGGCCTTTTTCTCGGCGAGCCAGGCAGCGACCAGGACGGCCTTGTCCCTGGCGGACAGGTTCTTGTCGGATTTTTTCAGGGGCATCGTCTCTCCAAAATGCAGGCGTGTTTTCCATACCTTGGGAAAACACCGGTGCAGTATACGATTTGGTCCGGCCCCGCAAATGCCGGAGCCGGGAAATCCGTTTTTTTCCGGTCCTCTCTTGACGCCCCGGCCGGCTTTCGGGCAGGTATCGCCCGTGGAAGCGCCACGACGCCACTTGGAGGAAGCCGCATGATCTTCGATATGGACATCGAAACCCTGCCCAGGGAAGACCTTGAGGCGTTGCAGCTCAAACGCCTGAAAAACCTCTGCGAACGGGTCTACGCCAACGTGGCCTTCTACCGGCGCGCCTTTGACGAAGCCGGGGTCAAGCCGGGAGACATCAAGAGCCTGGCCGACGTGCGCTATCTTCCGTTTACCGAGAAACAGGATCTGCGCAACCATTATCCGTTCGGCCTGTTTGCCGTGCCCAAGGACAACGTGGTCCGCATCCACGCCTCCTCCGGCACCACGGGCAAGGCCACCGTGTCCGGCTACACCCAGCGCGACGTCAACAACTGGGCCACCATGATGGCCCGGTCCCTGACCGCGGCCGGTGCCGGCCGGCGCGACATCATCCACGTGGCCTACGGCTACGGCCTTTTCACCGGCGGCCTCGGCGCCCACTACGGGGCCGAACGCCTGGGCGCGACCACCGTCCCGGTCTCGGGCGGCGGCACGAGGCGCCAGGCCATGCTGCTGCGCGATTTCGGGGCCACGGTCCTGTGCTGCACCCCGTCCTACAGCCTGGTCCTCTACGAGACGGCGCTCGAGGCCGGCATCGACTTCAAGGACCTGCCGCTGCGCATCGGCGTGTTCGGGGCCGAACCCTGGTCCGACGAGATGCGCCGGGACATCGAGGCCAAGATGGGCATCAAGGCCATCGACATCTACGGCCTGTCCGAGATCATGGGGCCGGGCGTCGGCATCGAGTGCGTCGAGGCCCAGCACGGCGCCCACCTCCAGGAGGACCACTTCCTGTTCGAGGTCATCGACCCCGTGACCAAGGAACCGGTGGGACCGGGCGAGACCGGCGAGCTGGTCATCACCACCCTGACCAAGGAAGCCCAGCCGCTCATCCGCTACCGCACCCGGGACATCACCCGGTTGGAATACACGCCGTGCAAGTGCGGCCGCACCTTCGCCCGCATGGTCCGCGTCCAGGGCCGCAGCGACGACATGCTGATCATCCGCGGGGTCAACGTTTTCCCGTCCCAGATCGAGAGCATTCTGCTCGAAACCGAGGGCCTGACTCCCCACTACCAGCTGGTGGTGGAGCGCGAGGGCAACCTGGACACCCTGACCGTGCAGGTGGAAGTGGACGAGAAGCTCTTTTCCGACGAGATCAGAAAGCTCCAGCGCCTGGAAGGCAAGATCCAGAAGAACATCAAGGAATTCCTGGGCGTCACCGCCCTGGTCAAGCTGGTCGAACCCCGGGCCATCCAGCGCTCCGAGGGCAAGGCCAAGCGGATTGTGGACCTGCGCCACGCCTAACGGCCCAAACACGCCACGCGAAGGGAAACGCCATGAAAGCCGAACAGATTTCCATCTTTCTGGAAAACCGGGCCGGTCGCCTGGAAGAAGTGACCCGCGTCCTGGCCGAGGCCGGCATCAGCATCCGGGCCCTGTCCCTGGCGGACACCTCTGATTTCGGCATCCTGCGCCTGATCGTCAGCGACCACGAAAAAGCCAAGGCCGCGCTCAAGGAAAACGGCTTCACGGTTGGCAGAAACGCCGTGGTGGCCGTGGAGGTGCCCGACGCTCCCGGCGGCCTGCACTCGATCCTCAAGCTCCTGTGCGCCGGCGGCATCAACGTCGAGTACATGTACGCCTTTGTCCACCAGTGCGAAAAATCGGCCGTCATCATCGTCCGTTTCGACCGCACCGACCAGGCCATCGAACTCTTGCAGAAAAACAACATCCCCATCATTCCCGGCGAAAAACTCTACAACATCTAGACGTCCGGGGGCGCGGCGCCGCGCGTTCCACGCCCCGGTTCTGCACCCCCCCCAGGCCCGCGGGGCACTCCCGCCCGCGGGGGCCCGCCGCATCCGCCGCCAGACGGCGTCACCAGAAAATTGCCCCGATCAAGTGGTATGTCCAAGCGCCTGTCCGCTCCTGTCCTCCGGAACCTGCCACGGCGTCTGGCCGGCCTCGCCGCCTTCGCCGCCGTCCTGTACCTGGCCCTGGTTTGCCTGGACGCCGCCGTCTACCGGCTGCTCCCCCACGCCAAGATCTTTTCCGACCAACACCAGGAACTGCTGTATTCCTACGGCGTGTTCGATCCCTCCACCAACCCGCGTTACCGGCAATGGCTTCACGGCTACGTCAACGACCCGGGCCTTGCGCCCCGGGTCGGCACGGCCGACGACGCCTACCGGGCCTACGGCGTGTATCTGCCCGATCCGCCGTCCGTCGCCGTTTCCGGCACCGACGCCCTGGGCTGGTGGAACGGGCGGATGCCGGCCGAGGCGGAGGTCCTTTTTATCGGCGATTCGTTCTGCTACGGCGCGGGGTCGGGCACGGCCCAGAGCATTCCGGCCCTCTACGAACAGGCCACCGGCCGGCCCGTGTACGCGGCCTGCAAGAACGGCTACGGTCTGCCCCAGTACCGCGACATCCTGCGCCGCCTGACCGTGGACGCCCCGTCCGGCTCGCCGGAGCGCTTCCAGGGCCGGGACGTGTTCGTGATCGTCTATGTGGGCAACGACACGGCCGCGGACCTGATCGTCTACCGGAACCGCCTGGCCGAGGAGCGGCTGGGGGAGCTCAGACACCTGCGGCTGACGACCCTGCGACGGCTGTTTCGGTTTCTGCGCGACGCCGGGCGCGGGTCCGGCCAGGCCCTGGCCGCCGCGCCGCAGCCCGCCGTGGACACCCGGGGCTACTATCCCGTGCCCCTGACCGTGCCGACCCAACGCGGCCTGCCCTTTGCCTTCCACCCCTTCTACCGTTCTTTTGTGGACACCTCCTGGTTCGGACCGGACGAGGAAAAGGCCGTGGCCGCCACCCTGGCCGATTTGCGCGGCCTGGCCGATGCGAAAGGGCTGCGCCTTGGCGTGGTGCTCCTGCCCACCGCCCTGCAGGTCCTTTATCCGCGCATCGATTTCAAGGCCGTGGACCGCCGCTCCGAGTTCGCCACCAAAGCCGACGACGCGGCCCGCAACCTCAACGCCATGACCGCCCTGCTTCTCCAGATGTTGGCCGCCGCGGGCATCCCCGCCCTGGACATGGAGCGGGTCTTCATGGACGCCCCGGATGCCGGACTTTTCTACTGGCCCACGGATTCCCACCTGACGCCAGAAGGCAACGCGGCCACGGCCCGGGCCATGCGCGCCGCCTTTGAAGCAGCTCCCGAACCGGCCCCCGGCCCCTGAACCGGTCCCATGCCTGGCTCCTGGCATGGCGGCAGCGCCCGTCCCGCCCGGGATCAGGCTCCGGACAGCCGGCCGCAGAGGGCGCGTCCTGTGTCAGAGAACTTGACAAAAGCCTCGCTCCGTGACCTACCATTCAACAATACTGGTTCTTCGGCCGGCGGCCGGGGCAGACTTTGGCAGCAAGGGGCGCGTATGGGACGGCAGGCGTTGTTACGCCGTGAGGCGCTTGTATGGGAGATGCCGCAAACAGGCTCCATGCGGGTCCCGGCCGTGCTCTTCGCCACGGGCGAGGCCATCGCGGCCATGGAAGAAGGAGTGTTTTCCCAACTGCGAAACGTGGCCGCCCTGCCCGGCATCGTGGGCCAGGCCCTGGCCATGCCGGACGCCCACATGGGCTACGGCTTTCCCATCGGCTGCGTGGCCGCCTTCGACGCCAAGGCCGGAGGCGTGGTCAGCGCGGGCGGCGTCGGGTTCGACATCGGTTGCGGCGTGCGGACCCTGGTGACCAGCCTGGACCGGGACGAGGTGGAGCCGGTCCGGGAACGGCTGGCCGACCGGCTGTTCGACGAGATCCCGGCCGGACTTGGCGGCGGGGGACGGCTGCGCCTTTCCGACCGGGACATGGACCGGATGCTCGCTGCCGGCGCGGCCTGGGCCGTGGCCCACGGCTATGGTGAGGCCTCAGACCTGCCGCGTTGCGAGGAAGGCGGAACCATGGACGGGGCCGACCCCACCGCGGTATCGGCCAAGGCCAGGGAACGCCAGCGCGACGAGCTGGGCACCCTGGGTTCGGGCAACCACTACCTCGAAGTCCAGTACGTGGAAAAAGTGTTCGATGCCCGCGCCGCCACCGCCCACGGCCTGCGGCCAAACCAGGTCGTGGTCTCCATCCACTGCGGCTCGCGCGGACTCGGGCACCAGGTGGCGACGGAGCACATGGCGGCCATGCTGGCCGTCCAGTCCCGCTACGGCCTGGACGTGCCCGACAAGGAACTGGCCTGCGCGCCCATCGATTCGGAACCGGCGATCCGTTATCTCGGGGCCATGCGGGCGGCCATCAACTGCGCCCTGGCCGGCCGTCAGGTCATCACCCACCTCGTGCGCGAGGTGTTCGCCGCGCTTTTTCCCGGCTGCCGCCTGACGCTCCTTGGCGACGTGTCCCATAACACCTGCAAGGTCGAGCGCCATGCCGTGGGAAAGACGGTCAAGCCCCTCTACGTCCACCGCAAGGGGGCGACACGGGCCTTTGGGCCGAACCACCCCGACCTGCCGGACGTGTTCCGGGGCCTGGGCCAGCCGGTCATCGTCGGCGGCAGCATGGGAACCAGCTCCTATGTCCTGACCGGGACCGACGCCTCCCACGCCCGCTCCTTCGCCTCGGCCTGCCACGGCGCGGGCCGGGCCATGAGCCGCAAGCAGGCCGCCAAACGCTTTTCCGGCAAAGACGTGGTCGCCGCCCTGGCCGGCCAGGGCATCACCGTCCGCGCCCACGGGTATCGCGGGGTCAGCGAGGAAGCGCCCGGAGCCTACAAGGACATCGAGGAAGTGGCCGAAACCACCCATTCTCTCGGGTTGGCCGCCAAAACTGCCAGGCTTCGCCCCCTGGCCTGCATCAAAGGGTAACGCCGCCATGCTCGAACGCCTGATCCGCGAAACCGACGCCATCGGTCGCCTGTCCGGCGACGCCCTGCTCCTGGTGGACAAAGACGGCATCATCCTGCACGCCACCGCCCAGGCCGAACCGCTTTTCGGCGCCCCGGCCCCCCAGCTGACCGGCCTGCCCTTCGGCATTCCCGTCACCCGGGGCGACAAGGCCGAGGTGACCCTGGCCGCCACGGGCAAGGTCGCCCACCTGCGCCAGGAAAGCCTCCAGGAATCCGGCCTGCCCCTGACGCGCATCTGCCTGCGCGACGTCACCGAGCATCGGGCCGCCCTGGCCGACCTGGCGGCGGCCCGGGAGGCGGCCAAGGCCGGAGAACAGGCCAAAAGCCATTTCCTGGCCAACATCACCCATGAAATCCGCACGCCCATGATCGGCATCCTGGGCATGACCGAACTGACCCTGGCCACCAGACTGACGGAAAAGCAGCGGGAATACCTGGAAATGGCCCGCCATTCCGCCCAGTCCCTGCTCACCGTGCTCAACGACATCGTGGACTACGCCCGCATCGAGGTCGGCGTCCTGGAACTGGCCAGGCTCCCCTTCGACCTCTACGCCACCGTGGAGGAGACGGTCAGCGTCTTCCGGCCCCTGGCCGCGAAAAAGAACATGGTCATCGGCTACCAGTTCATCGGCAACGTGCCCCGTGAGCTGATCGGCGACGCCAGCCGCCTGCGCCAGGTCCTGATCAACCTGGTCGGCAACGCCGTCAAATTCACGGACGCCGGCAGCGTGGTCCTGACCATCACCCGCTCGGACACCGACCAGACAGACGGCAAGGCCAAGCTCCACCTGGCCGTGCGCGACACGGGCATCGGCATACCAAGCGACAAGATCCCGGCCATTTTCGACAGTTTCACCCAGGCCGACGTCTCCGCCGCCAGACGCTACCAGGGAGCGGGCCTCGGCCTGGCCATCGTGCGCCACCTGGTGGAGATGCAGGAAGGGACCTACGGCGTGGAAAGCGAGGAGGGACAGGGCAGCGTCTTCTGGTTCGCCCTGACCTTCGCCCTTCCCGAAGCCCCGGCCATCGAAAACCGGACCACGGCCGGTTCCGGACCGAACCAGCCGCGGACCCTGACGATCCTTCTGGCCGAGGACAACCCCATCAACCAGATCTACGTGCAGGAGCTGCTGGAGATGGACGGCCACGAGGTGGTGGTGGCCCACACCGGCCGGCGCGCCCTGGAGGCCCTGCGCCGCCAGCGGTTCGACGTCATCCTCATGGATATCCAGATGCCGGAGATGGACGGCCTGGAGGCCACGCGGGCCATCCGGTCCGACCGGAGCGGGGACTTCGACCCGAATATCCCCATCGTGGCCCTGACCGCCCATGCCCTCAAGGGCGACCGCGAGGCCTTCCTGCGGGCCGGCATGAACGAGTATCTGAGCAAGCCCGTGAGCCCGGCCGGCCTGGAAGCGGCCCTGGCCAAGGCCGTGGGCGACGCGGCCCCTGTTCCGGCCGCCCCGGGGCCGGAAACGGACAACCGCCAGGACCTGCTCGACTGGCCGGAACTCATGGCCAAGGCCCGGGGCAACACCGGGTTTCTCATGAAGCTTTTCGGCGCGTTCGTGGCCGAACAGCCGGTCAACCTGGAGTCCATGCGCGAGGCCCTGGCCATGGCCGATTTCGACCAGTTGGCCTTCATGGCCCATTCTCTCAAGGGCGCTTCGGCCACCATGTGCGCCCCGGTCCTGCGCGAGGCCAGCCACGACCTGGAGCGGGCCGCCAAAAACCACGACCCCTCCCGGACCAACGCGGCCTTCGCCTCCATGGAAAAAGCCATGAACGAGGTGCTCGGGGCCATGCACGCCAAGCTGGCCAACGGCGTCTAGTGTGACGTCCCTGAAAGCATAGGGTAGTATTTTTTCAAAAAAACCTAAATTTTAGAACATGTTACCCAGGGGAAACGCCTGCGCGTGTTCGTGGACGCGACACCGGGAGGCGCGCGCTCCACGCAAAGAGGCCGCCGTCCCCGGGGACGGCGGCCCCGAAACGTCGCCGGCGCGCCGCACCCTGCCCTCGCTCACGGAGAGCGAACGATCGCGCTTTAGAAAAACGCCGCCCGATCAGGCCAGCATGTCGGCCATGGACAGGAGCCGGCCGGGCTGTTGTCCCCGCACCCACTGGACCGCCCGCAGGGCTCCCAGGGCCAGGGCGTCGCGATTGTTCACCCGGTGGGTGACCTCGATCCGTTCGCCAGGGCCGAAGAAATAGACCGTGTGGTCGCCGACGACGTCGCCGCCGCGAAGGGCCGCCACGCCGATCTCCTCGCCGGTGCGCGGCCCGATGATGCCGTCGCGGCAGTGGCGCTTGACCGCGTCGTAGTCGGCTCCCCGGGCCTCGGCCAGGCACTGGCCGAGCTTGATGGCCGTGCCGCTCGGGGCGTCGGCCTTCTTGTTGTGGTGGATCTCCATGATCTCCAGGTTGTAGGCCGGTCCGAGTTTGCGCACCAGTTCCGGCAGCACCTGGAGCAGCACGTTGACGCCGACGCTCATGTTCGGGGCGAAGAAGATGGTCGTCTTGACGGCCGCGGCCTTGAGGGCCCCGGTCTGTTCCTTGGACAGGCCGGTGGTGCCGATGACCATGGGATTGCCCGTTTTCGCGGCGATCCCGGCCGCGGCCACCGAGCTCTCCGGAGCCGTGAAATCAATGACCACCGCGCCCGGACACTTGGCCAACACCGTGGCCAGGTCGTCGCCGACCACGCAGTCGAGGTTGGCAAGGCCGGCCGTGCAGCCGCTGCGCTCCAGGGCCCCGGCCAGCCGCAATGCCGGATCGGCCTGGACGAGCCGGGTCAGGGTCTGTCCCATGCGTCCCATGGCCCCCATGATCACCACGTCGCATACACTCATGATCGCGCTCCTGTTGGTAAAATCGGTTGACAAGGGGAGAAGCGGCCGCCGGGTCAGCAGATGCGCGGCAGCTGCTCGCCTTCGAGCATGCCGAGCAGGCGTTTGCCGCCAAGAGGGGTGACCATGGCCACCTTGCCCTGGTGCTCGGCCACCACCCGGCCGATGACGGCCGCGTTGCGGCCGAGGGGGTCTGCCCGCAGGGCGTCGAGGGCCGTCTGGGCCGCCTCGCCCGGCACGATGCAGATGCACTTGCCCTCGTTGGCCAGATAGAGCGGGTCGAGTCCGAGCACGGCGCACCCGCCGGCCACGGCCGGGTCCACCGGGATGTCGGCCTGGACGATCTTGATGCCGACCCCCGACTGGCCGGCGATTTCGTTGAGCGTGGTGCCTAGGCCTCCGCGCGTGGGGTCGCGCAGGACGTGGACATCGCCCACGGCGGCAAGCAGGTTTTCCGTCAGTCGACCCAGGGCCGCGCTGTCGCTGACCACCGGAGCGTCAAAGGAAAGCCCTTCGCGGGTGGACAGGATCGCCAGCCCGTGGTCGCCCATGGACCCGGACACCAGGACCGCGTCGCCGACCCGGGCCCGGCAACCGGCCGGGGCCGGGTCCGCGAGGATCTCGCCCACGCCCGTGGTGTTGATGAAGATCTTGTCCGCCGCCCCCCGCTGCACCACCTTGGTGTCGCCGGCCACGATGCGGACCCCGGCGGCCCGGGCCGCCTGGCCCATGGAGGCGACCACCCGTTCGAGGTCGGCCAGGGGCAGCCCCTCCTCCAGGATGAAGCCGCAGGTCAGGTACAGGGGCCGGGCGCCCATCATGGCCACGTCGTTGACCGTGCCGTGCACGGCCAGGGACCCGATGTCGCCGCCCGGAAAAAAGATCGGATCCACGACAAAGGAGTCCGTGCTCATGGCCACGGGACCGGAAAGCCGCAGCACCGCGGCGTCGTCCATGCGGGCCAGGATGTCGTTGCCGAGGTGCTTGAAAAAGAGTTCCTGGACGAAACGGTGCGAGGCCCGCCCGCCGCTGCCATAGTCGAGCAATACCTTGTCCATGGATGCGCCTTCTGGGACTAGAGGGAAGCCGGAGGAAAAAAGGGCCAGCCGGCCCGGACACACAACGACGCCCCCGACCCGGGGCCGCCGGCAAGGCGGCCAAGCGCCCGGGCCGCGCCGGACGCCCCGGCGGGAGCGGAAAAAACCGTGCAACGCCGCATCCTAGGGAAAAGGCGGACACAGTTCCAGAACCTTTTCCACGGGGCCCTGGTTCCGGTCCGACGGCAGCGAAGCTTAGCCGGAGCAGACCCGCACGACTTCGTGGGCAATGGCGGCCAAGGGCATGACCTTGTCCACGCCGCCGAGCTTGATGGCTTCCTGGGGCATGCCGAAGACCACGCAGGAGGCCTCGTCCTGGGCGATGGTGTAGGCCCCGGCCTCGTGCATCTCGTGCATGCCGGACGCGCCGTCGTCGCCCATGCCGGTCATGATCACGCCCACGGCGTTTTTTCCGGCATAGCGGGCGGCGGAGCGAAACAGGACATCCACGCTCGGCCGATGGCGGCGCACGAGGGGGCCTTCCTTGATTTCCACGAAATAGCGGGCACCGCTGCGCTTGAGCAGCATGTGCATGTTGCCCGGGGCAATGAGGGCCTGGCCGCGCAGGATGGTGTCCCCGTCGGCGGCCTCCTTGACCGTGATCCGGCAGATGCCGTCCAGGCGCTTGGCAAAGGCGGCCGTGAATTTTTCCGGCATGTGCTGGACAATGGCGATGCCGGGACAGTTCTGGGGCATGGCTTCCAGGAATTCGCGCAAGGCCTCGGTGCCGCCCGTGGACGCGCCCACGGCCACCACTTTTTCCGTGGTCTGGAACATGGCTTTTCCCGTGGGGCCGGGGAGCATGGCGTCGGCCGACAGCTTGGGCGCGACCTTCAGCGGCGCAAGGGGGGCGATCTTGCCCATCTTGGCCCGGGCGGCGGCCTTGACCGCGTCCACCACCCGGATGCGCGACTCCTCCAGGAACTGGCGCGTGCCGAGCTTGGGCTTGAGGATGATGTCCGTGGCCCCGTATTCCATGGCCCGCAGCATGGTTTCCGACCCGGCCTCGGTCAGCGTGGAGCAGATGACCACCGGGATGGGGTGCTGGGTCATGATCTTGCGCAAAAACGTCAGCCCGTCCATGCGCGGCATTTCAATATCCAGGGTGATGACGTCCGGAGCCTGGGTCTCCATTTTCTTGACCGCGGCATAGGGGTCGCCGGCCGCGCCAATGACTTCGATTTCCGGGTCCGAGGAGAGGATTTCCGTCAATGTCTGGCGAACCAGGGCGGAATCGTCCACCACGAGAACCTTTATGGTACCTTTCACGCACAACCTCGTTGCAGGGTTCTGACGGCTCCCTATATCTTTCTATAGACCGTCGGGGCATGCTGCCGCAAGGGCAGATCAAGGCCCGTGAGGCTCTCGGAGTGGCCGATAAACAGGAATCCGCCCTCTCGCAACTGGGTGCAGAACTTCTTGAGGAGTTGTTCCTGGGTCATGCGGTCGAAATAGATCATGACGTTGCGGCAGAAGATGGTGTCCATGGGTTCGGGAAAGGCGAAGGGCTGCATGAAGTTGAGGCGCTTGAATTCCACGGTCTGGCGCACCTCCGGCATCAGCCGCACGAGCTTGCGGGCGCGGTCCTTGCTGCGCAGGAAATACCGGCGCTTGAGCTCGATCGGCATCTTGGCCACCCGTTCCTCGGGATAGACGCCGTTTTTGGCCATGGTCAGCACCCTGGTGGAAATGTCCGTGGCCATGATCCGAAACCGGAATCCGGGAGCGCGCAGGCCGAATTCCGAGAGCACGATGGACAGGGTGTAGGGCTCCTCCCCGGTGGAGCAGCCGGCGCTCCACAGCCGGAAAGGCCGTCCCGAGCCATGGGCGGCGCGCCAGGCCGGCAGGGTCTCCTGGTTCATGATCTCGAAGTGGCGGGGTTCGCGGAAAAATTCCGTGGTGTTGGTGGTGATGACGTCGATCAGGTGGACCAGTTCCTCATCCAACCCCTTGGGGCTGAACAGGTAGTCGTAGTATTCGCGGTAGCCGGGCATGCCGAGGGTGCGCAACCGCTTCTGCAGCCGGGCCTCGACCATGACCTTTTTGGAAAGCGGCAATTTGATCCCGACTTCGGCGTGCACAAATTCGCTGAGCCTGCGGAACTCCTTTTCCGTCATGGCCAAAAGGCCGCTCGCCCGAGCCGGGGTGCCGACTGACGCCATGGAGCTAGGCCTCCTCGGTCTCCGCGGCGGGCTCGCCGAGGGTCTGGGCCAGGCCGGCCAGTTCCAGGGACGTGAAGACCTTGTTGATGTCCAGGATGATGATGAACCGCTCCCCGGCCTTGCCCATCCCCCGGATGAAGTCCGCCTTGATGGGCGTGCCCATGCGCGGGGCCGGCTCGATCTGGGCGGCGTCCATCTCGTAGACTTCCCGGACCGAGTCGGCCAGGGCGCCGAGGACCGTGTCCTCGCCCTCGAGGGACACTTCCACGATGATGATGCAGGTGTTGACGGTCCGCTCGGTGGCGCCCATGCCGAATTTCATCTTCAGGTCCACCACCGGCACGGCCCGGCCGCGCAGGTTGATCACGCCGCGGATGTAGTCCGGCGTGCGCGGCACCCGAGTGATGTTGACGAGTTCCAGTACCTCGCGCACCGAGCCGATATCCAGGGCGAAAAGCTCCCGCTCCAGGGTGAAGGTGAGGTACTGGTTGTCGTTGCTGCCTGCGGCCTCGGCCATGTCATCCTCCAGGTTCTGTGCGGCGCGGCGACCTGGCCGCGCCCGAATCCGACGGGTCGGAAAAAAAGTCTAGGGCGCCTCGGCGGCTTCCGCCGTCCGGCGCACCAGGGCCGCCACGTCGAGGATCAGGGCCAGACGGCCGTCTCCCCGGATGGTGGCCCCGGAAAATTCCTCGATGTCGCGGTACAGGGGTCCCAGGCCCTTGATGACCGTCTGGTGCTCCCCCACCACCCTGTCCACGGCCAGTCCCACCCGGGAGCCGTCCACGGTCACCACCACGATGGGCTCGATGGCCGGCGCGGGGCCGGAAATGGCGAAGGCCTCGCGCAGGCGCAGGCACGGCACGACCTCTCCGCGCATGTTGAGCATGCCGGGCTCGGAGCCGTCTCCTTTTCGCCGCATCTCCAGGCACTCCTCGACCAGGGACAGCGGAACGACGTAGTATTCCGCCCCCACCTGCACCTGCAGGCCGTCGATGATGGCCAAGGTCAGCGGCAGACGCACGGCAATGGTCGTGCCCCGTCCGGGTTCGGAATCGATTTCCACGGAGCCGCGCAGGGCCTCGATGGCCCGCTTGACCACGTCCATGCCAACGCCCCGGCCGGAGATGTTGGTCACGGACCTGGCCGTGGAAAAGCCTGGCAAAAAGATGAGATTGTAAAGCTCCTTGGGCGTCAGCTCCATGCCCGGCAGGATCAGTCCCCGCTCCTCGGCCCGGGCCCGGATGGCGGCGGCGTTGAGGCCCGCGCCGTCGTCGGCCACGGTGATGACCACCTCGCCCCCGCAGTGTTCGGCGCTCAGGCGGATGCGGCCGGCCGTTGGCTTGCCCGCGGCCGTCCGCTCCGGCGGGGATTCCACGCCGTGGTCGATGCTGTTGCGCAGCAAGTGGACGAGCGGGTCGCCCAGGCGCTCGATGACCGTCTTGTCGAGTTCTGTTTCCTCGCCCACGGTGACCAACTCGACCTCCTTGCCGAGTTCGGCGGCCAGGTCGCGCACCAGGCGGCGGAATTTGGCGAACGTGGCGCCGATGGGCAGCATGCGGATCGACAGGGTGGAATCGCGCAGGCTGTCGCCGAGCCGCTCCAGATGCTCGGCCAGGCCGCGCAGCAGCGGATCGCCCCGCTCTTCCACGGCCTCGCGGATCTGGGCCTGGACAATGACCAGTTCGCCCACAAGGTCCACCAGGGCGTCAAGCTTGTCTGCGGCCACCCGGATGCTCGAGGCCTTCTCGGCCCGTTCCGGAATTTTCTCCCGCAGTTCCCGGACGGCATGCTGTTCGGCCAGGGCGGAGGCGACCTGGTTCGGGCTGACCAGCCCCTCGTCCGTCAGGATGTCTCCCAGCCGGCGTTGGGAGGACAAGGCTGCCTCCAGATCATCCGGACTGATGTCCCCACGGGACACGAGGATCTCGCCCAAGCGCTGGTGCAGGCCTTCGCCGTCCGCGGCGCACCCGTCGTCGAGCAGGCTGATGGACAGGTCGCAGTCGTCTTCCGCGAAGACGAACACGTCGGCCAGGGCCGCCTCGTCGGACCGGGTCCGAACCACGCCGTCCCACCAGACCAGGCAGGCTTCCTGGTCCAACGCGTCCAGTTCGGGCACGGCTTCGGCATGGAGGTAAAAACGGCATTCGCCCAGGGCACGGAGATCCTCGATCAGGTGCAGGGGGTTGTTGCCCGAGGCCAGCATGTCGGCGTGGGGCCGCAGCCGCAGCCGGAAGATGCGGCAAACGTCCGAAGCGGTCGCGGCGGGGGACAAAACGGGCGCGGCCGCCGGTTGCGCCTCGGGCGCGGCCTCTCCGCCGAAAGCGCGAAATCCGGAGAGGATGTCCGCGCCCGAGGCGGCCAACTCCCCTTCCCGGCCCGCCTCGGGATCGAGCAGGAACCGGATGTGGTCGCAGGCCCGCAGGGACAGGTCGAGCAGCCGCCGGTCCACGGCCAGCAGCCCGTTGCGCACCCGGTCGAAAATCGATTCCACATCGTGGGTGAAGGCCGCGATGTCGTCGAAGCCGAACATGGCGCCCGAACCCTTGATCGTATGCAGGGCGCGAAAAATCTTGTGCAGGAGATCCACGTCCTCCGGCGTCTGCTCAAGTTCCAGCAGCGACGCCTCGAGGTCGGCCAGAAGCTCCCGGGCTTCCTCGAGATAGGCGGCCCGGTGGGCGTCTTCCTGGGATTTCATCGCCTCATGGGCCTCTGCGCGCGGACGCGGGTGAAGGGATCAGAACAGTTCGACATTGCCGCCGAATTCTCCGGAGTCTTCCTGGTCCCGGCCCGGGGCGGCCGTCTGGTCAGAGGCGGCGGCCAGGCCGAAGGCGGCCTCGTGCACGGCCCGTTCGGCCTCCATGGTGTAGCGGTCGTAGAGCTCGCGCAGGCGGGCGCTCCGCCCCTGTCCACCCTGGGGGGCCAGCTTCCTGGCCATGCCCACCTGCCCCTCCAGGGTGCCGCGGATGGCCTGCAACCGGGAGCCGATGTCCTTGTCGAAATCGATGGCCCGGCCCACCTCGGCGGCCCGGCTCCCCAGGGCGGCGCTGGCGCTTTTGAGGGTGGCGAAAAGCGTTTCGCACCGGTTGGCCGTCCGGGAGGTTTCGGACAGGACCGCATCGAGCTCGCCGACCACCCGCCAGGCCTCGGACTGGTCGTTATAGGCGGCCGCGTTGTCCTGCAGGGTCTTGGCGGCTTTGGAAATGTCGCCCAGGATGCCGGCCACCGCATCGGTCTGCCGCCGGGCGTCGGCCGACAGGCCCTGGATGGCCAGGGCCAGGACGCCGAGCGCCGCGCCGGCCTCGCCGGTATGGGCCGCCTTGATGCTGGCGTTGATGGCGATAAGCTCGATTTCGGCCCCCACTTCCTCGATGGCCTCGATGGATCCGCCCATGCCGGTGATGGTCTCGGCCACGGAATCCATGATGCCGCCCAGGGCCTCGCCCTGGCTGGCGTAGTCCCCGAGTTCGGCCTTGACCGTGCTGATGCCGGCCTCGACCCGGGCCAGGGGACTGTCCGCGCCGCTGGCCCCGGCCACGGCCGCGATGGCCGTGCCGATGCCCCGGATGCGCGCGGCCAGGGAGTCCAGGGACCCGCGCAGGATGCCGGCGGCTTCGGAGAAATGCCTGTCCGCGCTGTCGAGTTGCGAGGTCTGCAGAGTCAGGACATCGGCCACGAAGGCCACCAGATCCAAGATGTCTTCGTCGCTGCCGTCGGTCCGGCCTCCGTCGTCGAGCACCGCCGCCACCTCTGACAGGGCGTGCTCGGCATGCTCGATCTGCTGGCGGACGATGTCGTGGGATTGGAGCGACCGCACGGCCTTGGCGATTTCGGCCTCGATCTCCTCGGCATTGCGGGACAGATCGCGGGAGACCGAGGCCGAACGCTCGGCCATGTCCGCCAGGCCCGCGATATTGGCCCCGAGTTCCCGGGAGATGGCTTCGTGGCACTGGTCCTGGGCGTGGATGATGGCCAGGGTCCGCTGCCGGGCCGAGTCCACATGGCCGCGCAGGGCCTCCACCTTGGCGGCGATGCCGGCGCAGTGGTCCACGATCAGGTGGGCGAGTTTTTCCACGTCGTCGGCCAGGGTGGAAAAGCCCCGTCCGTCCGCGCCGAGGCGGGCGCTTTCGATTCTGGTGGCGATGCCGAGCATGGTCAGGTGCTTGACGATCTTGGAAAAGGCCGAGACGATGCCCGAAAGCTCGTTGACGATGCGGGACACGCCCTCGATGTCCTCGAGGCTGCGGCGGCCGGCGTCGTGGACCGAGGCGTCGGTGAGGGCCCGCAGTTCGCCGGACAGCCCTTCCAGCGAAACGGGCATGCCCTGGCCCGAGGTGCACTCCACCAGTTCCCGGGCGTTTCGGGAAATCGCCTCGCAACCGTCCTGCAGGGACATCAGGTTTTCGCCGAGGGAGAGGAAATCCCGTTCACGGCCTTTCATGACCGAGGACAGGCCGTACTCCATGCTCCCCAGGGCCGTGCGGCACTGGCGCAGCATGTCGGAAGCGTTTTTCGCGAGGTTCGTGGTGTCGGTCATGGCTCCCTTCCCTGTTCCATGGCCGTCAGGCGCATGCCAAAGGGCCTCGATGCTCCGCGCTTTTTCGGGCGAAACGTCCGACCGAGATGCCTGGGGCATGGTGAACCTACACGTTTTGGCGCGGAACTCAAACGGTTCCTGCTTTGTCAGTCTGTTCGCGGCGTTGCGCTTGCCCTAGCGGCGGCGGACCAGCTTGACGACCCAGGTCCCGAGGATGGCCAGGGCGGCCAGGCCCAGGACGGCCAGTTCCGCATAATGGACGTTGTCGATGATGCGGGTCAGCACGTTCTCCAGAAGACTGCCGAAGCCGTAGCCGATCAGGGCGAAGGACACCGCCCAGATGGCCGCGCCCGCGGCATTGAGCAGGAAGAACTTGCGGGCCGTGATTTCGGACGAGCCGAGGACGAAGGGGGTCAGGTTGCGCAGACCGTAAAAAAAACGGAAGGAGAGGATGAGGATCTCGTGGTACTTCTTGAGCATGACGTGGACACGGTCGGCCCGGGCACGCCATTTCTCGCTTTTTTCCAGCAGGCGGCGGCCGAAATACCGGCCGATGAAAAAAGCGGTCTGGTCGCCGGACAGGCTGCCGGCAAAGGCGGACAGGATGACGTAGCGCAGATCGAGATTGAACTCCGGGGACTGGGCGGCGAAGCCGGCCAGGAGCAGGATGGTCTCCCCTTCGAGAAACGTGCCGATGAACAGGGCAAGATACCCGTATTGCCCGATGATCTCTTTAAAAAACTCGATGGACATCGCCTCTCCCTTTGGCTCTCGCCCATGATCCGCCTTCGCGTCCCGAAGGGACGGAAAGGTATTCGCTTGCCCGCCTTCTGTCCACTGGCATGTCCAGCGGCGGATTTCGCTTGAACCGCAACAAGAAGGCCGCGGGCCGGCGGCCTTGTCCTGGCCGGCCTTTCCGGCTAGGTTGCCCCTTCAGCCGCAACCGCCGCCAACCTCTTGCGATCAAGGATCAAGTTCCACGAGCCATGGAGATCATCGTCAGCATCTCCGACATGAAAGTCACCACCCGGGCCCGCGACGTCCTGGTCACCCACGCCCTGGGCTCCTGTCTGGGCCTTGCCGCCTACGACCCGGTGGCCGGCGTGGCCGGGCTCATCCATTGCCTGCTTCCCGTGGCCCGGGAGAGCGCCAAGGGGCCGGTCAAGAATCCTTACATGTACGTCAACCTCGGCGTCCCGCAGATGATGCGCGCCATGTTCAACCGGGGCGCCACCCGGGAAAACCTGGTGCTTCGGGCCGCGGGCTGCGGCCGGATGATGCACATCTCCAACCAGTTCGACACGGGAGCCAACAACTTCGCGGCGCTGAAAAAGCTTTTGCAGGTCAACGGGATGCGTCTTACCGCCGAGGACGTGGGCGGCACCATTCCGCGGACCATGCGTGTTTTCGCCGACACGGGCCGGGTTGTGATCTCATCTTGCGGGAGGTCCTGGGAGTTATGAGCCGACGCGAGGAAATCATCGAGAAAGCCGCCGCCATTCCGCAAATGCCCATGCCCGTGCAAAAGGTCCTGGCCTATATCGGCAACCCCGAGGCCGACCTGCGCCAGCTGGCCCGGATCATCGAATACGACCCGGGCCTGACGGTCAACGTGCTGCGCATGGCCAATTCGGCCTTTTTCGGCGGCGGCGGCAAGGTGACCACGGTCAAGGAAGCGCTCATGCGCCTGGGGCTGCACCGGATCTACCAGCTGGTCATCGCCTCGGGCGTGGCCCCGTTCACCCGCTACGAGATCAAGGGCTACGGCCTGCGGCCCGGCGAACTTCTGGAACACTCCGTGGCCGTGGCCACGGCTTCGGAAACCCTGGCCCAGGAACTCGACATCGTCGCCCCTCCCCACACCTTCACCGCCGGACTCCTGGTCAACATCGGCAAGACCGTCATGGGCTCCTTTCTGGAAGTCGACGCCGGCCCCATTCTCAGCCTGGCCCACGAACGCCACATCTCCTTTGAACAGGCCGAGGAAATGGTGCTTGGCATCAACCACGCGGAGCTCGGGGCCATCCTCCTCGACCGCTGGTCCATTCCCCTGTCCATCGTCAACGTGGTCCGCTACCGCCTGCGCCCGGACAGCAGTCCCGAACCGGACCTGGCCCTGGACCTCGTGCACGTGGGCGACGTCATCGCCAAGATGACCGGCATCGGCATGGGCATCGACGGCATGCAGTACGCCCCCTCGGAAGCGGTCTTCGCCCGGCTTGACGTGACCCCGGCCCAGATGGAAAACGTCATGGCCGCCATCCTCGAACAGATCGCCGAGGTGCGCGAGATCCTCCTCGAAAGCACCCTGTGACAAGGTAAGGACATGTCCCGCTCCCCGCATCCCCTGCGCGCCAGGGACCTCGGCTACGCCCAGCGGGTCTGCGTGGCCAAGGCCGGCAAACTCATGATGGAGACCGGCCAGCTCTCCCCGCGCGCCCGCGTCGGCCTGGCCGTGTCCGGCGGCGTGGACAGCCTGGTCCTGCTGGCCGTCATGGCCATCCGCCGCCGCATCGTCCCCTTTCCGGTGGAACTGATGCTCCTGCACCTCAATCCCGGCTTCGACCCGACGAACCACGAGCCCCTGGCCGGCCTGTGCGCCGACCTCGGCGTCCCGGCCCACATCGAGGTCACGGATTTCGGCCCCCGGGCCTTTTCCGAGGAGAACAAGAAAAAGTCGGCCTGCTTCTACTGCGCCTGGCTGCGGCGCAAGCGCCTGTTCGACCTGTGCGGCCGCTACGGCCTGACCCACCTGGCCTTCGGCCACACCGCCGACGACCTGGCGGCCACCTTTTTTCTCAACATCTTCCAGAACGGCCGGGTGGACGGCCTGTCCTGCCGCGAATCCTTCTTTGACGGGCGTCTGACGGTCATCCGGCCGCTTTTGCTCGTGGACAAGAAGACCATCGTCCGCGCCGCCAGGGCCTGGGAACTGCCGGTCTTCTCCAATCCCTGCCCCATGGCCGGCAAGTCCATGCGCCACGAGGCCGAAACCTGGATCCGGGACATCTGCGCCACAGGCAAGAAAAGGGGCGTGAACCTGGAGCATGCCCTGGGCCGCTGGCAGCGCGGCCGGGACGCCGTCCCCCCCACGCCGTCCGGCCCGGATCCCCGCTGATGTTCAAGCAGTACCAGATCGTCGTCTTTCAGGACCAGCACGGCTCCTGCCGCAAGCTCCGTTTCCGGGGCTGGCTTTTCGCGGCCGTCCTGTTGGCCGTGGCCCTGCTCGCGGCCGGCGACCTGTATCTCCTACGATATTATTACAATTATAAACGGATGGAATCGGAACTGGCCGCCCTTGACAGCCAGGCCAGGGAACAGAACGCCCAGCTGTTGCGCCTGACGGATACGGTCAGGGGCCTGGAGGCCGACCTCGACCGGTTGCGTGGCTTTGACGCCAAGCTGCGCCGGATGGTGGGCCTGGACCAGGAGCCTCGGGAGGTGGCCCCGGCCGGCGAGGACAAGGATTTTGACAAGAAGTACCTGCCGCTCTACCGCCAGGAAATGCTCACCCGCCGGCTCCACCGGTTTCTGGCCGACCTGCGCCAGGGCGCGGCCACGGAGACCCTCCGCCAGCAGGAGTTGCTGGCGACCCTGACGGCCAAGGGGGCGCTCCCGGCCTCCATGCCCATGTCCTGGCCCGTGGAAGGCTGGATCGCCTCGCCCTTTGGCGAGCGGATTTCGCCGTTTACCGGTCGCAAGGAGTTCAACAAGGGCCTGGACATCGCCGCCCCGGTGGGAACGCCGGTGGTGGCCCCGGGCGACGGCGTGGTGACCTTTGCCGGGGAAGCGGACGGCGGCGGCTTCGCCGTGACCCTGGACCACCAGGCCGGCCTGGTCACCGCCTACGGCCACCTCGGCGATACGGCCGTGGCCAAGGGCCAGGCCGTGGCCCGGGGACAGCTCCTGGGGCACGTGGGGGATTTCGGCCAGGCCGCCGGTCCCCACCTCTTCTACGAAATCCGCCTGGGCGGGGTGCCGGTCAACCCGGCCCGCTACATCCTCGAATAACCCGGACCCTGTGGTCCGTCTTTTGCTTGCCGCCTGCCATGGATCTGTTCCATTTCGACCCGAACGCCATGTTCAGCTTCATCCTGACGCTGATGCGCATCAGCATCGTCTTGTTCCTGCTGCCGTTTTTCGGAGCCAACCTCCTGCCGACCCCCGTCAAGGGGGCCCTGTGCATGGTCCTGACCCTGGCCGTCTTTCCCATGCTCTCCTTCCCGGCGGTCCAGTTGCCGAACAATCCCTGGACGTTGGCCCTGATGTTTCTCGGCGAGATCGTCCTTGGGCTGTTGCTCGACATCCTGGTCATGTTCCTGTTCGCCGCCGTTCAGGGCGCCGGCGCGATCATGGGCTTTTCCATGGGCTTTTCGCTCATGAACAGCGTCGACCCCATGACGGGGGCCTCGGAGTCGGGCCTGGGCCACCTGATGAACCAGATCACCACCGTGCTGTTCCTGAGCCTAAACGGCCACCTGTTCCTGCTGGACTGCATGGCCCAGAGCTTCGCCCTGGTCCCGCCGGGCGGGCTTTTCATCAACCCGGCCCTGGGCGAACACCTCATCGGCTTTTCCGGACAGCTCTTTGTCATGGCGCTCAAAATCGCGGCCCCGATCATGGCCTCGATCTTCATGGTGGACCTGGCCCTGGCCCTGGTGGCCCGGGCCGCGCCCCAGATGAACGTGCTTTTTATCGGCTTTCCGCTCAAAATCAGCGTGGGCTTCCTGTTCATGACCCTGGTCTTCGGCGCCATGGCCATCTACGTGGGCCAATACATCGCCGAGCTCGGGCCCATGTACCGGCTGGTGCTCAAGGCCTCGGGCTGACGGCCCGGTCTGCGGCCTTCGTAGAAAACGAACGGATAGAACAGGCAACAGACGGCGTTCGGACCCGGGGGTCCGGTTCAAGCCGATGCGGCGCGGCGGGGCGCGATGGCCAGAGATCCGAGCAAGACAGAAAAAGCCACCCAAAAACGGAGGGAAAAGGCCCGCGAAAAAGGGTCCGTGGCCCGCAGCCAGGAACTGCCCAAGCTCACCGTGCTCCTGGCCGGGCTGTTTGCTCTGCGGATCCTCATCGGCGGCATGGGCGAAGACCTGCGCGAGGTCTTTGTCCTGTTCCTCGGCCAGCGTCTGGCCTTTGACGCCACCCCGGACGGCGTCAACGCCCTGATGTGGCTCCTGTCCCAGAAGCTGGCCATGATGCTTCTGCCGCTGCTTTTGGTCATGGCCGCGGTCGCTTACGCCACCCAGCGGTGGCAGGTCGGGGACCTGTGGTACTCCAGGCTCTTCAATCCCGATTTCAGCAACATCTTCAATCCGATGGGCGCCGTCAAAAAGCTCTTGATCAATCCGAAGACGCTGGTGCAGCTCGGCAAGCAGATCGCCATGGCCGGGGCCATCGCCGTGGCCCCGTATCTGATCCTTAAAAACAAGTTCGACGAATTCTTTCCGCTGTTTTACCAGACCACCGAAACCTTCGCCGCCTTCCTGCTCGGCAACGGCTTCATCATGGTCCTGTACACCCTGGCGCCCATGGTCCTCATCGCCATCCTCGACGTCTGGTACACCCGTTGGGATTATGAGGAAAACCTCAAAATGACCAAGGACGAGGTCAAAGACGAAACCAAGCAGGCCATCGGCGACCCGGCCATCAAGCAGCAGCAGAAGCGCAAGATGATGGAGGTCATGCAGCGGCGCATGCTCCAGGACGTGCCCAAGGCCGACGTGGTCATCACCAACCCGACCCACCTGGCCTGCGCCCTGCGCTACAACCCCCTGGAATCCCCGGCCCCCATGCTCCTGGCCAAGGGCGCGGACCACATGGCGGAGAAGATCAAGGAAATCGCCCGCGAGCACCGCATTCCCATCCGCGAGAACAAGCCCCTGGCACAGGCCTTGTATAAGAACGTGGAAATCGGCCAGACGATACCCGAGGAACTCTACCAGGCAGTGGCCTCGATCCTGGCCCAACTCGACAAGTTCAAGCGTCCCGGCCGGCCCCGCTAGGTCGAAGCGGCCCGGGAGAAGGCGTCAAAATCATGGCGAAGACCGCTGACCCGATCAAATTCAACTACGCCCAGTTCGCCCGCCAGGGCGACATCATGCTGGCGGCCGGCGTGGTGGTCATTCTCTTCGTCATGCTGGTGCCCATTCCGCCGGTGTTCATCGACCTGATGCTGACCTTTTCCATCTCCGTCAGCCTGGTCATCCTGGTCACCAGCATGTTCATGGGGTCGCCGCTGGAATTTTCCATCTACCCGTCCCTGCTCCTGGTCACCACCCTGCTGCGCCTGTCCATGAACGTGGCCTCCACCCGCCTCATCCTGCTCCACGGCGACGAAGGCCCATCGTCCGCGGGCCACGTCATCCAGGCCTTCGGCCAGTTCGTGGTCGGCGGCAACTACATCGTCGGCTGCGTCATCTTCCTGGTCCTTTTCGCCATCAACAAGAAGGTCATCGTGGCCGGCACCACCCGCATCGCCGAGGTGGCCGCCCGTTTCACCCTGGACGCCATGCCGGGCAAGCAGATGGCCATCGAGGCGGACCTCAACGCCGGCCTGATCAACGAAAAGCAGGCCACGGAACGCCGCGAGGTCATCCGCAAGGAGGCCGACTTCTACGGCGCCATGGACGGCGCGGGCAAGTTCGTCTCCGGAGACGTCTCCGCCACCATCATCATCACGGCCATCAACATCTGCGGCGGCTTCCTCATCGGGGTCATGCAAAAGGGCATGAACTGGAAGGACGCGGCCCAGACCTACACCCTGTTGACCATCGGCGACGGCCTGGTCTCCATCATCCCCTCGATCATCATCTCCACCTCCGCCGGCCTGATCGTGTCCCGGGCCGCCTCGGAAGCCAAGATGGGCGAGGAGTTCCTGGCCCAGCTGACCTTCCACCCCAGGGCGCTTCGCCTGGTGTCGGGCATGCTGCTCCTGTTCGCCATCGTGCCGGGCCTGCCGACCATCCCCTTCCTGGTCCTGGCCGGCCTGCTCTTCCTGGTGGCCCGCCTGTCGGACAAGCAGCAGGAGATGCTCCAGGTCGAGGCCGAGCAGAAGGAGAAAAAGCCGGCTCCGGAACTGGAAACCCCGGAAGAGGTCCAGACGCTCCTGCCGCTGGACGCCCTGGAGCTCGAGGTCGGCTACGGGCTCATTCCCCTGGTCGACGAGGAGCAAAACGGCAACCTGCTCTCGCGCATCCGCTCCATCCGCCGCCAGTTCGCCCTGGACATGGGCGTGGTCATCCCCTCCCTGCACCTGCGCGACAACCTGCAGTTGCGGCCCGGCCAGTACGTCGTGCTGATCAAGGGCAACGAGGTGGCCTCGGCCGAAATCCTCATCGACCACTACCTGGCCATGGACCCGGGCGACGCCAAGCACCGCATCCAGGGCGTGGAGACCCGCGAGCCGGCCTTCAACCTGCCGGCCCTGTGGGTGCCCGAGCTGCACAAGGAAGAGGCCATGCTGGCCGGCTACACCGTGGTCGACCCGGCAACGGTCATCGCCACCCACCTGACCGAAGTCTTCAAGCGCCACTTGAGCGAATTCCTGGGCCGCCAGGAAGTCCAAGGCCTGCTCGACAACCTGGCCAAGCGCGCCCCCAAGGCCGTGGAAGACCTGGTGCCCGGCGCCATGAACCTCGGCGGCGTCCAGAAGGTGCTGCAGAACCTGGTCAGGGAAGGCGTGTCCATCCGCGACATCCTGACCGTGGTCGAGACCATGGCCGACTACGGCTCGTCGGTGAAGGACCCGGACCAGCTCACGGAATACGTCCGCTCCCGCATGGGCCGCACCATCGTCAAGCCCTATCTCACGGCCGAGGGGGCGCTGCCGATTCTAAACCTCGCGCCCAAGGTCGAGGGGGCCATCCAGGAAAGCGTGCGCCAGACCGACCACGGCGCCTATCTGGCCATGGAGCCGGGCCTGGCCCAGCGGATCATCCAGGCCATCCAGCGGGCCATGGACAAGGCGCTTTTGTCCGAAGGCCAGCCCGTGCTCCTGACCTCGCCCCTGGTGCGGCCCCACCTGGCCCAGCTCCTGGCCCGCTTCATCCCGAACCTGCCGGTCATCTCCCAGGCCGAGATCCCGGCGGAGATCAAGCTCCAATCCGTCGCCAACATAGGACTGTCCAATGCGGGTTAAGACGTTCCGTGGCGAAACCATGGCCGCCGTGCTGTCCCAGGTCCGCCAGGAGCTCGGTTCCGACGCCGTGATCCTCGGCAGCCAGACCGTGCGCGAGGAAGGCCGGCGGCTGTGCGAGGTCATGGCCGCCCTGGAACATCCGGCCCCGGCCAAGGTCCCGGCCCGGCCGGCCGGCGGCAACGGCAATGGCAACGGCAAAGCGCCGGCCAAGGCCGCGGCCGCGCCGGTCCAGACGGCCGAAACGCCGCAGGCGACGGCCCAGCCCGGCGACTGGAACCGGGAATGGGGCGAGATCAAGGGCCACCTGCTGGCGCTGTTGCGGCCGCGCATGGATTTCGGCTCCCTCTCCCCCCGCCAGCGCCTGGCCCTGGAATTTCTGGAGCGCGAGGGCGTGGACGAGGCCTCGATCCTGGCCATCTACCGCTCCATTGTGGAGCGCGGCGAGGAGACCGTGATTCCGGCCCTGTCCCGGCTGGTCCGCGTCAAACCCCTGACGCGGACGGAATGGCCGGGCGCGACCCAACTGTTCGTCGGTCCGAGCGGGGTCGGCAAGACCACCAATCTGCTGCGCCTGGCCCTGGCCGTCCGCCGCCAGGAACCGGGACGCCGGGTGGTGGTGGTCAACGCCGACGGCGGCCGGGGCAAGGGACGGCTGCTGTTGCGCCACTACGCCGAACTCTCGGGCCTGTCCTACGCCGAGGCCGACGGCCCGGAGGATTTTCGCCGGATCCTCGGCGAGGCGGCCGGCGGCGACGCCGTGTTCGTGGACACGCCGAGCCTGCGCGGCGACGGGGCCATGGCCGGTTGGTGCGCCGGGATGGGGCTTGGCGGCCGCCGGGAGCTGTCGGCCCACCTGGTCCTTTCCCCCCTGTACGCCCCGGCCCAGGCCGCCGCCTTTTTGCGGGTCTACCGCTGCGACGCCCTGGCCAGCCTGGTCTGGACGAAGCTCGACGAAGCCTGTAATTATGGAAGTCTTGTCAACATGGCGCATGCCTCGTCCCTGCCGGTCTCGGCCCTGGCCTTCGGACCGGAACTGACCCAGGGCATGACGCCGGCCACGGGCAAGGCTGTGTGGAAACTGCTTTTCAAACACCAGTTGCCCGGCGACTATCCCGATGCCGACGCCGGCGTCTAAGGACGACACATGCCCATCCGCAGAGCCGATCAACAAAGCCGCCCGCGTTCCGGGTCGGACATCCCGCAGGTCCTGTCCGTCACGTCGGGCAAGGGCGGGGTCGGCAAGACCAACCTCTCGGTCAACCTGGCCTACTGCCTGTCGCGGCTCGGGCGCAAAGTCGTGCTGCTCGACGCCGACCTGGGGCTGGCCAACGTCGACATCCTGCTTGGCCTGACGCCCACCATGAACCTGTTCCACCTCTTCCACGAAGGCGTGGACCTCAAGCAGGTCCTCATGGAGACGCCCTTCGGGTTTTCCATCCTGCCGGCCTCCTCCGGCGTCAGCGACATGCTGGCCCTGTCCACCGGACAAAAGCTCGACCTGCTCGAGGCCATGGATTATCTGGAGGGGGAGATCAACTATTTGCTTGTGGACACAGGGGCGGGAATCAACGACAATGTCATTTATTTCAATCTGGCCGCGCGGGAACGGCTGCTGGTCCTGACCACCGAGCCCACCTCCCTGACCGACGCCTACGCCCTGATCAAGGTCATGCATGTCCACCACGGCGTGCACCGGTTCCGCGTGGTGGTGAACATGGCCCCGAGCGTCAAGGCCGCCAAGGCGGTCTTCGAAAAACTGGCCACGGCCTGCGACCACTTTCTGTCCGGCATCTCCCTGGACTTCACGGGCGTCGTGCCGGCGGATCCGGCCGTGAAAAACGCGGTGATCCGGCAAAAGCCCTTTTGCCACCTGACGCCCGACGCGCCGGCCAGCAAAAAGGTCATGGAACTGGCCCAAACGATCGATTCCTGGAACGTGGACGCCAAGCTCGATGGAAACATCAAATTCTTCTGGAAAAAGCTCCTCTTCCAGGAACAGCCCCTGGCTTAGGCTCGAATCCGGGGCGACCCAGTGGAAAGACTTCGACGCGCGCGATCGGCAGGAGATCGTGCGCCACTACTCGCCCAAGATCAAGATCGTGGCCAGCCGGCTCAAGGCCAAGCTGCCCCAGTCCGTGGAGCTGGGCGAGCTTTTAAGCGCCGGGGCCATGGGCCTGATCGAGGCCCTGGGCCGGTTTCGGCCGGAACTGGGCATCAAGTTCGAGACCTATGCCGAGTCCCGGATCAAGGGGGCCATGCTCGACGACCTGCGGCGCATGGACTGGTTTTCCAGGGGCCAGCGGCACCGGGTCCGCACCCTGGAGGAGGCTTCCCGGCGCATCGAAGGCGATTCGGGCAAGCCGCCGACCGTGGAACAGCTGGCCGAGGCCACGGGCCTCTCCGAACGCGAGGTCACCCAGGGGCTCGAGGCCCTGCAGAACCAGCTGTGCCTGAGCCTTGACGCCATCACCGAGAACATTTCCTCCTACCAGAAAAACCAGCTCGAAAACGAGCCCTACAAATCCGCCGAATTCAAGGAGCTCGTGGACAAGCTGGCCTCCCTGATCGATGATTTGACTCCCAGGGAAAAGCTGGTATTGTCGCTCTATTACGGCGAGGAACTGAATATGCGGGAGACTTCCGAGGTCATGGGCATTACCGAGGGAAGGGTGTCGCAACTGCACTCCCAGGCGTTGGCCCGGCTCCGCCAGAAGTTCAAGGCCCAGTACAACATCGAGCAGCATTGACACAGAAGGGGCAGGGGTTGCGGCGGCCGCGCCGGAGACACCGCCGCCAAACCGCCTCCGCCGCCCCCAGGCGACAGTGACGCAGCCGCACCAACAGGAGAACAGCCATGGCCGCCAATAAGGAAATGCGCATCCTTGTCGTTGACGACTTTTCCACCATGCGCAGAATCATAAAGAACATCCTCAGGCAACTGGGGTTTAACAACATCATCGAGGCCGACGACGGCAGCAGCGCCTGGGAGACCCTGAACAAGGACAAGATCGATTTCATCATCTCCGACTGGAACATGCCTAAGATGCCGGGCATCGAACTCCTGCGCAAGGTCCGTTCCAGCGAGGAGTTCGCCAACCTGCCCTTTCTCATGGTCACGGCCGAAGCGCAGCAGGAAAACATCATCGAGGCCGTCCAGGCCAAGGTGTCCAACTACATCGTCAAGCCCTTCACCGCCGAAACCCTGGGCCAAAAAAATCGACAAGATTTTCGACAAATAGGCCTCTCCCGCCAGCGTCCCGGCCCGTCCGGGACGCCCGGGTTCCCTTTCGCGCGGCCGGAATCCGGCGCGACCGGTCCGGTTCCGGGTCGCGCCGTCCCGCCGGACTCCCTGGAGCCGATCCCTAGACGACCGGCCCGGCCCCTGCCCACGAGGCTTCCATGGTTGCGGACGACGGTTTCGATTCCCAGGTCAAGGCCAAGCTTGACGACAGCGAACTGTCCGACGACCTGCCAAAGGCCCTCCAGAAGGTCGACCTCGACCTCGACGACGCTCCGTTTCTGGAGGACGAGGAAGAAGAGGCCGCGCCCCAGGCCGCCGAGGAGGAAACCAGTCCCTTCCCGGTCGAAGCCGAGCAGCCGAAACCGTCCCGCAAGAAGCTTTTCCTTGTCCTCGGCGTAGTCCTGGCCCTGGCCATCGGCGCGGCGGCCTTTTTCCTCCTGAAAAAACCGGCCCCCGCGCCGGTGGTCGAAGAGGCGCCGCCGCCTGTCGAAGCCCCGCCGCCGGCCGAGCCCACGCCCCCGCCGCCCGAGCCGCCCGCGCCGCAGCCGGAAATCATCATGGCCATGGACCCGTTCCTGATCGAACTGGTCGACGCCAAGGGCCGCACCCGATTCCTGACCATCCGCTTTACGGCCGCGACCCGGGAGCCGGCCGTGGAGCTGGAATTCAAGCGGAATCTCATTGTCGTGCGGGACGCCGTGTATTATTATCTCAAAAACAAGAACCTGGAGTTCCTGACCGACCGGAACAACGCCGAGGTCCTCAAAAAAGACGTCCTGTCGGTCATCAACCAGTTCATCGGGGCCCAGCCGCTGGATAACCTGCTTATCGAGGATTTCCTGGTGAAGTAGATGTCCATCGATCTGACCACCATCTTCCAGGCCCTGCCCTACGCGCAAAACGTGGCCCACGCCGAGCTCGTGCACCCTGACGCCAGCCTGGCCGCCACCCAGGCCATGGCCCAGCAGGTCCTGGCCGAGCAGAACAAGCAGACTCAGCGCATCGAGAAGCAGGATGCGGCCGATACCGTGGGCGACCAGAAGCAGCGTCAGCCCAAGGGCCAGGGCCGGCACCGGCCCCGCCGCGCCCCCCGGCCGGAACCCGAGGAAACCCAGGCCAGCAATCCCACGCCCTTTGCCGGCCACATCATCAACATGAAAATCTAGCGCCTGTCGCCGGACCGTCCATGCCTGTCCTTCCGATCCCGGCCGTCCCTTCTTCCCCTGCCCCTGGTCCGAAACGCCTCCCGGTCCGGCCGGCGGACGCGTTGCCATGAACGGCTACTCCACCCTGGTCATCTTCCTGACCGTTTGCGAACTGGCCCTGCTCCTGCTGGTGGTCCTGTTTTTCTCCAGGCTGCGCCGGTCCGAGGAACTGCTGGCCAAGCTGCAGAAAAACCAGGATTCCCTGCTCAAAAAACTCGACTTCAACGCCAAGCTCGAACAGGAGCTGGTGGGGAGCTTTCAGCGCCGGCAGGCCGAACTGGCGGAACTGGACCAGAAGCTGGAGGAGCGCCGCGACGAACTGGAAAAGCTGGTCCGCAAGGCCAAGGAATACAGCCGGTCCCCGGACTTCCTGCGCCAGATCATCCTGAACGGCTCCCGCCGGGGCCAGTCGCCCCAGGCCCTGGCCAAGGCCACCGGCCTGTCCCTGGACGAAGTGGAGCTGATCCTGGCCCAGAACACCAGGTAAGAGGCGGCGCTTCGTCCCGGCCGCCGGCGGCACACCGCAACCATGCGCATCACCGACAACCCAGGCAGCGGCGGCCGGTCGCCGGACGGCAGGGACCGGTCCGATCCCCAGGCCTTTCGCCGGGGCCGGGCGGTGGGACAGACCGTGCGGGGGCGGCTCGCCGGACCGGGACCGAGGGGCCTTTTCTGGGTGGTGGTGGCCGGGCACCGGCTCCTGGCCCGCCTGGAGCACGAGCCCGCGCCCGGCCGGGACCTCCTTTTCCGCATCGAGGCCCTGGAGCCCGAGATCCGGCTCAGGGACGTGACGCCCCCGCCCTCCTTCCGCTCAGATCCGGCCCTGCTCCTGGCCGCACTGACCGAGGCCCGGTCCCGCTTCGAGCGCCATCTCCCCGGTCTCCCCTCGCCTTCCGGGCCTTCCCTGGACCTGACCGCCTCCAGGATCCGTTTCCGGCTGTGGCTGCGCGGCAATCCGGCCGCCCGCGCCGACTGGGACGCCGTGCGCGCCCTGTGCGACGCGGCCGGCGCATTTCTCGCGCCCGGCGAGGGCCGTCTCGCCTTCGTGCCCTGGGCCTGGCCGGGCCTTGCCCAGTCGGAGCTCCTGGCCGCGCGCCTGCCGGCAGGCCGGGATGGGCCGGCCTGGAACCTGCGGCTCTGGGGACGGCTGCCCACGGCCGGGCTGGCGGCGGTCCAGGCCTCCTGGCGTCCGGGCCGGGTGGCCTACCGGCTCATGCTCGAGCGGCCGGAAACGGCCGATCCGGTCGTGGCCGGCCTGTCGCGGGTCCGGTTCGGCCGAACCGTCCTTGTTCCGGCCTGCCTGTCCGTGGGGCCGTTGCCCGAGGAGTGGGCGTCCGGCTTTCTGGCCCGGCTCTTGGCCGGCGCGGCCCGGCCCTTTACGGGATTGCGGCTTCGGGTATAAAGGCGGGGACCGGTCCAGGCCGGCCAGACCCACCCCGGAGCGATACCCCATGGCATACAAGGACTTGCAGGATTTTTTGCGGCTGTTGGAGAAAAAGGGCGAACTGCGGCGCATTTCCACCGAGCTTTCGCCGTACCTGGAGATCGCCGAGGTGACGGACCGCGTCTCCAAGGCCGTGGGTCCGGCCCTGTATTTCGAGCGTCCCACGGGGGCCCGGTTTCCGGTGGTGACCAACGTGTTCGGGTCCTATCCCCGCATGCACCTGTCCCTGGAGTGCGACAACCTGGACGCCCTGGGCCGACGCATTGACGAGATCCTGGAGCTGGAAAAGCCCGAGGGCCTGATCGACAAGCTCAAGCTCCTGCCGAAGCTGGCCAAGATGGCCGGCATCTTTCCCAAGACCGTGGCCAGCGGCCGGTGCCAGGACGTGGTCCTGACCGGCGACGACGTGGACCTGTCCATCATGCCGGTCCTGACCACCTGGCCGGGCGACGCCGGACCGTTCATTACCCTGCCCGTGGTGGTGACCCGGGACCCGGTCTCGGGCAAGCGCAACGTCGGCATGTACCGGATGCAGGTTTTCGACAAGAACACCACCGGCATGCACTGGCACCGCCACAAGGGCGGGGCCGCCCACTACAACCTGGCCGAAAAGCGCGGCGAACGCCTGCCCGTGGCCGTGGCCATCGGCCCGGACCCGGCCTGCACCTACGCCGCCACCGCGCCGCTGCCCGACGACATCGACGAATTCCTGTTCGCCGGCTTCCTGCGCCAGGCCCCGGTGGAACTGGTGCAGTGCAAGACCGTGGACCTGCAGGTCCCGGCCTCGAGCCAGTTCGTGCTGGAAGGGTATGTGGAGCCGGGCGAGCGTCGCCGCGAAGGCCCCTTCGGCGACCACACGGGCTACTATTCCCTGGCCGACGACTACCCGGTCTTCCACGTCACGGCCCTGACCCACAGGAAAGACGCCGTGTATCCGGCCACCCTGGTCGGTCCGCCGCCCATGGAGGACTGCTACATGGGCAAGGCCACCGAACGGCTGTTCTTGCCGCTCATCAAAAAACAGCTGCCCGAGATCGTGGACCTGAGCCTGCCCTTGGAAGGCGTCTTTCACAACTTCTGCTTCGTCTCCATCGACAAGCGCTATCCCGGCCAGACGCGCAAGATCATGTACGCCATCTGGGGCCTTGGCCAGATGATGTTCACCAAATGCATCGTGGTGGTCGACGCCGGGGTCAATGTGCAGAACACCTCCGAGGTCCTGTGGCGGCTCGGCAACAACGTGGACCCCAGGCGCGACATCGTGATCGTGGACGGGCCCCTGGACGCCCTGGACCACGCCTCGCCCACGGCTTTTTACGGCGGCAAGATCGGCATCGACGCCACGAAAAAGGGTCCCGAGGAAGGGCACATGCGGGAGTGGCCCGACGCCCTGGCCATGGACCCGGCCACAAAGGCCCGCATCGACGCCGTATGGGGCGAGCTGGGGCTCTAGCCGTGGCCGGGCCGGAACCGAAAATCCGCTGCCCCTGGTGCGGCGACCATCCGCTGTACGTCCGCTACCACGACCTGGAGTGGGGGACGCCGCTGCACGACGACCGGGCCCTTTTCGAGCTGCTCATCCTCGAGGGGGCCCAGGCCGGGCTGTCGTGGCTGACGGTCCTCAACCGTCGCGAGGGCTACCGCGAGGCCTACGAAGGCTTCGATCCGGCCCGGGTGGCCGCTTTCGACCCCGCCAAGACGGCCGCCCTGGCCGGCGACGGCCGGATCATCCGCAACCGGGCCAAGATCGCGGCCTCGGTCAAAAACGCCCAGGCCTATCTGGCCGTGCAGGCGGCCTTCGGCTCCTTTGACGCCTACCTGTGGCGCTTCGTGGACGGCCGGCCCGTGGTCGGCGGCTGGGACGACATCCGCCAGGTTCCGGCCACCACGCCGCTTGCGGCACAGGTCAGCCGGGACCTGAAGGCCCGGGGCTTCGGATTTGTCGGCCCGACCATCGTCTACGCCTTCCTGCAGGCGGCCGGCCTCGTCAACGACCACCTCAGGCGCTGCTTCCGCTACCAGGAGTTGACCGGGGCCGCCTGATGCAGCGCGAACCCCTTTCCCGGCCGCCGATCTACACCATCGGCCACGGCCACCACGAACGGGCGGCCTTCCTGAGCCTGCTCGCCTGCCACGGGGTCAACCTGCTCGTCGATGTCCGGTCCCACCCGGTCTCCCGCTACCTGCCCCACTTTTCCAAGGACGTCCTGGAAAAGTCCCTGCGGTCCTGGGGCGTCGGCTACCTGTACCTCGGCCGCGAGCTCGGCGGCCTGGTCCGGGGCACGGGCATCGAAAACGTGGTGTCGTTCGCCCGGGGCGTGGAACGGGTGATGGCGGCCTGGCGGCAGGCCTACCGGCTGGCGCTCCTGTGCGCCGAAGAGGACCCCAGGCGGTGCCACAGGGCCGTGTGCGTCGCGCCGGCCCTGCTCACCAGGGGGGCCAGGGTGGTCCATATCCGGGGCGACGGCCGGCTCGAACCGCACACCCCGGCCTGGAACGATTTCGCCCTCTCCTGTCCCGCGGGCCATGATCCGGGCTGAGGCCGAGAGTGTCGTCATCACATGGCCGGGCCTGCCGGCGGGCCAGAAAACCCAAGAACGAACGAGAGAAACCGGCCCTGAAGGGCCGGCCGCCAAGGAGCGCCAATGAGCGGGGAATGCCAGGGTTGCCGGGAGGCAACGGAGGATCGCCAGGACCAGGCCTGGGTGACGGTGTCGAGCTTTTGCCGTCCCTGCCGTCCCGAACCGGCGTTGGAAGAACTGATCGAGGCGGACCTGGCCCGGTGGGCCGACGCGGCCCGCGAGGCCGGCCTGCCGGCCGAGGGGCATGTCCGGGTAACGCGCGGCGAGGACGAAATCACAGTGGACATCAGTCCGCAACTCGACGCCGCCTTCACCCCGGTCCAGACCCTGTGGAAGGCGCTGTAGGCCGGGAGGTCAGGAAGCGAGAATGGCCCGGACCCGGCCGATCTGGCCGTCCGTCAGCCGGACCTTGATGCCCCGCGAGTGGTGCGGGGCCTTGGTCAGGATGTCCTTGACCACGCCCTGGGTAAGCCGGCCCGTGCGCTGGTCCTTTTTGAGCACAATGGCCACGGACAGGCCGGGCCGGATGTCGTCGCGACGGGTGCCGTCCGCCATGGCTCAGGCCGGGGTGAAGCGCAGGAACTTGCGCGGCTTTTCGTACTCTTCCGTCATGGGCGAAAGCGGCTCCATGCGCCAGCGCGGGGCCAGGAAGTCTCGCACGTAGTCGAGCAGCAGGAAATCGCCGCCCCGCACGTACCGGTCCGGATAGATCTCCCGAAGCCGCTGGGGCGTCGTGCCCAGTTCCTTGCGGATCCAGTAGACCTTCTGGACCGAAACGACGAGCTCGCGCCGGGACAGCCGTTCCAGAAAGGCCAGGGCCGGGCCGACCCGGTTTTCCACCACGAATGTCTTGCCGATAAATTCCACCAGCATGGCGATATCGAATTGCCGGGCCGGCAAGGCGCAGGCCGGATCGTCGATGTCGTGACGCTCAAATGAGACATTCCCGATGCCGAAGTGGTCCTTGAGGAGTTGGCAGCCCGCAAGCACCCGGGCCTCCCGGTCCACGCCGACCACGCTCGCCGCGCCGAGGCGGCTGGCCTGGAAGGTGAAAAACCCGAAATTGCAGCCAAGATCGACCACGGTGCGGCCGGCGAAGCCGATCCGCGAAAACACGTCCAAGGTGTCGGCGTCGATGGCTTCCTTGCCGGGCACGAGCACGGAAAAATCCGCGTCGTAGACGGTGCGGTAGCGGTGTTCCGGGGGAATGGACCGGGCGAGGGCGAGGAATTCCTGCAAGGGAGGCATGAAGGTCTCCGAACGAAAAGATCGTGGAACCTACCTAAAAATCACGAAAAGATCAATCGCCCTGTCCGGCCAGGGCGGCTGCCACGGCAGCGGCCCGTTTCGGCCCGAGTCCGGTCCTTGTCATGATCGCTTCCACCCCGGCCGCCCGCATGGCGTCCACGGACCCGAACGCCTCCCACAGGAGGCGGGCGGTCTTGGGACCCACCCCCGGCAGGGCAAGGACCGCGCTCTGGAGTCCCGCCGCCGTCCTGGCCCGGCGCTGCCGGCCCACGGAAAAGTCGTGGACCGTGTCCCGCACCCGTTGCAGGAACAGGAGTTCCGGCGACCCCGGACGCAGGGACAGGGGATTTTTGCGCCCAGGGACATAGATCACGTCGTCCATCTCGTTTTTGGACCGCCGCTCCCCCTTGGCGATGGAAGCCAGGGCAAAGGCCCCGGCCGCGCCCCCTGCGTCCAGGGTCCGGGCCACGACGTCGAGCTGCCCCTTGCCGCCGTCGATCAGGAGCAGGTCCGGCCAGGGCGGGCCCGAGGCGAGCCGCTTGGCCGCGAACGCGGCCAGGGCGCGGTAATCGTCGGACGTGCCTTCGAGTTCCGGGAAGGCGTAGGTCCGGTAGTCGCTTTTTTTGGGCGTCCCGTCCTCGTACACGACCAGGCCGACCCGCACGCCCCGGCCGCCCAGATGGGACACGTCCACGGCCTCAATGCGGGAAAGCGCCGACAGGCCGAGTTTGCGGGCCAGGGACGGCAGCACTTCCGCCTCGGACGCCTTGGCCGCCTCCTCGGCGGCGCGGCCGGCGTTGATGGCGGCCATCTCCAGCAGCTGGCGCTCCTCCCGGCCCCGGGGCGGCCCCAGGCGCACGGCCCCGCCCCGCCGTTCGGCCAGGATCTCGGCCAGGGCCTCCCCGTCGCCGTCGCCGTCCCGCTCCTCCAGGCCTTCCTCGTCGCCCTCGCCGCTTGTCTCGTCCGTGGACGGGCGTCCCGGCACCAGGGGATCGGGCACGATCAGGCGCGGCGCGATGTAGCTGCCGGGTCGGTAGAACTGGACCAGGGCCGTGGCCACCGCGCCGACGGCCTCGGACGCCTCGATGCCCGGAAAGAAAAACGTCTTGCGGTCAAGCAGCCGGCCCTGGCGCACGAACAGCACGCAAAGCCCCACGCCATGCGGGGTCGTGGCCAGGTTGACCACGTCCATGTCCACCAGGCGCGTGAGCACCGTGGCCTGCCCCTCCACGGTCCGCTGCATGGCCCGCAGCAGGTCGCGGAGCTTCGCCGCCTGTTCGAAGGCCAGTTTCTCGGCCGCCTCCTCCATCTCCTTTTGCACGGCCCGCAGGACTTCGGCCGACCGGCCGGTCAGAAACGCCTCCACCCGGCGGACCAGGGCCATGTACGCCTCCTGGTCCACGGGCAGGACGCACGGGCCCAGGCACTGGTGGATGAAATAGTACAGGCACGGCCGGACCCGGTTGTGCAGCGTCCGGTCGCCGCACTTGCGCAGCGGGAAGATCCGGCCGAGCTCCTTCCAGGTGGCCCTGGCCGCGGCGGCCGAGGTGAACGGCCCGAAATAGGTGGCCCCGTCGCGCTCCACCCGCCGCGTGAACGCCAGGCGGGGATACTCCGAACGCTTGTCGAGCTTGAAAAGGATATAGTTCTTGTCGTCCTTGAGCACCACGTTGTAGCGGGGGCGGTGCTTTTTGATCAGGCTCGATTCCAGGAGCAGGGCCTCTTTTTCCGAAGCCGTCAAGAGCACGTCCACGGCCTCGATGCGCCCGACCAGGGCGGCGGTCTTGACCGTGTGGCCGGCCTCGCCGCGAAAATAGGAGCCCAGCCTGGCGCGGAGGTTTTTGGCCTTGCCCACGTAGAGGATCTTCCCGCGGCTCCCCTTCATGAGATAAACGCCGGGGGACGTAGGAAAATTTTTTGGCTCAAAGTCGTACATGGTCACAAAGAATAGCCCGGGCCGACCAGGGACTCAAGTCAGTCGGCGGCAACCTTTCGTATTTGGCCTAAGGGTCCCTTGCCCTTGGAGAAAGACGCGTGTAGGAAAATGCGGACATGAAGGCGAAACGGCCCGGACGGGTTTCGGTCATCGGCGCGGGGGCCTGCGACGCGGCCACCCGCGAGGCGGCCCGGCTTCTCGGCCGCCTGCTGGCCGCCCAGGGCTGCGACGTGGTGTGCGGTGGCCTGGGCGGGGTCATGGCCGGGGTCTGTGAGGGCGCGCGCGAGGCCGGGGGCAGGACCATCGGCATCCTGCCGGGCGACGATCCGGAAGCGGCCAATCCCTACGTGGACGTGCCCATTGTGACGGGCATGGGTATCGCTCGAAACGTTTTGGTGGTAAAAAACGGGGACGTGGTCGTGGCCCTGTCCGGCGGGGCCGGAACCCTGTCGGAAATCGGCCTGGCCCTCAAGATCGGCCGCCCGGTGGTGGCCCTTGGACCGTACGGAACGCTCCCCGGCGTGCGGCCCGCGACAACCCCGGAGGAGGCCGCGGCCCTGGCCGCCGCCCTGTGCCGGGACGACCAGTCCCTGGAGTCGTGATCGATGGAAGTGTTGTGGGCGCCCTGGCGCATGGACTACATTCTCGGGCAAAAGCCCGATGCCTGCGTGTTCTGCCTCCCCGAGAGCCGGGACGCGGACCGGGAGCGGCTGGTTTTGGCCAGAGGCTGCCACACGTTCGTGATCATGAACAAATTTCCATACAATTCCGGGCACCTGATGGTTACGCCCGTGCGCCACGTCAGCTGCCTGACCGAACTTTCCCGGGCCGAGGCCGGGGAGTTGACCGCCGGGCTGACCTACTGCACCCGGGTCCTTAACCAGGCCTTGCGCCCCCAAGGCATCAATGTCGGCCTGAACCTCGGCGAGGCGGCCGGGGCCGGCATCGCCGCCCATCTCCATTTCCAGATCGTGCCCCGCTGGAACGGCGACTCCTCGTTCATGGCCGTGTTCGGGGAAACGCGGATCGTGCCCCAGCTGCTGCTCTCCACCTATGACAGGCTTTTGCCCTTTTTTACGGATTACCCCGCAACCGTTACGTCGTGACAAGGAGGCCTCCATGCGTGTGATCAAGGTGCTTTTCCTGCTTGCGTTCTTCTTTTTCTGCATGCTCTTTTTCGTGCAGAACACGGCCATTCTGGAAACCCCGTTGCTGCTCAAGATCGGCGCCTTCGGCTACCAGGCCGAAACGCCGGCCGTGCCGTTTTACGTGGTGCTCCTCCTGGCCTTTGTCGCTGGCGGCCTTTTTTGCACGCTCTATTTCCTGGCCGAGAAGGTCCGCCTGTCGACCTCGGTCCGCAGCCTGCAGAACAAGGTCAACGCCATGGAAAAGCAGCTGGCCCAGAAACGGACCATCGTGTCTCCCATCGTAGCCCCGAGCTACGCCGCCGCGTCCACGGTTGCCACGCCGCCCGCGGCCGAAGCCGCCGTCGCTGCGGACAAGAAGTCCGAAGCCTAGGCGACTTGCGGCCGACCTGTCGTGGGGGAGATCAAAATGACCCCCATGCTGGAGCAGTACCTGCGCGTCAAGGGCGAGCACCCGGGCGCGCTGCTGCTCTACCGCATGGGGGATTTCTATGAGATGTTCTTCGAGGACGCCGTCACGGCGGCCCGGGAACTGCAAATCACCCTGACCTCGCGCAATCCCGGCGCCGAGGCTCCTGTCCCCATGTGCGGCGTGCCCCACCACGCCGTGGAAGGCTACATCAGTCAGCTCCTGGAAAAGGGGTTCAAGGTCGCCGTCTGCGACCAGATCGAGGACCCCAAGCAGGCCAAGGGGCTGGTCAAGCGGGCCGTGACCCGGGTGCTGACCCCGGGCACGGCCGTTGAGGAAGGAAACCTGCGGGCCAAGGAGCACAACTTCCTGGCCGCGCTGTTTTTCGACCCCGACGCCCGGGCCGGGGGGCTGGCCTGGATCGATTTCTCCACGAGCGAATGGTCCGGGCTTTTTTCCCGCGACCCCGCCAGGCTCTGGCAGTGGGCGGCCAAGATCGGCCCCCGGGAGCTCCTGTTGCCCGACGGCCTCGAACCGCCCCGGGACGTTTCCCTGGAAGGGGCGCGGATAAGCCGCTTTCCCCCCCGCCCCCATTTCGATCTCGCCGGAGGCCGCGACAAGATCCTCAAGGCCCAGGCCGTGGCCGACCTGTCGGCCCTGGACCTGGACGACAAGCCCCAGCTCGTGCGGGCCATGGGCGCGCTCCTGACCTACCTGGCCGCCACCCAGATGCGCGACCTCGGCCGCCTGTCCCCGTTTCGGCCCGTGAACCTCGGCCGGCACATGCTCATCGACGAGGTCACGGAAAAGAACCTGGAAATCTTCCGCCGCCTGGACGGCGGCAAGGGCGCCGGCACCCTGTGGCATGTCCTGGACAGGACCATGACCCCCATGGGCGGCCGGCTCCTGGAATCCATGCTGCGCCAGCCCTGGTGCGACGTCGGTCCGATCCTGGCCACCCAGGAGGCCGTGGCCCGGCTCGTGGCGGAGGCGGACCGCCGGACCGCCCTGGCCGAGGCCCTGGCCGGGGTCTACGACCTGGAGCGGCTGACCACGCGCATTTTCCTCAACCGGGCCGCGCCCCGGGACTTCACGGCCCTGCGCCAGTCCCTGGCCGCCCTGCCGCTGCTGCGCGATCTTGCCGCCCAGGCCCAGGACCCGCCCAAGGCCGTCACGGACCTCCTTTCCGGCTTCGACGTCCTGGAGGACGCCCACGCCCTGCTGGCCCGGGCCCTGGTGGACTCCCCGCCGCTGCTCGTCACCGAAGGCGGGCTTTTCCGCCAGGGGTACCACCCGGAACTCGACGAACTGATGGAGCTGACCGAACACGGCGAGGCCCGCATCGAGGCCCTGCTCGAACACGAGCGGGAGGCCTGCGGCCTGCCCCGGCTCAAGCTCGGCTTCAACCGGGTCTTCGGCTACTATTTCGAACTGTCCCGAGCCGCGGGCTATCCGCCGCCGCACTTCGAGCGCCGCCAGACCCTGGCCAACTGCGAGCGCTACGTCACCCCGGCCCTCAAGGACCTGGAGGAAAAGCTCCTGGCCGCCGGCGACAAGCGCAAGGCCCTGGAATACAATCTTTTCCTGGAGCTGCGCGGCCACATCGCCGATCTGCGCGACCGGATCATGGACACGGCCGCGCGCGTCGCCCGCCTGGACGTCTGGCAGGGCCTGGCCGAGGCGGCCGTGGCCGGCGAGTGGACCCGGCCGGAACTGCGCCAGGATCTGGACATCGTCATCCGGGCCGGCCGGCATCCGGTCATCGAGGCCGTCCAGGGAGTGGGCAACTACATCCCCAACGACGTGACCGTGGACGCAGCCTCCAAGGTGCTCCTCATCACCGGGCCGAACATGGCCGGCAAGTCCACGGTCCTGCGCCAGACGGCGCTCATCGCCATCCTGGCCCAGATCGGCTCCTTCGTCCCGGCCGCCGCGGCCTCCATCGGCCTGGTGGACCGGGTCTTCTGCCGGGTCGGGGCATCGGACAACCTGGCCCGGGGCCAATCGACCTTCATGGTCGAGATGATGGAGACGGCCCGGATCCTGCGTCAGGCGAGCAGGCGCAGCCTGGTGATCCTGGACGAGATCGGCCGGGGCACGGCCACCTTTGACGGCCTGGCTCTGGCCTGGGCCGTGGTCGAGGACCTGGCCGGCCGCGAGGACGGCCAGGGGGTGCGCACGCTCTTCGCCACCCACTACCACGAACTGACGGCCCTGGAGGGCCGGCTCCCGGGGCTTCGCAACTGCAACATCGCGGTCAAGGAATGGAAGGGCGACATCATCTTCCTGCGCCGGCTCCTGCCGGGTCCGGCCGACCGCAGCTACGGCGTGGAAGTGGCGCGCCTGGCCGGGGTGCCGCGAAACGTGGTCAAGCGGGCGCGCGAACTCCTGGAAACCCTGGAGCGGTCGCGCGATCCGGCCGGGAACGGCGTCCGGGGAGGCCGGGAACGGGGCCAACCCGCCCTGCCGGGCCTGTTCGCGTCCTTTGCCCCGGCAACGGACGCGCCCGAGCCGGACCCGGGCCAGCCCCTTCTTGACGAACTCTCGCGCCTCGAACTAGACCGGATGACGCCGCTCGAGGCCCTGACGCTGCTGTGCGACTGGAAAAAACGCTTTGGCGGCCACGCCTTTCAAGGAGACTGACCCATGCATCATTTCGCGTACCGGGGCGGCGAACTGTACGCCGAGGACGTACCGGTTTCGACCCTGGTGGCCGCCTACGGCACCCCGCTCTATGTCTACAGCGCCGCCACCCTGCGCCGCCACTTCACGGCCTTTGACTCGGCCTTTGGCGGCCTGCCCCACCTGACCTGCTTCTCGGTCAAGGCCAATTCCAACCTGTCGGTCCTGCGGACCCTGGCCGCCCTGGGCGCGGGCGTGGACATCGTCTCGGGCGGCGAACTCTACCGAGCCCTGGCCGCCGGCGTCTCGCCGGAAAAAATCGTCTACTCGGGCGTCGGCAAGCGGGCCGCCGAGATCGAGCAGGCGCTCCACGCCGGCATCCTGATGTTCAACGTGGAGTCCCTGGGCGAACTGGAGCGGATCAGCGCCATTGCCCAGCGTCTGGGCAAGACCGCCCAGGTGAGCCTGCGCATCAACCCGGACGTGGACCCCAAGACCCACCCCTACATTTCCACGGGGCTCAAAAAGAACAAGTTCGGCCTGGACATCGAGAATTCCCTGGCCGCCTACGCCAAGGCCATGGAGCTGCCGGGCGTGACCCCGGTCGGCATCGACTGCCACATCGGTTCCCAGCTGACCTCCATTTCACCCTTCCTGGAGGCCCTGGACAAGATCCTGGCCTTCCGCGAAAAGCTGACCGCCATGGGCGTGGAGACCCGCTACCTCGACCTCGGCGGCGGGCTGGGCATCCAGTACAACGAAGAGGAGCCGCCCCATCCCATGGAATTCGGCGAGGCCCTGACCAAGGCCCTTGAGGGCCTGTCCCTGACGCTCATCCTCGAACCGGGCAGGGTCATTGTCGGCAACGCCGGCATCCTGGTCACCGAGGTCGTGTACACCAAGAAGACGCCGAGCAAGGATTTCGTCATCGTGGACGCGGCCATGAACGACCTGATCCGTCCCTCGCTCTACGACTCCTTCCACGCCATCGGCGAGGTCCGGCCGGCCGGGCGCGAAAAACTGAATGTCGACGTGGTCGGGCCGATCTGCGAATCCGGCGATTTCCTGGCCCGGGACCGGGAACTGCCGGCCGTGGCTCCGGGGGAACTGCTGGCCGTCTACTCGGCCGGGGCCTACGGCTTCACCATGTCCTCGAACTACAACTCCCGGCCAAGGGCGGCCGAGATCCTGGTCGACGGCGACCAGGTGACCGTGGCCCGCCGCCGCGAGACCTACGAGGATCTGATCGCCCTGGAGCGGTGATACGGACCCCAAACCACGGGCCAGGGGCCTGACGCTCCTCCGGGCCGCGCTTTCGAGAACTTCTCCTGCCGTTGCCACGCCTTGACCGGGCAGGCAGGCGCGATTAGATTGTCGACCATGGGGCCGGCCGCTTTCCGCGGCCGGCCGCCTTCGGACACGCGTCCCGAGACGCCGACCACACCCGGAGGGCCTGCCGCTTTGAATGCCGCCATCCCCGCGCTTCTCATCATGCAGATCGTCTTTTGCGGCGACAGCATCACCAAGGGTTGGGAAATCTACAACCTGTTCGACCAGCCGCAAAAAATCTACGTCAACGGTGTGGAATCCTGCACCAGCGCGGACATCCTGAGGCGCATCGAACCCATTGCCGCCCAAAAGCCGCACAAGCTTTTCCTCATGATCGGCATCAATGAAATCAAGGCCCGCAACCGGATCATCGACAACTACGACAAGATCATCAAAATCATCCAGGAAGCTTCGCCGTACACCCAGATTTACGTGCAAAGCATCCTGCCGACCCGCAGCCAGAACATCGACAACGCCGACATCGTGGCCACCAACGCCCGCCTCAAGGCCCTGTGCGCCAGGCAGAACCACTTCGTCCGCTACCTCGACCTCCACGACTCCTTTTTGGCCGACGACGGCAAGCTGGGACCAAATTTCACCGAAGACGGCATCCATCTGACCAAAAACGGCTATTCGCTCTGGAAAAAGCTCATCCTGAGCCAGATGTGAGGGAGCGGCCGGCCATGGTCCAACCATCCCCGGCCTATGCCATCGCGGACAAGGAAACCATCCTCGACACCCCGGACGCCCGGGTGACGCTCATGACCCTGGCCCCTGGCCAGTCCATCCCGGCCCACAGCCACACGGCCGTGACCGACACCACCTTCTGCCTGTCCGGCCTCGCCGCCATCACCCTGGAAGGGCCGCGCGAGCTCCTGCGCCTGACCCCGGGCGACCGGGCCGCGGTTGCCCCCGGCCGGGTCCACGCCGTGGCCAACGCCGGCACCGTGCCGGCGCGGCTCCTGCTGGTCCAGGGTCCCGGCGCCTACGACTTCAAGCCGGCTTCCTGAGTCCGCGTCGCCCGAACGCGGCCCTTTTTTCGCGCTCCTGTCATGACAAATCCCACTCAAACGGGTATAGGGCGGGAAACCTGATGCCCAACCCAGGCATGCGCAAAGGAGAAGACCATGGGCGAAAAATCCGAGCTCTTTCACTGCGATCAGAAGATGCTGACCTACGACGCCGCCGTCCTGCTCCAAGGGATCGTGGACGGACTGCGCCAGGGCAAACTGGCCGTCCAGGGCGGCGAAGGGCCGGTCTGCATGGATGTGCCGCTTCTGGCCAACCTGGAGATCAGCTTCAAGGAAAAAGCCAAGCCCGGCAAATCCAAGCGCAAGCTGTCCATCGAACTGGCCTGGAAGGAAGGCGACCAGATCGGCATCGAAGGCTAGCCGTCCCCGCCCGGATCCGCTCCAGGCAAGATCCGGCGCACCGTTTCCCTTGTTCCGCAACCGTCGTCCTCCCGGGACCCTGGCCTGGCCGGTCCCGAGAGGACAGAAGCGTTCTTGGCGGCGGGAAACGGGGATCAGCCGCAGGGATTGGGGGAGAGGATGTGCGGCGAGACCGCGCGCACCGAGGCGGTTCCGGTCAAGAGCATGGCGGCGGCCAGTTCCGCCCGGAGCTTTTGCAGCAGGAAGGCCACGCCCTCGGCCCCCCCGCCGAACGCCCCCACCACCAGCGGCCGGCCGATGAGCACGGCGTCGGCTCCCAGGGCCAGGTATTTGAGCACGTCGGCTCCGGTCCGGACCCCGCCGTCGGTCAGGATCACGCCCCGGCCCTTGACCGCCCGGACAATGGACGGCAGGACCTCGGCCGCGCCCGGAGTATGGTCCAGGACCCGGCCGCCGTGGTTGGAGACCACGATGCCGGCCGCGCCGGCGTCAAAGGCCAGGGTGGCCTCGTCCGGGGTCATGATGCCCTTGACCACAAACGGCAGGGACGTGGCCCCGACCAGTTCGGCCAGTTCCTCGGGCGTCTTGGGCGAGACCGGTTGGCCCTTGAGGGCCATGACCGCCAGGCCCGCGCCGTCCACGTCCACGCCGACCGCCACGGCTCCGGCTTCCTCGGCCTTTTTGAGAAGGGCCTTGACCGCCTCCTGGCTCCGGGGCTTGAAAAAGGGGATGCCCTGGCCGCCCTGGTCGGCAATGGCGGCCAGGCCGCTGTCGCACATGGTCGGATCGGCCCCGTCGCCGCTCATGCCGAGCGTCCCGGCCAGACGCGCGCCCTCCATGATCATGCGGATAAAGGCCTCTTCCGACAGCCTGCCGCCCATGTTGTACAGGACCCCGGTCATGGGCGCGGCCAGGACCGGCAGGGACAGTTCCCGGCCCAAAAGGTTGACCGTCGTGTCGGCCGCCTTGACGGCGTGCAGGGTGCGCATGTTGAGCCGGTAGGTGGTCAGGGCGCGCAGGTTGGCGGCAAAGGCCGCGCCCGTGCCCGTCCCGCCCATGCCCGGGGCCTCGCCGGCGCAGGCCCGGCCGTCGCAGACCGGGCAGACCCGGCAGTATCCCTTGAGTTCTTCCCTGGCTTTTTTCCGAAGCGTCATGAGATCCATCCAGCGCCTCCGATGGTGAGAATGAGGATCGCGGCCGTCGGTCCGGCCAGCCGCCGTCCTATCCCCGGACAGGCGCGCGGGCAAGCGGCAAGGCCGGTTGCGGCCCGTCGCGAAGCCCTCTATCCCACTTTTTTTTCACGTGACTTGGGCTTTGCCCCCATGGTAAGCGCCACCTTCGAACGCCGGCGACACCGCCGCCTTCCCAACGCCAGAAACGAGGAGCCTATGCGGCCTATCATCGCCTGTCTGGCCCTGGCCCTGCTTGCCGGGGGCAGCGCCTGTTCCGGAGGGGACAAGGATTCCTTCCGCAGTGTCGACCATGACAAGAACGGGCAGATCTCCTACGAGGAGCTGTTGTTCGTTTTTCCGGACGTCAGCCCGGACGTCTTCGCCAAGCTCGACGCCAACGGCGACGCCGGCCTTTCCAGCGAGGAATACCAGGCGTTCCTCAAGGGCGAGGTCCCGGCCGCCGGTGGCGGCCAGGCGACGCCCAGGCCCCAGGTCGCGCCCAGGACCCCGGCCCCGGGCCAGATGCGCCCGGGCGACGCCAATCAGCTGGCCGTGCCGTTCCGGGGCGAGGAAGTCATCGAGATCCCGGCTCCGGGCGGCGACGCCGGAGCCAAGTCCAGGACCGACAAGGGCAAAAAGGACCTGAAGGAACAGAAGGGCAAGCCCGAGGCGGCGGCCAGGGGCGAAGCCACCCAGTACACCGTGGTCCGGGGCGACAACCTGCGGCGCATAGCCCACAAATTCGGCGTCACCGTGGAAGACATCACCAGGGCCAACGGCAACATGAATCCGGACACCCTCCGCGACGGCCAGGTCCTCACCATACCGGCCCGGCCCTGACCGCGGGCCCTTCGCACAGATCTTCCAAAAGGACTGCAGCCATGCGACTTTTCCGCCTCATGCTGACAGCGCTCCTGGTCGCCGCGACGGTTGCGCCGGCAAACGCCCTGACCCAGGAGGAAATCCTCAAGCGCCGCCTGGACAAGATGCGCCAGGCCGAACCGGAGATGCGCACCGAGGAGCAGCAACGCCAGGAGCAGAACCGGCAAAACGCCGCCTCGGTCGCGTCCGAGCCGGTCAAGGCGGATACAGAGCCCCTGACCATCCCGGACCCGGTCCGGCCGCCCTCCCCGGAACCACGGGCCGGTCTGTGGCGGCAGGAGCCGGCCGCGGCCGCCAAACCGGCCGCCCCCGCTCCGGGCGCGGCAACGCCGCAGCCGCAGCAGGCCGTGACGGCGACGCCCACCAACAAAGCCCCGGCCGTCCCGCCGGCGACACCGGCTCCGGTATCGCCCGCTCCCGTGGCGGAGAAAACCCCGGTCCAGCCGGCTCCCGCCTCCACGCCCATCAACAGGCCGGCCGCTCCGGCCAAGGGCGCGGCCCCGGACGCCAAGACCGCCGCCTCCCTGGCGGCCATGGCCGCCAAGACCGCGGCCGCCGGCGACACCCAGACGGCCCTGACCATGCTGGACGAAGCCGTTGCCGCCGATCCTTCCGATCCCGACCTGCTCAACAACAGGGGCAACCTGAGAAGCAATGCGGGGAAAGTGAAGGAAGCACTCGTTGATTACGACAAAGCCATTGCCATAAAGACCTCGGATCCGGCATACTTCACAAACCGTGGGCTGGCCCATGAACGCCTGGGTAACCAGGAACGGGCCTGCGGCGACTACAAGAAGGCCTGCGATCTGGGGGATTGTGAGTTTTTCAAGAGCTACAAAGCGGAGGGTCATTGCCGGTAAGGGCCGGCAGAAGATGCCGCCGGCCGTTTTGGCTCGGGCCAACCTATCGGAATGATTTATCTGGCCCACCCCTTGCTTGATCGCAGGAGATACGACCGCCGTTACGGGCCGCTTGTGCGGCCCGACGGCCCGGCCGCGCGAGCGGCCGGTCAGGAGGTCTCCCTGCTGCCCGCAACCGTACTCCTCGTCTGCCCTGACCTGAAGGGCCTGACGTCCCTGGCCGGGGCCCTTTCGGGCCATTTCCCCGTCCTGGCGGCCCGAAGCGGGCAAGAGGCCGTGCGCCTGGCCTCCCTGGACAGTTCCTGTCGCCTGGCCTACTGCGATCTCGGCGACAACACCCGGGCCACCCTGGACCTGGCCGCCCGTCTGGCCATGGTCCGTCCCGGCCTGGCCATCATCGCCCTGGTCCGGCCGCCCTGTCCCGAAAGCATCCGCAGCGCCGTGGCCGACGGCCTGCTCCACGGCGTGGGACTCCTCCCCATGTCCCAGCAGGCCTTTCGGGCCAAGACCCGCGCCGTCATCGCCTCCGACGCCCCGCCCGGCCAGGAACGGCAGACCGGCCGCATCCTGACCCGGGACGAAATCGATTTCCTGCTCGGCCGCCCGACCCCGGCGCGGACGACGCCGCGCCAGACCGCGCCATGACCGACACCGGCCTGTCCGGGTCCGAACGACCCGGCTGCGCCGGACCTGACGCTTACGGGACGCTGCACAAGGCCTTTGCCCCGCCGAGCCAGAACCGGACCACATCGGCCGGGTCCTCCCGCTCCCGCAGCACCGAGAAACGGTTGTCCCGGACCGCCAGAACGCGCGGCATCTGCCGGCTGTTGTAGCGCGACCACATGGACAGGGTGTAGGCCCCGACATCGTGGATGACCACCAGGTCGCCCGGCGCGATCTCCGGCGCCCTGGTCCGCCAGACCGGAAAATCCCCGGAAAAGCACAGCGGTCCGGCCAGACGCCACCACCCCGTCCTGCCCGTCTTTTCCCGTCCGTCCGGATCGAGGACCGTCACCCGATGGCTCCAGGATTTCGGGTTGTAGCATTCGCGCAGGAACATATCCGCGCCGAGGTGCAAAATGGCGGTCCTGTGTCCGGGCTGGCGCTTGACGTACTCCACGCGACTGACGGCCACGGCGGTCGGGGCGTGCAGGCTGCGGCCGAATTCCGTGACCAGGTCAAGATTGCCGGAAAAAATGCCAGGACACCGGTCGGCCAAGGCGGCGGCGTATCGGGCCGGCGTCGGCGGATGGTCGGCGTCGCCGTAGGCGGCGGGCAGGCCGCCGCCGATGTCCAGCCGCCGCACCCGGCCCGGCCCCTGTTCGACATCGATTTCCCGGGCCAGGTCATGGACGATCCCGGTTCCGGCCACAAGCATGTCCAGGGGACAGCCCTGGGAGCCGACGTGGACGTGCAGGCCCGTCAGCCACGGGTAACGGGCGAAAGCGGCCTTGATCTGGCGTCGCTTCGCCAACGGCACGCCGAACTTGGAAAATGTTCCGGCCACGCTGGTGGCCCTGATCCGCCCCAGGCCGACCTGGGGATTGATCCGCAGCCCGGCGGCCGGGGCCAGGCCAAGGGACGCGGCCAGACGGTCCAGGCGCTCCAGTTCCTCCAGGTTGTCGGCGTTGATCCAGACCCCCAGGGTCAGGGCGAAGCGCAGCTCCTCCACGGTCTTGGCCGGGGAGTCGAACACGATGCGTCCGGCCGGGAAGCCGGCCTCCAGGGCCAGGTGGAGCTCCGGCAGGGAAGCGGCCTCGGCCCCGGCGCCGCGTCCGGCCAGAAACGTGAGCACCGGCGGCAGGGGATTGGCCTTGACCGCCACCGCCGACAACGTCCGGTCCCCGAACGCGGCCATACATGCGGCCAGCCCCCGCTCCAGCCGGTCCAGGTCGTACAGGACCACGGCAGTGTCCGCTTCCCGGATCATGCCGGCCGCCAGGGCCTTGCGTATGGTTTCCACACTCTGTCCTTTCGCCCGCGTCCGAGGACGGCCAGGCGGTTAGCGCAAAAGCCACCAGCCCGAAACGGCCAGGGTGGCCAGGGTGACCGGCAGCCCGACCCGGGCGTGGGCCACGAACCCCAGGCGCACGCCCAGGCGCTGGGCCTGGTCGGCCACGATCAGGTTGGCCAGGCTGCCGGGAAGGATCAGGTTGCCGGCCAGGGTGCTGGCCATTGCCAGAAGGGTCCCCTGCTCCGGCGAGGCGTGGCCGGGCAACAGCAGCATCACGGCCGGGACGTTGGAGACGAGGTTGGAAAAGACGGCCGTGACCGCGTAGAGCCAGGCCGGCCGGGACAGATCGATGCCAGCCGCCTCCAGGGCCTGGTAGGCGTCCTGGAGAAATCCGGCGGCCGCCACCTCGCGGTTGACCACGAAAAGCCCCAGGAAAAGGAGAAGGAGCTGCCAGTCGACCAGGGCCAGGGTCTGGCGCGAGCCCATGCGCCGGCTGACGAGCAGGGCGCCGCCGCAGGCCAGGGCCACGTCCTCGCGGGGGATGCCTCCCCAGAGAAAGGCGGCCAGGCAGACGGCCAGGGCTGTCAGCCCCTTGGCCGACTGCCACCGGGAAAAGGGCGGCGCGGGGACGTCCAGCCTGACGACCGGCCCGGCAAACCGGCCCCGCCAGGCCCAGACCGTGCCGGCCCAGGCCAGGACCAGGGACACGGCCACGCACGGCCAGACCGTCGCCAAATAGCCGGTGAACGAGACATGGGCGACCTGGCCGATCAGCATGTTCTGAGGATTGCCGATGAGCGTGGCCGCGGACCCGATGTTGGCCGACAGGGCCAGGCCGATGAGGTACGGCAGCGGCGACAGTCCCCGGGCCAAAGTCGCCTCCACCAGGATCGGTGCCATGGCCAGGCAGACGATGTCGTTGGCCAGGAGCGCGGACAGCACGGCGGCGGCCAGCATGACCCGGGCCAGGAGCCCGGCCGGCGAGGCGGCGGCCTGGACGAGGGACCGGCTGACGGCGGCGTAGAAGCCGCCCAGGCGCAGCTGGGCGGAGACGACCATGAGGCCGAAGAGCAGGGCCAGGGTCGGCGCGTCGGCCGCGCCCCAGGCGTCGCCGACGGTCATGGTCCCGCCGGCCACCAGGACAATGGCTCCGAGCAGGGCCGCGCCGGCCCGGTCCAGGGCCAGTCCGGGCAGCCGGCCGAGGGCCATGGCTCCGTAGACAAGGAGAAAAACGCTCAAAACAGTGGCGCGCACGCCCTGCCCTACCAGGATTGCGGCCAAAGGCCAAAAAGAAAAAGGCGGCCCCTGACGGAGCCGCCCCAGGAAAAGAAGCCTCGGCCTTGCTTTGGAACCGGGCCGGGCTAGTTGCCGAGCTTGGAGCCGGCGGCCGGGTGCTCGCCGTACCAGTGGATCTCGCCGGAATCGATGTCGTAGAGCGCGCCCACGACCTTGATCTTGCCTTCGGCCGCCATCTTTTTCAGCAACGGGCTTTTGGCGAGCATGTCGCTCATGGCCTGCCACATGTTGGCCTCGATGGACAGGCTGACGATCTCGTTGACGTCGGCGGTGGCGAACCGGCTCTTCACGCCCTTGACCGCCGGGACGATGGGGGCCACCAGCTTGCCGATGTTCTCGGTCACCGGCTCGTTTTTGACCACCGCCGTGACCGCGCCGCACTTGGTGTGGGCCAGGACCACGACCAGGGGGACGCCCAGGTGCTCGGCTCCGTACTCGATGGTGCCGATCTCGTCGGTTGCGGCCACGTTGCCGGCCACGCGCACCACAAAGATGTCGCCGATGCCCTGATCGAACAGGACCTCCACCGGGGCCCGCGAATCCGCGCAGGAAAGGACGGTGGCGAACGGATGCTGGCCGCCGGTCGCGGTCTCGTGGCGACGGGCGGCGTCCTGGCGGGGCGCCACCGAGGCCCGGGAGACATACCGGGTGTTGCCTTCCTTGAGCCGGGCCAGGGCTTCTTCCGCCGTCACTCCGGGGCCGGCGGAAGAAGCCAGGGCCGCCGCGCACATCGCCATGAAAAACACCGTTGTGGCCATGGCCGCAAGAAACCGTTTCATCGAGGGTCCTCCAGGATTGAACGTGATGGTGGTTTCTTTCCCTTACCCCGAACCGCCCGCTCCGGTCAAAACCAAACCGCGCCTCCCCTGCTTGCGCGGCGCTTTGCGTCCGGCTATGGAAGGCGTTCTGGACCAAGAAGACCGATAATCCGCGTTGCAACGGGGGAATCGATGCTGGAACTCGTGGTTTTTTGCTGCGGCGCGGCGGTCATGGTGCTGGAAATGGTGGGGGCGCGCATCCTGGCCCCCTTTCTCGGCACCTCCATCGTGGTCTGGACCGGCCTGATCGGCGTAATCCTGGCCAGCCTGGCCGTGGGCTACTGGCAGGGCGGCAGGCTGGCCGACCGCCGGCCCACGGCCAGGGCCCTGTCCGGCGTCATCGCCCTGTCCGCCCTGCTCGTCGCGGCCACGGCGGTCACCAAGATCCCGCTCCTGGATTTTCTGGCCACCCAGGCCGCCGGTCCGCGCCTGGCCGTCATGGCGGCCGTGTTGCTCCTGTTCGCCCCGGCCGCCGGCCTCCTCGGCATGGTGGCCCCGTTCGCCGTGCGCCTGTCCCTGCGCGACACCGCCACTTCCGGGGCAACGGCCGGCCGGCTTTACGCCCTCTCCACCTGCGGCAGCATCGTCGGCACGTTCGCGGCCGGCTTCTATCTGGTGGCCGCCATGGGCTCGACGGCCATCCTCATCGCCGTGGCCGCCCTTCTGCTGCTCCTGGCCTTGATTGCCTCCCGGGCCGACATCAAGGTCAAGGCCGCCGTGGCCGCCTGCATCGCCCTCGCGGGCCTGACGCTTGCGGCCAGCGACCGGTCTCTGGAAACCGCCGGGGTGCGCGACGTGGACACGGCCTATGGCCGGGTCCTGGTCTACGACGGCGCGCATCCGGAAAACGGCCGCCCTCTCCGGGTCATGACCACCGGCCCCTCCCGCTACCAGTCGGCCATGTACCTGGACGACCCCGACGCCCTGGTCCTGCCCTATGTCCGGTTCTTCGACCTGGCCCTGACCATGGTCCCGGATGCCCGACGGGTGCTGATCCTCGGCGGCGGGGGCTACAGCTTTCCGCGCCACCTCCTGGCCACCCGCCCCGGAACCGAGGTCACGGTGGTGGAGCTCGATCCCGGCATCACCGCCCTGGCCCGCCGGTTTTTCGGCCTGGCCGACGACCCCGGCCTGACCATCGTCCACGAGGACGCCCGGACCTTCCTCAACCGGGCCGCCGGTCCCTACGACCTGATCTATGTGGACGCCTTCGGCACGGACTACGCCCCGCCGTTCCACCTGGTGACCAGGGAGGCGGCCGGCCGCCTGGCGTCGCTCTTGGCCCCGGGCGGAGCGGTGGTGGTCAACACCATTGCCGCGGCCGCGGGAAAAGACGGCCTCTTTCCCCGCTCCCTGGCCGCCACCTTCGCCCAGGCCTTTGGCGAGGTTGCCCTGTACCCGCTGGGGGAAAAAGACCGCGCTTCCGAGGAACAGAACGTGATGCTGGTGGCCAGGTCCGAGTCCTGGCCGCCGGCCGTGCCCCACGACGCCGAAACCCGGGCCTTCCTGGCCGGAAAACTGGAAAACCCGGCCGGAACGGACGGGATGGTCCTGACCGACGACTTCGCCCCGGTCGAATGGATGTGCCTGGGGTCCTGGCGCGAATCGTCCTGACCAGCCGGCCCGGAAGACGGTTCCGGGACCGGGGAAGGTCGGCCGTTCAGGAAGCGTCGATCTCCAGCCCCACCGGACAGTGGTCCGAGCCCATGACCGAGGCGTCGATCCAGGCCCGCTTGACCTTGGGCCGCAGTTCCTCGGACACGAAGAAGTAGTCGATGCGCCATCCGACGTTGCGTTCCCGGGCCTTGAACCGGTAGTCCCACCAGGAGTAGTGGCCGCCGCCGGACTCGAACATCCGGAAGGTGTCCACGTAGCCGGCGGCCACGAACCCGTCGAGCCAGGCCCGTTCCTCGGGCAAGAACCCGGAGGTCTTCTCGTTGGCCTTGGCGTTTTTGAGGTCCAGGGCCGTGTGGGCGGTGTTGAAGTCGCCGCAGGCCACGATGGGCTTCTGGCGGCGCAGTTCCTCGGCGTGGGTCAGGAAGGACTGGTAGTAGCCGAGCTTGTAGGCCAGCCGGTCCGGTCCTCGGCCGCCGTTGGGGAAATAGACGTTTAGGAAATGGAATTTCTCGAATTCCATGTGGATCAGCCGTCCTTCGCCGCAGTAGGCCGGATCGGGCAGGTCGAGACGGATGCGTTTGGGTTCGACGCGGTAGAAGCAGCCGACCCCGGAATAGCCCTTCTTGACCGTGGAGCTCAGCCACTGGGTCTTGTACGTCTCGGTATGGCCGAAATCCGCCTCATGGCCGGTCTGGAGCTTGGACTCCTGGATGCCGACCACGTCCGCGCCGCAGCCCGAAAGCCAGTCCCAGAACCCCTTCTGCACCACGGCCCGCAGGCCGTTGACGTTCCAACTCAGCAAGATCATTGCATGGCACCACGTTCGTCCGCAACCGGTGCGGCGTCTTCCTCATTTTCCATCATCCGCAGAAACGTCCGGGCGCAGTCAGGGCAGAACTGCCGGCCCGCCTCCTGGCCGATGATGCCAAGGGCCTTGGCCAGGGGCATGCCCCGCCGGTAGGGCCGGTCCGTGGTCATGGCGTCGAAGGCGTCGGCAATGGCGATGATCCGCGCGCCAAGCGGGATGTCCATGCCCATGATGGCCGTGGGGTAGCCGAGCCCGTCCCACCGCTCGTGGTGGAGCATGATCAGCGGCAGCACCGGTCCCAGGGAGACGATGGGCCGCAGGATCTCCGCGCCGATCACGGCGTGCTCCTGGATCTTGGCGTATTCCTCGGGCGTGAGCCGGCCGGGTTTGAGGAGCACGGCGTCGCGCACGCCGATCTTGCCGATGTCGTGGAGGTTGGCCGCGATCTCGAGTTGCCGCAGATCGGCCTCGCCAAGGCCCATGGCCCGGCCCAGGCGCATGGCCATGCGCGAGACCCGGGCCGTGTGGCCCTTGGTGTACTCGTCGCGGGCCTCCAGGGCGGTAATGAGTGCGGACATGCTGGCCAGGACGTGCTCGTGCTCCTTTTTGAGGTGCCGGTAGCTCTCGGCCAGAAGCTGCTCCACCACGAGCTGCATCTTTTCCACGTCAAAGGGCTTGACGAAATAGCGGGAAACGCCGAGCCGCTCCCCGCGCCGGATGTCGCCCGGCCGGTCCCGGCCGCTCATGATCACCACCAGGGTGTTGCGCAGTTCCGGCCGGTCGCGGAGCCTCTCGCACAGGGCGTAGCCGTCCATTTCCGGCATCTCGATGTCCGTGACCACCACGTCCGGGCGTTCCTCCAGGGCCAGGTCCAGGGCCTCCCGGCCGTTGGCGGCCGTCACCACGCAGTGCCCGCTCTTGATGAAGCTGTGGCGCAACAGTTCGCGGATGAGCTTGTTGTCGTCGGCCACCAGGATCTTGTTGTGGCGCTTGCGCTCCACCAGATCGAGGTGCTCGGACACCTTGGCCGCCAGCATCTCCGGGGTGAAGGATTTGAGGAGATAGTCGTCGGCCCCGCAGTGGAAGGCGGTCTCCACGTCCAGGGGATTGTCGCTGCTCGACAGGATGACCACCGGCAGGTAGCGGCCGGGGTTTTCCTCCTTGAGCCGGCGGCACAGTTCGAGCCCCGACAGGCGGGGAAGCAGGACGCTCGTCAGGACCAGCTCGAAGGGCTGGCCCCGGCACAGGGACAGGGCCTCCTCGGCGCTGTGGGCCGCGACCACCTGAAATCCCCGGGAGGCCAGGGCCGCCCGCACCACGTGCAACAGCGTCTTCCCGGCGTCCACAAAAAGGATCGCCCGCCCCGAGGCGGGCGCGGCCAGGGGCGGATCGTTCCTCAGCTCCTGGATCACGGCCGCCAAATTGAGCCGGTTGACGGGCACCATGTCGGGCTCGTCGGCAGGGACTTCGGGACCGCGCGTTGCGGCGTCCTCAAGGGGTTGCAGGCACAGGATGGAAATCCGCCGGCCCGAGGCCGCGGCGGCTTCCCTGATGGACCGGACAAGGGCGCTCCTGTCCAATGCCATGTAGGAGTCCTGGATCAACACCGCGTCCGGCGCGGGATCGGTCAAGGAAAGGCCGATGCCCTTTTCTCCGGGCGCCGCGAAAACATACTCCACCCCGGCGGTGAGGTAGATCTTGGACAGGAAGGTCCGGTAGAAAGCGATGTCAATGACATTGACGACGAGCATCACCACCTCCGGGGGGACGCGATCCGCCACGGCCTGAAGCGGTCGCGGGAAACGCCTGGTCCCTCCGGTTTACGCTCCCGCGCTCAAAAGGCCGCAAGAACGGCTTGCAGTCCGTCCGGCCCGAGGGTGATGCGCGCGTAGCCGCCGTCGGCCAGGGCTCCCGGGTTGACGATGACGGTTTTGCCGATGGCGTCCACGGCCCGGGCCTCGTGGATGTGGCCGGTCAGGCAGACGGCCGGCTGGACCCGCTCGATAAAGGCCCGCACCGCCCGGCTGCCCACGTGGACGCCGGAGCCGACAAGGTCGGCGGCCGTGTCGTAGGGCGGGGTGTGGCAGACCATGACCAGGCGCGGACAGTGGGCCACGGCCGCATGGGCGGCATCGAGCCAGGCGGCCACCTGCTCCTCGCCGGCTTCGCTCGGCGTGTGAAAGGGGGTCGGCGTGGACCAGCCGCAGCCGAAAAATCCCACATCCTCCGCCGTCACCCGGCCGGTGGCGTGGAGGTTGACGCCCTCGCCGGTCAGGTAGGCGTCCACGGCGGCGGTGTCCATGTTGCCGATCTGGGCCATGACCACGGGATTGCGTCGCCGCACCGCCTCCATGATCCGCTTGGCCGACGCCGCACCGCCCTTGACGGTCAGGTCGCCGCTGATGACCACCCCGGCCGCTTCCGCCAGCCCGGGGATGCGGTCCACGGCCTCGACGGCGTCATGGATGTCCCCGATTCCGATCCAGTATGTCCCCTCGGCCATGCGCCCTCCCGTGCCGTTGCGCCCTTCCCCTGGCGGCGCTGTGCTGCTAGTATGCTGTGGTTGTGGAAACAATGCAACCATATGGCCAAACCAGCGACAAGGACGCCCTGCGCCGGGAGATGCGCCGCCGTCGCCAGGGCCTGCCTCCGGCCTTCGTGGCCTCGGCCGGCGCGGCCGTGGCCCGGAGGGTGGAGGCCCTGCCGGAGTTCGCCCGGGCCCGGGAGGTCCTGGCCTACCTTCCCGTCCGCAACGAGGTGGACGCCGCCATGGTGGCCCGCACGGTCCTGGCCTCGGGCCGACGGCTGCTCTTGCCCCGGTGCCGGCCCGACGCCCCCGGCCTCCTCGACATCGGCTGCGTGGCCGACCTCGGCGACGCCGTTCCCGGCCGTTTCGGCATCCTGGAGCCCCGGCCGGAACTGTGCGGCCTGCCGGACGCCCATGCGCCGGACCTGATCCTGGTGCCGGGCCTGGCCTTCGATTTCCAGGGCAACCGCCTGGGGCACGGCGGCGGCTATTACGACCGCCTCCTGGCCCTGCCCATGGCGGCCCGGGCCTTTGCCGTGGGACTGGCCTACGCCTTCCAGATGGTTCCGGCCCTGCCGGCCGAGCCCTGGGACAGGCCGGTCCAGACGGTCGTGACCGAACAACAAACCTATCGGCTGGCCCCATGAACTACATCCCCTTCGCCTTCCCCGGACTGCCGCAGATCGGCTGCGCCTTTGGCTACGGTCCACGGACCATGGCCTTCACCGGCGCGGCCGATCCCGCCGCCGTGATCACCATCCGGCGGGAGCTCAAGCGCGACCTCGGCTTTTCCGCCTGGCATTCGCTCAAGCAGGTGCACGGCGTGCACATGATCTTCGAGCCGGAATTCGACACCCTGGAGCGGCCGAGCATCGAGACGGGCGACGGCATGGCCGAGAGCCGTCCGGGCCGGGCCCTGGCCGTCAAGACGGCCGACTGCCAGCCCGTGCTGCTGGCTCACGAGTCCGGCCGGTTCATCGCCGCCCTGCACGTGGGCTGGCGGGGCAATGCGGCGGATTTCTGCGGCCGGGGCGTGCGGTCGTTTTGCGTGCGCTACGGCCTGGACCCGCGCGAACTCCTGGCGGTGCGCGGTCCGAGCCTGGGACCCGGGGAATCCGAGTTCACGGCCTTTGAGGCCGAATTCGGCGAGGCCTTTCGGCCCTACTACGACCACCGCAGCCGTCGTGTGGACCTGTGGCGGCTGACCCGCGACCAGCTGGTCGCGGCAGGCCTCGACCGGGACCGGATCTTCAGCCTGGACCTGTGCACCCGGAGCCTGCCGCTATTTTTCTCCTACCGACGCGACAGGACAGCCGGCCGCCAGGCCAGCCTCATCTGGATCAGGGAAGCGTAGCGCGGTTGACGGGAGTTAGAACCGGAAGGCGTCCCGTTCGAAGAGCCCCAGGCAGGCGTCCACCACCCGGGGATCGTAGCGGACGCCCCGGCCGTCTCGGAGTTCCTGGAGCGACGGGACCAGGCCAAGGGAAGCCCGGTACGGGCGGTGGGCGTTCATGGCCTCCACCACGTCGGCCACGGCCAGGATGCGGGAACCCAACAGGGTTGCGTCGCCGGGCAGGCCCGACGGATAGCCGGAACCGTCCAGCCGCTCGTGGTGTTCGAGCACCATGCGGGCAACGGGCCAGGGAAACGGGATGTCCTTGAGGATCTCGTGTCCCACCAGGCTGTGGTCCCGGACGATGCCCATCTCCACGTCCGAGAGGACGCCCGGCTTGGCCAGGATCTCGGCGGGAACGTGGATCTTGCCGATGTCGTGGACGAGCCCGGCCACCCGTATCCCCTCCCGCTCTTCTTCGGAAACCCCCAGTTCCCGGGCCAGGGCCACGGCCAGGCGGGACACCCGCTCCTGATGGCCGGCCGTGAAGGGGTCGCGCTTTTCCGAGGTCACGGTCAGGGCGTTGACGGTCTCCTCCAGGGTGCGGCGCAGCCGGTCCACGGAGTCGCGCAGGGCCTGCTCCACGCGCTTGCGGCGGCTGACGTCGCGAAAGACCAGGACCGTGCCGAGACGGCGGCCTTTCTTGTCCAGGATGGGCGACACGGTCTGCTCCACCGGAACGACCCGCCCGTCCCGGCAGAACAGGCGGCTCTGCTTCCTGCCGTGGAGCGGTTCCGGGGCTGCGGCGTCCGCCGCCGGCGTCTTCCGGGTCCGGTAGACCGCCTCGATCTCCCGGCCCAGCATCTCGCCCACGGACAGGCCGAGCAGGGCCACGGCCACGGGATTGACGAAACGGATCCGGCCGTCGGGATCGGTGGTGATGACCCCTTCGCCCAGATTGTCCATGGTGATGGACATCCACCGCTCGTTTTCCGTGAGCCGCCGTTCCATGCGGGACTTGTACAGGGCGATTTCCAGGGCCGTCTTGAGCTCGCGGTCCTCGAAGGGTTTGATCACGTAGCCGTAGGGTCCGGCCTCGCCGGCCCGCTGCAGGGTCTGGGCGTCGGTGTGGGCGGTCAGGAAGACGACGGGCAGGCCGCTGGTTTCCCGGATGCTCGCCGCCGCCGCCACCCCGTCCATGGTCCCGGCCAGCATGATGTCCATGAGCACCAGGTCCGGAGACAGCGCATCCGCCAGCTCCACGGCCTGCTCGCCCGTGTCGGCCAGGCCGCAGACCTCGTAGCCCAGGCGGCCGAGCCGGTGGCGCACGTCCATGGCCACCACGGCCTCGTCCTCCACCACCAGCACCCGCGGCCTGGCGGCCTCGATCGCGTCACCCATGGGCTTGCCGGTTTTGGCGGAGAATGTCGTCCAGGGCGGCGGCCAGGGTGGGGAACCGGAAGGCGAAGCCGAGCTCCTGCAGCCGCCGGGGAACGGCCCGCACGCCCGAGAGAAACAACTCCTGGGCCATTTCCCCGAGCAACAGGCGCAAGGCGGCCTCGGGCGCGCGCAGGGCGTGCGGACGGTGCAGGGCCTGGCCCATGGCCGCGGCCAGGATGTCCTGGGTGACGGCCTGGGGCGCGGCCAGGTTGTAGGGGCCGGAGGCCTCGGGCCGGTCCATGAGGAACCGGATGGCCGCGACCTCGTCGCCCAGATGGATCCAGGGGAAAAACTGCCGGCCCGATCCCAGGGGGCCGCCCACGAAAAACCGGTACGGCGCGAGCATCCTGGGCAGCACGCCGCCGCCCGGTCCGAGCACCACCGCAGTGCGCGCCACCACCCGGCGCACGCCCCGCTCCCCGGCCCGCTCGGTGGAGGCCTCCCACCGTTTGGCCACCTCGGCCAGGAAGCCGGTTCCGGCCGGGACGTCCTCGTCGGTCGGCGCGTCTCCCCGGTCGCCGTAAAAACCGGTGGCCGATCCCTGGACCAGGACCTTGGGCGGGACGGACACCCGGCCGAGGGCGTCCATGACGGCCTGGCCGGCCAGCAGGCGGCTTTCGAGGATGCGGCGCTTGCGGGCCTCGGTCCAGTAGCCCGAGCCGATGCCCTCCCCGGCCAAGTTGACCAGGGCCAGGGCCCCGTCCGCCAGGTGGGACCAGCCCTGGCCGGTGCGGCCGTCATACGGGACAACGGTGATTCCGTCCCCGGCGCGGCCCGCACCGGAACGCGACAGGACCGCCACCTCGATGCCGTCCCGGACCAGGGATCGGCTAAGCGCCCGGCCGATAAAACCAGACCCCCCGGCAATCACCACCCGCATGGCAGCCTCCTGGCCACAGGTCGTTTTGGGCATGGCGGCTTTATACGACAAACCGGGCCGATGGCAAAGGCGGGATGTCAGTAGGTGAAATCGAGCTGGTAGGAGACCGGGGAAGCGGCGTCGAAGGGCCAGAAGAAAAGGCCCTTTTTCAGCCAGGGGGAGACGTCCAGGCGCGCCAGGGTCAGCTCCAGGGTCAGGACGTAGGTCTGGCCGCGCTCCAGGCGGTCCCAGGAGCCGAGATCCACCAGGATCTCGTTCCAGGCCTTGCGAAAAAGGGGGGCCAGGTCCCGGTCGGCCATGGAGCCCTGGCCGGGCAGGGTCACGACGAAATCGCCTCCCCGAAGCCGCCGCACCTCGCTGGTCCACCGCGCGTCGCTGACCGGCCTGTTCCAGACGTACTCCCGCTTCACGGCCAGCTTGGCCACGCAGACCAGGGATAGCCGCTCCCCTGCCTCCAGGACCTGGCGGATCCGGTCGAGCCCGGTAGGCTCCACGCCGAACCGGACCCGGATCTTGCCTTCGAAATTGTTGAGCACCAGGTTGCTGAGGAGCAGTTCCTGGGCATGGGCAGGCCCGGCGGCCCAGACCGCGGCGAGAAGGGCCAGGACGAGCCTGGCGGCAAGCCGCCTGACGCCGCGGGGCGGGATTTTAGAAAAGGGCATGCCTCTCCCTGTGGGATGCGTAACCAGCCATGCGGTAAAGGGCCTAATCCAACCGAGACGCTTTGACAACAGCCCGGCCCCTCGGCTACCACGCGACAGGACTTACGCCCGCCGGACGCCCAGCCCATGAAACCCATTCGCCTCCTCGTGGTCGGAGCCGCCAAGGCCCCTTTTTTCCGGGACGCCGCCGCCCACTATCTGACGGCCCTGCGCCGGTACCTGCCGGCCGAGGAGGTCGTGGTCCGCGACGGCAAGGCGGCCGAGGCCGAGCGTCGCAAGGCCGAGGAAGGCAAGGCCCTGCTCGGCAAGATCGGGCCGCGCGACTTCCTGGTCGTCCTGGACGAGGGCGGCGCCTCGTTTGCTTCCCTGGCCCTGTCCCGACGGCTTCGGGGCCTGGTGGAGGATCCCGGCCGCGTCCCCTGCTTCGTGGTCGGCGGCGCGTTCGGCCTGGCCCCGGAGGTCCTGGCCCGGGCCGACCTGACCATGGCCCTCGGTCCGGGCACCCTGCCCCACGAACTGGCCCGGGTCGTCCTGTACGAACAGCTCTACCGGGCGGCGGCCATCAATGCCGGCGCGCCCTACCATCATTAACCCGTACGTCCCGAAAGGCGGTTCCCATGCCCCTGCCCCTGCTCGATGCGGCCTATCTGGAGAAACTGCGCCGCTACTTCGAATGCGGCGACCTGGCCTTTGACTTTGAAAACGGCTCCGAGGCGGACAAGGGGGAGATCCTGGACTTCCTCGAGTCCCTCATGGACCTGGCCGAACTGGCCGACGCCACGGCCACCAGGCTCATTTTCAAGGATGCCTACATGGACGCCGCGCTGGACGCGAAAAGCGACAGGTAACGCGTCTTGTCCCCGATCCGGTAGGAGGCCGTGGCGCCAAGGACGAAACCGGTCGGGGTCTCGGCCTCGGCCGGGGCCTCTCCGGTCATGGTCAGGGCGGCCATGGGCGGCCGGACGAGCCGCCGGCACAGGGCCAGGAACTGCGGCCAGGGCGCGAAGGCCCGGCTGATGCACAGGACAAAGACGTCTGGCCGGCTGGCCACGATCCCGGGCACCGTGTCCTCGACCCGGCCCTCGGCCACGGACAGGCCGGACAGGCCGAGCCTGGCCACGGCTTCGTTTAAAAAAAACGCCCGTTTCTCCCTGGCCTCGAGCAGGACATAGTCCCCACGGTTGAAAAAGGCCCGAAGCGGCAGGCCGGGCAGGCCCGCGCCGGCCCCGAAGTCGAGACATAGGACAGGCTGCCCCGTCGGCGGCAGCACCGCCGCCCCGGCCGGGCCGGACAAAAAGTCGGCCACGTGCCAGGAGTCGGCCACAAGGGTCCCGAGCACGGTCTCCCAGTCCGCGGGTCCGACCAGATTGACCTTTGACCGGAAGCGGTCCACAAGGCGCAAATAGCCCGAAAGGAGCCCGGCCTGTCCGGCCGTCAAGTCCCGGCCGAGGCCGGCCGCCACCCGGGTCACGGCCGCGGCGTCCGGTTGCGCATCCGATGGCTGCATGGCTTTCCCTCCAGTAAATTGACCATTGCACATTTTGGCCCGTTGCTCTACCAATCCCGGCCGAAAAGACGTGAAAAGCTGTAAGGAGAGGCGAACGTGAGCGCAACCGAAAACCGTCTGGCCGTGCTGTTTCCCGGCCAGGGTTCCCAGGAAAAGGGCATGGGCCGGGCCCTGGCCGAGACCGCGGCCGAGGCGGCCGAACTGTGGCGTCTGGCCGAAAAGGCGTCGGGCCTTCCCCTGCGGGAGATCTACTGGGAGGGCGACGAGGCGGCCATGGCCGACACCCGCGCCCTGCAACCGGCCATGACCGCCGCCACCCTCGGCCTCTGGTTCCACCTGCGGGCGAAACTGTCCCCAATCGTCGGGTTCGCCGGCCACAGCCTCGGCGAATACGCGGCCCTGGCCGCCTCGGGCATGATCGAGCCGGCGGCGGTCCTGGAACTGACCAGCCTTCGCGGCCGGCTCATGGCCGAGGCCGCCGGCGGCGACGGCCGCATGGCCGCCGTGCTCAAGCTGACCCTCGACGACATCGAGGACGTGGTCCGCACGGCCCGGGAGGCCACCGGCCGGCTCCTGGTCGTGGCCAACTACAATTCCCCGGGCCAGTACGTCCTCTCCGGCGAGGCCGCGGCCGTCACGGCCGCCGCCGACCTGGTCAAGGAGCGCAAGGGACGGGCCGTGCCCCTGGCCGTCAGCGGCGCCTTCCACAGCCCCATGATGGCCGAGCCGGCGGCGGAACTCGAAAAGGCCCTGCGCAAGGCCGGCCTTCGCGCCCCGTCCGTGGCCCCGGTCTTTTTCAATGTGACCGGCGCGGCCGAGCCCGCCGCGGACAAGGCCCTTGACCTGATGTGCCGCCAGATGACCTCCCAGGTCCGCTGGATCGACACCGTGGCCAACCTGTGGAAGGCCGGAGCCCGGACCTTTGTGGAGCTCGGCCCCAAGGGTGTCCTGACCAAGCTTTTGGCCGCCAACCTCAAGGACGCGGGCGAGCCCTACACCGGCCTGTCCGTGGCCGATCCGGCCGGCGCCGCCGCCCTGGAGGCCTAAGTCCCATGCGCGCCGTCACCCATCTGCGCGGACTCCTGGAAACCGCCCTGGCTGGCCTCGGCATCGCCTGGCCGGCCAAGACCACCATCGAGCCGCCCCGGGACAAGGCCCATGGCGATCTGGCCACCAACGTGGCCCTGGTCGCGGCCAAGGAGGCCAAGATGCCGCCCCGGCAGCTGGCCGAACGGATCCGCGACGCCCTGCTGGCGTCGGACGCCGGCCTGGCCGACGTGTCCGTGGCCGGCCCGGGCTTTTTGAATATCACGTTCGACCCGGCCTTCTGGCAGCAAACCGTCCTCGACGTGCTTGAGCAAGACGACCGCTACGGCCTCCTGACCATCGGCCAGGGCACGAAGATCCAGGTGGAATTCGTCTCCGCCAACCCCACCGGACCGCTCCATATCGGCCACGGCCGGGGCGCGGCCGTGGGCGACTGCCTGGCCCGGGTCCTGCGAGCCGCCGGGTACACGGTCGAAACCGAATATTATATTAATGATGCCGGCCGCCAGATGCGCATCCTCGGCCTGTCCATCCTCTACCGCTACCGGGAGCTCCTCGGCGAACCCGTGACCGAGCCGGAAGACTACTACCGGGGCGACTACGTCAAGGACCTGGCCCGGCAGCTCATCGACCGCGAGGGACGCACGCTCCTGGACATGCCCGAGGAGGCGGCCACGGACGTCTGCCGCCTGCACGGCGAAAAAGAGATCCTGGCCGGGATCAAAAAGGACCTGGAGGATTTCCGGGTCCACCACGACGTCTGGTTCCCGGAATCGCAACTTCTGGCCGCCGGGGCCGTGGAGCGGACGTTTGACGATTTGCGGGCGAAAAATCTCGCGTACGACAAGGACGGGGCCTTCTGGTTCGCCACCACCACCTTTGGCGACGACAAGGACCGGGTCCTGGTCAAGTCCGGCGGCGAACTGACCTATTTCGCCTCGGACATCGCCTACCACGACGACAAGTTCCGCCGGGGCTTCGACGTGGTGGTGGACATCTGGGGCGCGGACCATCACGGCTACGTGCCGCGCATGAAGGCCTGCGTGGCCGCCCTGGGCCGCGATCCCGAGGAACACCTCAAGGTCATCCTGGTCCAGCTCGTCAACCTGCTCAAGGGCGGCGAGCAGATCGCCATGTCCACCCGGGCCGGCAAATTCGAGACCCTGGCCGACGTGGTGGCCGAGGTCGGGGCCGACGCGGCCCGGTTCATGTTCCTGTCGCGCAAGTCCGACAGCCACCTGGACTTCGACCTCGACGCCGTGACCCAGAAGTCCATGGACAACCCGGTCTACTACGTCCAGTACGCCCACGCCCGGGTCAAGTCGGTGTTCGCCAAGGCGGCCGAGCGGGGCCTTTCGCCCGAGGCGGCCTCGGCCGGGCTCCTGACCCGCCTGGACACGGCCGAGGACCTGGAGCTTCTGAAACTCCTCGAACAGTACCCGGACACCGTGGCCGCCGCGGCCAGAGGGTTTTCGCCGCACCTGGTCAGCTTCTACCTGCGCGAACTGGCCGGAAAACTTCACCGCTACTACACCGTCCACCAGGTCCTGGCCGCCGGCGACGCGGCCCTGACCGCCGCCCGGCTGCGCCTGCTTCAGGCCGTGGCCGTGGTGGTCAGAAACGGGCTGGGCCTGCTTGGCGTCTTTGCGCCGGACAAGATGTAGGCCGTCTTGACATTGCGGCGCGAGTGGGAATTCTTACCAGTCGAGGAACCCGAACCCCATGAAGCTTCTCAGCAGATTCAACGTCTCCCAGGACAAGGGCGGCCCCCGGAAGTTCTCGTTTGAAATGAGCATGTCCGGGGTCATTTCCGTGGGCATCGTGGTGGTGCTCGGCATGTGCTGGGTCTTTATCCTCGGCATCCTGGTCGGACGGGGCTACCGGCCCGAGGCGGCCGTGCCCCAGATCGCCCAGATGATGCCGACCGCCGAGCCCAAGCCGGCCGAGGGCACGCCCCCGGCCGCGCCTTCGGTCCTCAAGCCCGAGGAGCTCCAGTTCATGGAAGGGCTCCAGGAAAAGGACGGCGAAGTGGTGGCCGACTCCACTCAGAAGGCTCCGGCCGACGGCCGGAAAGGCCAGGCCCCCCAAGGCCATGACCTGCCCGACGCGCGCCGCGCGCCCATGGGGGCGGGGGGCGTGGGGCCGGCCCGACCCCGGGCCGGCCCCGCCCGGGGCCCCGCCCCCCGCCCCGGGGGCCGTGGCCACGGCCATTCCCGCTTCCGCGCCTGCCGCGGCCCCGGCCGCAAGGACCGTTCCCGCGCCCCCGAAACCGGCCGCCGAGGACAACCGGGCCAAGGCCAAGGTCGAGCCCAAGGCGCCGTTCGACAAGAAGGAAACCGGAAGATTCGTGGCCACCTACCAGGTGGCCTCCTTTCCGGGCAAGGACCAGGCGGAAGCCATGGTCAAAAAGCTCGCCCAAAAGGGCCTGACCGCCTCCATCCAGGAGGCCAGTTCCAATAACCGTCCGGTTTACCGGGTGAAAATCCAAATCAAGGGCACCGAGGCGGAGATCACCGAGAGCGTGCGTCGCACCGGTGAAAAAGGTCCTATACTTCTCGGTAAAAAACCCTTATGAGGATTCCCCCGCTTCGCGGCAAACTTGATGCATAAAGAGGACCGCCCATGATCCCAGGCTCTTTTGTCCCCACCAAGGCGTTTTTCACCAAGGGTGTCGGCCGCCACAAAAACAAGCTGCAGTCTTTCGAGCTGGCCCTGCGCGAAGCCGGCATCGAAAAGCTCAACTTGGTCTATGTGTCGAGCATCTATCCGCCCCACTGCCAGTTGATCACCTTGGACGAGGGAGTCAGTCTCTTAAACCCCGGCCAGATCACCTTCTGTGTCATGGCCAGAAACGCCACCGACGAGAAGAACCGGTTGGTGGGCTCCGCCGTGGGCATGGCCTTCCCGGCCGACAAATCCAACTACGGATATATCTCCGAGCACACGGCCTTCGGTTCCGAGGAGCAGGAAATCGGCGACTTTGCCGAGGACCTGGCCTCCACCATGCTCGCCACCACCCTCGGCATCGACTTCGATCCCGAGACGGCCTATGACGAGCGCCGTCAGACCTACCTCATGAGCGGCAAGATCATCGATTCCGCCTCCATGCCCTGCGTCACCACCGGTGAATCCGGCATGTGGACCACGACCATTTCGGCGGTTGTCTTTATTCCCTAAATCCCATGGATCTCGTGGGAACCAACGCCTGCGGTCCGGCGGCCGCGTCCACCCGGGAAACCGGATGATGGACACGGCCGCCCGGGCCCGGGAAATCGTCGCCCGGCTGCGCCCCCTCTATCCGGACCTCGCTCCGGCGCTCATCCACGCAAACGCCTACGAACTGCTCGTGGCCACGGTGCTCGCCACCCAGTGCACCGACGCCCGGGTCAACACCGTCACGCCCGAATTTTTCCGCCGCTGGCCCGATCCCGAAGCCCTGTCCGGGGCCGCAGTGGCCGACGTGGAAGCGGTGGTCCATTCCACGGGTTTTTTCCGCCAAAAGGCCAAGAACCTCGTTGCCGCGGCCAGGCTCATGGTCGAACGCCACCAGGGCGCGGTCCCGGCCACCATGGCCGCCCTGACCGGGTTGCCCGGCGTGGCCCGCAAAACGGCCAACATCGTCCTGTCCAACGCCCTTGGCGTCAACGAGGGCATCGCCGTGGACACCCACGTCCGCCGCCTGTCCTTTCGCCTCGGCTTGACGTCCTCCACCAACCCGATCATCATAGAAAAAGACATGATGCGCCTCTTGCCGCGCGAGGACTGGGGAGTCGTCAACCACCTGCTGGTCCTGCACGGCCGGGCCGTGTGCAAGGCCAGAAAACCCAGGTGCGACAGGTGCGCGCTTGACGACATCTGCCCCAAGCTGGGCCTGTGATCCGACATCCCGGCTCGATGCCCCGACACCCTTTGCCGCAGACACCATGACGCACCAGCCCCGGTTTTCTCCGATCCCATCGGAACGAACAGCCGCCACGGTCCGAGGCCCCCTATGCCAGCCAAGCCAGCCATGACCCCCGTCAGGCCCTCCACCCGGCGCGACCGCCTGGTGCTAAGCGCCGTGTTTCTCGTCTCCGGGGCCTCGGCCCTGCTGTTCGAAACCCTGTGGCTGCACCTGGCCGGCCTGGTCTTCGGCGTCAGCGTCTATGCCAGCGCCCTGGTCCTTTCGAGTTTCATGGGCGGCCTGGCCCTGGGCAACGCCCTGATTTCCCGGTTCGGCCGGGACGTGACCGACCCGGTCCGGTTCTACGCGGTCATGGAGCTCCTGGTCGGGGCCTGGGGCCTGCTCCTGGTCCTGTGCTTCCCCATGCTCTCGGTCTGGCTCGGGGCCATGCTCGGCCCGGCCCTGGACAAGCCGGTGCTTTTAAACGGCCTGCGGTTCTCGTTTTCCTTCCTGCTCTTCCTCCTGCCGGCCACGGCCATGGGCGTGACCCTGCCGCTTCTGGTCAAGGCCCTGACCCGCCGGCCCGGCGAATTCGGCAAGGCCCTTGGCCGTCTCTACGGCGTCAACACCCTCGGGGCCTGCCTCGGCGCCCTGGCCGGGGAGACGCTCCTTATCGCGCCGCTGGGGCTTTCGGGCACGGGATTTTTCGCGGCCGGCCTCAATGTCCTGGCCGCTGTCGGGGCCCTGGCCGTTTCCTCTGGCTTCCGCGAGGAACCGGTCCGGGAGGCCGCGCCAACGACCGGCCGGCAACCGTTGACGGGCCGGGCCAAGCGGCTTCTGGCCGCCGGCTTCCTGGCCGGGGGCGTCTTTCTGGCCCTGGAAGTGGTCTGGACCCGGTTCCTGCAGCTCTTCGTCCGTTCGACCAGCCTGGCCTTTGCCGTCATGCTGGCCGTCATCCTGGCCGGCATCGGCCTGGGCGGCGTCTTCGCCGGCTGGTGGCTGCGCCGGGAGGCCGACGGCCGGCGCATCACCGCTCCCCTTCTCCTTTTGGTCGGGGCCGCCGCCCTGGCATCGTTTCGCCTCTTCGAGTCCGCGGCCGGCGTTTCCTTCAGCGTCTACCAGACCGTGGACTGGCGCTACATGACCGTGCTGTCGCTGGCGCTCATGTTCCCGGCCGCCTTTGTTTCGGGCATGGTCTTCACCACCCTCGGCGAGGCCTTCCACCGGGAGGTCGGCGACCGGGCCCGTTCGGCCGGCCTGGTGGCCATGGCCAACACCCTGGGGGCCATGGCCGGCCCCCTTGTGGCCGGGTTCGTGCTCGTGCCGTCCCTGGGCATGGAAAAAAGCCTCTTTCTCCTGTGCGCCCTCTACATCCTGCCGGCCGGGCTGTGCACGTCCCGGACCGCGCCCTGGCCTTCCTTCCGCGCCGGCCGGTTCCTCCAGGCCGCGACCGTGGCCTTTGCCCTTTTCCTGGCGCTTTTCCCCTTCGGGGCCATGCGCGGCTACCTCAACCGGGCCTGCGCCGATTTCCTCAAGGACGGCGAGACCATCGTCTCCACGGTGGAGGGCGTGACCGGCACGCTCCAGTACCTGCGCAAGGATTACCTCGGCGAGCCCTACTACTACCGGCTGGTCACGGACGGCTATTCCATGTCCTCCACCGACCGCCTGGCCAAGCGGTACATGAAGCTCTTCGGCTATTTCCCCGAAGCTGTCCTGCCGCACCCCAAATCCGCGCTGCTCATCTGCTTCGGCACCGGCTCCACGGCCACGGCCCTGGTCGAAGACAAGCGGCTTGCCTCCATCGACATCGTGGACATCTCCAGGGACGTGCTGCGAGGGAGCGCCGTGGTCTATCCCGATCCGGCGAAGAATCCGACCCTGGACCCGCGCGTGGCCACCCACGTGGAGGACGGCCGGTTCTTCCTGCTGGCCTCGGCCAAGAAATACGACATCATCACGGCCGAACCGCCGCCGCCCATGATGGCCGGCGTGGTCAACCTCTATTCCCGCGAATACTTCGAGCTGATGCGCGACCGCCTGAGCGACGGCGGCATGGTCACCTATTGGCTGCCGGTCTTCGAGATTTCCCCGGCCGACGCCAAGGCCATTCTGCGGGCCTTTGCCGACGTGTTCGAGCACGCCTCGCTGTGGACCGGGGACAATTTCAACTGGATGATGGTGGGCGTCAAAAAGCCCAAGGGCCCCAAGCCGGCGGCGGATTTTCCCCAACCCTGGGAGGCGGCGGCCACGGGCGCTGGGCTTCGGACCATCGGCGTGGAGGAACCGGCCCAGCTCGGGGCGCTGTTCATGCTCGACGGCAAGGCCCTGGCCGAGTATCTCGGCGACACCAAGCCGCTGACCGACAACTACCCCAAGCGCCTGGCCGGCTATCCCGACAGCCCCCAGGCCCAGCAGGCCTTTCTGGCCGACCACAACAAGCTCCTGGACGCCATGGCCTCCAGGGACCGTTTCGCCGACTCGGCCGAGGCCGCCGTGCTCTTCCCGCAACCGGTCAAGGCCGAAGCCGCTGCCTGGTTCGAGACCCAGCAGATCATCAACACCTACCTCAACAACATGATCCCGCCCCCGCCCCCGCTGCCGGCCGTCAACTACGTCCTGTCCGGGACGGACCTGCGCGTCCTGCCGCTGTGGCTCATGAAATCCGATCCGGACAAGCAGGCCATCGTGGCCCGCAAACTCGCCGCCGGCATGGCTCCCACGGCGGAGACGGAATTCCAGCTCGGGGTCAAGGCCCTGGCCGACCGCGACTACCTGCTGGCCGACGCCAAGCTCAAGCACGCCCAGGACATGGGCTATCCCAGCAACCTGTCTCCGGCCCGGGTCTATGTCCTGTGCATGGCCGGCCTCCTGTCCGAGGCCGAGGAACTGGCCCGGGTGGCTTTTGCCGGCGGCCAGGCCAGTCCGGCGGCCAAAAACTACATGGACTGGCTGGCCCGGACCTTCGGATTCCACAGCCCGTTTTAGACCGCCACGCCCCAGGCCCCGACCGCCCAGGACGGCTCCATTGAGGAAGCCGATTCAAGGACGGTTATGGGATCGGATCAATCGATTTGACCGGACCACGGGCTCCTTTGCTACCTTGCGCCGCAAAAGGAGTGGCCCATGGAAACGAGTTTGGACTGCCGCGGCCTGGCCTGCCCCGGTCCGGTGTTGCGCTGCAAGGACGCCGTGGAAGGCGACCGTCCCGACCGCCTGACCGTCACGGTGGACAACCAGGCGGCCCGGGAAAACGTGACGCGGTTTCTGACCATGCGCGGTTACGTGGTTACGGAGACAGGCAAGGACGGCCTTTTTACCCTGGAGGCCACGGCGTCCCAGGCGTCGCCGGAGCAACCGGCCCCGGCCGAAGCCCCGGTCGCGCCCGTCGGCCAGGCCCGCAGGACCGTGGTCCTCATTACCGGCGACACCCTCGGCCGCGGCGACGCAACACTGGGCGCCAAGCTCATGGCCAACTTCCTGGCCACACTGCCGGAACTCGGCCAGGGCCTCTGGCGGATCATCCTGGTCAACGGCGGGGTCCGGCTGGCCGTGACCGGCAGCCCTGTCCTGGAGCAACTCCAAAAACTGGCCGCCGCCGGCGTCTCCATCCTGGCCTGCGGCGCCTGTCTGGACTTTTACGGCATTCTGGACCAGAAAGCGGTCGGAGAGACCACCAACATGCTGGACGTGGTCACCAGTCTCGATTTGGCGGATAAAGTCATCCAGTTGTGAGCAAGGTTGTCGCACGGGGGACCGCCGGCGTATCCGGCGGCCCCTTCCGCCCCTTCGGCCGGCCATGCCCCCGCTCCTCGTCACCTCCCGGCTTTGGATGCCTTTTGCCGCTTCATTTGCCGCCCCAAGGCGCAAGATGGGAAGTGGGTCATGCACGACGAGGAACAAGTCACCGCTTTTTTGCCTGCCGCACGTCTGGCTCCGGACCTGATCCGGAAAATGGCCTCCGAGATCGCGGGCTCGCCCGCTGCCGCCTCCCTGGAACTGGTGCCCCTGGCCCTGGCCATCGTCAACGACACGCGCCAGATCGTCTATGCCAACGACCGGTTCGTGCGGCTGACCGGAGCCGGTTCGGCGGAGGATATTTACGGCCAACGCCTTGGCGAAGCCCTGGGCTGCCTCCACGCCAGCGAGACGGGCGGCGGCTGCGGCACCACCCGATTCTGCCAATACTGCGGCGCGGCCAGGGCCATCGTCAAAAGCCTGGAGGGCAAGCGGGCCACCCAGGAATGCGCCATCAACCGCATGGACCACGCCGGGCTTGACGCCCTGAACTTGCAGGTCTGGACCGCGCCTTTGGAGCTGGCCGACCACCGGGTGGTGCTCAACTCGCTGCTGGACATTGCCCATGAAAAGGCCCTGCGGGGCTTCGAGCGAATTTTTTTCCACGACATCATGAACGCCCTGTCCGGCATCAAGGGCATCCACGACCTGATCTCCCTAGAACTCCCGCTGGAGCACGCCCAGGACCTCGACCTGCTGCGCCGGGCCATCGAGGACATCCAGGACATCGTCGAAACCCAGAAAGACTTCCTGGCCGTGGAGGCCCGGGAATACGAGCGAAACTTCACCGGCCTGAACACTGGGGAAATCCTCAGCTATCTGGCTTCCTACTGCCAATCCTTCGCGCCCGATGGCTCCCGGATCGTGACCGTGGCCCCCGGCGCGGCATCGCTGGGCTTTTTTTCGGATCCCCGAATCATCCAGCGGGTGATGGTCAACATGGTCAAAAACGCCCTCGAAGCCTCGGGGCCGGGCCATACCGTGACCCTCGGCTGCGACGCCAGGCCCGACGGCGGCGTGACCTTTTGGGTGCACAACGCGGCCGTCATGCCCGAGGAGACCCGCATGCGCCTTTTCCAGAAGGGCTTTTCCACCAAGGGCGCGGGACGGGGGTTCGGCGTCTACGGCATGCGGCTTTTCGCCAGGCAGTGTCTGGGCGGGGACGTGGATTTCGAGTCCTCTCCCGAAACCGGCACACGCTTTTTCCTGACCCTGCCGGCGTAAGGACCAGCCCCCATGTCCGATACGCCCCTGCTTCGCCTGAACAAGGCCCTGGCCGACGCCGGCGTCTGCTCACGGCGTCAGGCCGACGCCCTCATCGCCGCCGGCCGGGTGACCGTGGGGGGCGAGGTCGTTACGGAACTGGGCCGGAAGATCGACCCATGCCGCGATCTTCTGGCCGTGGACGGCAGGCCTGTGCAGCCCTCGATAGCCACTGACGCCCCCCTCACCCTGGCCCTGCACAAGCGGCCGGGCTGCGTCACCACGAGCAGCGATCCGGAAGGCCGGCCCACAGTCTTCGACGCGCTGCCGGCCCGCTACCGGACGCGACGGCTCTTTCCGGTGGGCCGCCTGGACTACTTTTCCGAAGGCCTCCTGCTCCTGACCACGGACGGCGAACTGGCCTACCGCCTGGCCCACCCGCGCTGGCACGTGGACAAGCGCTATCTGGTGACGGTGCGGGGCACGGTGGGCGCGGCCACGCTCGAAACCATGGCCAAGGGCATGCGCCTGGCCGAGGGGGAGCTCCTGGCCCCGGTCCGGGCCCGCATCACCGACCGGCTGGCGGCCGACCGGTTCGTGCTGGAAATGGAGCTGTCCCAAGGCGTCAACCGACAGATCCGGCGCATGTGCCGGGACCTGGGCCTGACCGTCCTCAAACTCTCCCGCATTGCCCAAGGGCCGGTTTCCCTGGCCGGCCTGCCGCCCGGACAGTGCCGCGAACTGCCGCCCGCCGAATCGGCGGCCCTGCGCCGCAGCGTCGGCCTCGATCCCGCGCCGGGCGGCGCTCCTGGCCCCGGCAAGCCGTCGCCTCCCGGCCGGTTGCGGGATGCGAAAGCGTCTCCGGCGACCGGCAGCCGTCGGCGCTAAGCCCCCGAAAGACAACGTCTCCACTCCAGGGACGCGTCCATGCCCGCCACCGGCGTCCGGTGGCCGCCGTCAGGCGCGGTCGCCGCTTCCCCGATCCGATTTTCCCCTCCTGGACACGGCCGAACTGACCGGGGGGTCCAACCGCCTCTCAGGCCGAAGCCGTTGCCACCACCAGTGCCTGAGGGGGAGCAAGGGACAGCGCCAGCATGCCCCGCCGAACGCAATCACCGCCTCCTTTTTCATGCCGCTGAAAGAGTGGATGATCCTGTGTCAGGCCACCACCAGACCGCCTCTTCCCGAAATCCCGCTGCTTGACCGGGACTGCGACGGCCTGGCGGGGTTCCCCACCCCCACGTCGTGTCCTGCTCTGCAATCAAGCGCATCCGACTGAAAGAAATGAAGAAATAACTCCACAATCAGGTGCGGACAGGAAGAAGATGAAGCCTGTGAGGTCTGATAAATCAAAAAAAGATTGATGGACCCGAAAAAAAATGTATTATGCATATGGAAATCCTCTTCGGGAAAGAGGATTACTCCTACGTTGGAACCGTCCCAACGAATCCGTTCACGGGACAAAACCCCACAAGAGGGAGGTCGTTATGGACTGGAACAGGATTGAAGGAAACTGGAAGCAGCTCAAGGGCAAGGTCCGCGAAAAGTGGGGCAAGCTGACCGACGACAATATCGACATCGTGGCCGGCAAGCGCGAGCAGCTGTCCGGCAAGATCCAGGAGGCCTACGGCATCGCCAAGGACGACGCCGATCGCCAGATCGACGAGTTCTCCGCTTCCCTCAAGGACGATTTCGATCGCGACTACGATCGGGATATGCCCCACAGCAAGAGGCCGTAACAAGCGTCTGTTTGACCCGATAAACAGGCTGCACCGCTACGGCCGCGCCAGGCGGCGGCTGGACGTGCAACGGAGGTACCTGCCATGTCACTGGGAACCATTCTGCTCATCGTGCTGATTTTGTTGTTGCTCGGCGCCATTCCCACCTGGCCCTACAGCCGGGGCTGGGGGTATGGGCCTTCCGGCATCCTCGGTGTTATCCTGGTCATTCTGCTGATCCTCATTCTGCTTGGCAGGGTCTAGCTCCTCGCGAAGAGGCATCCGCCGAAACCGGGACGCACCTTAACACCTGTCGCTGACACAGCTCCCGCTTCCCTGCCCGGGCCTGGCCCATGGCGGGGAGGCGGGAGCTTTTGTCTTTCCGATCCGGCCTTCCGCGCCTCGCTGGCATGCCTCGGGACCTCTGTGGGAACCGGGCGACATCGCCGCGCAGCCAGGAACGCAATGGCGTCGGCAGCCACGGACGTCGCTAGCGACCGCGGCCTAAGCTGGCGCGCCCGGGGCGAAAACAGCGTCCGTCTGGCAGATGCTACTGCTTCAGGTCCCGTTCCTTGGCCGGCGCGTTGTCGTGGACCTTGGCGTCCTTGGGAGGGGTGAAGACGAAGAGGGCGTCGGCCAGCTTCGGATTGGCCACCACGCCGGAAAGGGTCAGGTCGTTGGTGTTGGCGTAGAAGTCCTGGATGTAGACCCGGGCGATCATGTCCGTGGACAGGTCCACCCAGACCTTGGCTATGACCAGGCCGGGCTCGGGTTCCTTGGGAGCCAGTTGGAGCACGGCCTGTCCCGGCCCGGCCTCGCCCGGCTTGCCGGCCGCGACCAGGAAGTCCTCGGTCAGATTGGCCTTGCCGGTCAGAAACCGCAGCATGGTCTTGGAGCTGATGACCTCGGCCACGGAATACCGGTACGCCTCCCGGTCTTCCTCGAACCAGTCCCAGACCGCGTCCTTGCCGACCACGAGCAGCTCCTTTTCCGGCTTGACCGTCTCCCACCGCACCAGCACCGGCTTCTTGAACAGAAACGAGCCGGACCGGCGCTCGGTGTCGCCGCTGGCGGCATTGCGGATGGACTGGGAAAACTCGGCGGAAAAAGAAGACAGCGAGGCGTATTTCTTCTGGATGCGGCCGGCCAGTTCGGCCGGCTCCACGGCCAGCGCCGGCGCGGCGGCGGCCAGAAGCAGGCCGAGAACGACAAGAGTGAGAAGTGTTTTCATTATGTGCTCACAGGCTCGAATGGGTTGCAGGGAGGGGGTGGAGGAAGATGCCTCCGGCGGCCGGGGGGGATCATCCCCCCCGGACCCCCTGGACAGAAGACAGTCAGGCAGCGACAAGACATTGCAAGACTCCCCTCGTTCGGGGCCGCCGGGGGGGGGGGGGGGTTGGGCGCCCCCCCCCCCGCCCCCGGCGGGGGGGGGCCCGGGGGGGGGGGCCCCCCCCCCCCCCCCCCCGGGCCGCGG
>CAZIJE010000005.1:0-50496 GCA_964539435.1 uncultured Desulfovibrio sp.
CCACGGTGGACCCCACAGCCCGGAGGTCATGCGGGCTCGGCCTGGTTGGGATCAAGACAAAATCCGCCAGGGCGACCACCGCTCGGATCGCTTCGGTAATGGCTGGGGGCGTATCAATGATGGCAAACTTGAACTTGGCCTTAACCAAGGCTTCCAGCTTGCCCGGGAGTTCCTTCAAGGTCGTGGGCGCGAAGGCGGGCGTTTCCTCCTCTCGCCCGTTCCACCATGCCGCAAGGCTTGCCTGGGGGTCCGTGTCGATGAGCACACACGGTCCGTCACCGGCTCTTTCTGCCATCACGGCCAGGTGAGCGGCCAGGGTGGTTTTTCCGGCTCCACCTTTCTGGCTAGCAAGAACTATGGTTTTCATTCTTTCGTCCTTTCTTCCTGGGAAACGCACCCCAAAGAGCGAAGAGCCGTGTCCGTTATCTGACACGTCTCCCGCAGCAAGTTCGCCATCTCCTCCGGATCGCTCTCCCCCGACGCGAGCAAGGCTTGAATATCTCTCAAGGCCCTTTCCAGGACGGGCGAAGCCGCGAACAAAGTGAAATTTGATTCGTCTTCCTGGCTGATCTCCCCGGACAGGCTACACTTCACAGATCCCGCGCTGTCCAGAACCATCAGCATGTCCACCATGCCCAAAATCCCGGCCCGCCTTATCTCGGTCTTCCAAAGTTTCATTCTCAAACTCCTTATTTCGTAGCGGTACATGTTGGTCGCATTCGTGTTTTCGTTCAAGCACGAAAGCACTATTGCACGAATCAAAAAAGAACGCAAGCACGAAAGAACGAAAACATGATATTCAGAGATTTTCTTGAAAGGGCGCTCCACACTTGGCGCACAGGATGGCCAGGCCAGGTTTGCCCCAGACATTTTGCCCGCAGGGGCAGGAGTATTTTACCTTGCTGGGCGTTCTCGGCTTCACTGGCTGGTCCTCGCCTCCCTCAGCTCCCTCGGCTCCTTCTTCACCTGGTGCCGGCGGGACAGTGATCCCTTCAACGCTTTGAAAATGGAATTGGAAGCCAGTCGCAAGGAGTTCCAGGGAAACCTTCTCGAAAAGTCCTCCAGGTATCACATAATCAGCCATCTTCTGTCCCACTTTGCGCCCGCCTGGCTGGCCAGTATGGGAGGGCATGAGGCCGATAGCTTCCATTTTTTCGGCCCACTCCTGGTTGTGGTATCCGGTGCGGGATGGCTTTCCCTGGGTCCATTGCCAGTGATGGGTCATCTCATGTCCAAGGGTCTGTAAAATTTCCATATCCGACTGTTCACGGAAGACCGCAGGATTCAAGGCCAATTCCGGAACGCGCCCGTGGCCACGACGGTACTCAAATCGACCAGGGGAGTAGTAACCGCATGTACCAGACTTGCGCTGGTAGGTGATCAATAGGTCAGGCAACGTTCCGGCGAACAGCCTCTCGTTGAAGAAGGCGAAGGCCTGCTCGACTCCGGTGTATTCACGACTTGTCAGCTCAGGCTTCTGCGGTTTCATACCCACACCTCGTGCTTGTATCGTACTAAAAATTTGTATCGTACGATACAAATACTGTCTAGCTGATTTACGCTGAAGGCAGTGGGTTCGCCACCGCCCCAGCCAGTCCGACGCGCGAGGATTTAGGTCTGTTTGAGACGACGGAGGAAGGTGGCCCGGCTGATGCCTGCGGCCCGGGCCGCTGCGGCTTTGGAATATCCTTCGCCTAGTAGGTGCTGAGCATGCTTAACCTTGGCGTCGTCAATCTTGGGCCTACCAGGCATGTTGCCCTTGGCCATGGCCACAGCCAAGCCGTCTCGGGTACGTTCGGCTATAAGGCGGCGTTCAAAGTCGGTCAATGCGGCAAAGACGTGGAAGACCAAGGAGCCTGCTGCCGAAGTGGTGTCGAGCTGCTCCTCCAGGGATTTGAAATCCACCTTGTGAGCCTTGAGGTGGTCCATGATCTCCAGAAGTTCCCGCATGGAGCGGCCCAAGCGATCCAGGCGTACCACACAGAGGGTGTCCCCCTCACGCGCAAAAGCCATCATTTCGGCCAGGCCCGGGCGGTCGAAACGCTTGCCGCTCATGACATCCTGATAGATGCGCTCAACTCCGGCTTGCTGTAAGCGGGATACTTGAGAACTGAGGTCTTGTTTCTCTGTACTAACCCTGGCATATCCGAGTAGCATCCCAGTTTCCTGCTAAAATCCCAGGCCATTGTCTTGTTTATTATCTTTTTTGTTTGCCCGTTCAAGCTCTCGTGATAGTGCTTCAATTGCAATATCAGGGCCTTTCCTTAGCACACGTTCAGACACGTTAATCGGCATAATATATTCCTTTATTTCTTTCACATACTCTTCACGTAGCACCTTGATCCTATCAATCGCCAGTGGCAATTTTTCTATCACGTCAGGGCTTATACATTTTAAGGTTGAATAGTCCCTTTCTATGACTGAAGCGGTGTCAAAAATATCGCGTATAGTAAATTGAGAAGCACGGTGAAAAATCTTTTTAGACAAGATTTCTTTTGGCGTTTCGATTTTTATAGTTTGTTCAATTCCATTATGAGAAAATACGAATGGCTTATTTGGTTTATCTTCAAATGTTCTGCTTACTAAAAAATCAATTTCTCCTTTATCGTATTTGATTAGTTTGATGTAGTGTCCTGGCTGTTGCCATTCATCGCAAATTCTTCTAGTGTATTCATTTATACTTGGAGCTAAAAGTTTAAGAGCTCTTGCATTTTCAAAGAAGATGTCGACATCTTTACTTAGCCTATGATTAATTGACAGCATCAAAGCTGTCCCACCGCCCAAACTCCATTCTAACTCTTTGGGTAATTGGTTTAAAGCTGGGAGCGCAGAAGACAATAAGTCTTTCCACGAAGTTGCGGCGCTATTTTGCCATTTCATGGACCCAGCTCCTTGTTTTTGAAGAATTCGCATGGTGTAGATAAAGTTTTTCAAGCGTTTGGAAATTTGTCGCGCCAGAGATGACTAGATTATGGATAAGCTCAATGGGAGCTTCTTGAAGAAAAATCTTCACATGGCGAATCCATTGATTGTCGGTTTCTCCAGACTTCAATATTCTTTCAAATTGAATGTCGGATATTTCAACAGGGAGAGATGTGTTAATGGTTCTTGTTGCAGAACGTATATATCTATTCATTGTACCACCTCGCGTGTCACCGCTTTAGAGCAGGCGGTGGAATTGATAATCCTGACAATGTCAATAATCTGACAAATTCAAATTTTATTTCATTGTCGTCGAGCTGCTTCATGCGGTCGCTATAATTTGAAACGCCACATTTCGGACAGTACAAATCATCATACCCAAATTTATTTAACATATGGATATCAGGACCTATCCAACCACACTCGCATTTATAGAATTCATCAGGTGAGATGCTCTCATTCATTGCTTGCCTCTACATCTTTCTGCCTCAAAAACGGCCGTTTTTGAGACAATGGCGAGACAGTCGATCTAAACGGTCTCCTGTCGCGTCAAAAACGTATCAAAACTTTAGGTCTGCATCAAAACACCGTCAAGCCATTTTGAAACATTGCCGGCGTACCAGCAGTTCACACTTGTTAGTTCCCCCTGACTTTCCCCTTAACATTTTGAATTATACAATTATTCAATAATGTTAGTATGTTGTGTTTTCATGTCTTGGTTTGTCTGCGCGGCTAGTCGGGATGAATTCCCAAATAGTTCTTGACATCGAGCAACATCTCGGCACAGACAAATACTCACACGCGTTTTAAATTTTTCGTGTAAGTAAATTTGGCGACCAAGAAATGATAATTAAATAATTTCATGGTGTTGCCTTTGAGTCGCCCACACGCATCCATGGGGGCAAATATGTGTAACTCAAAAAATGTCGCATTAGCACTTGAATACATTGCCAAAGGAGACAAAGAAACGGGATTCAATTTGTTGCGTTCTACATCAAGGTGTGCAGACTGTTTAGAAAAATCTGCAGATCTCAATGGAGAAAAGATTTGCTCTTGTGATATAAAAGCTGAGAGTGAAATTCAGAACATGATATATGCGTGCATTAAGCAGGATTAAAGCATGAATGCTATAACCAATCAAGGAGTGGCATATGGCTGAAGCATCTAGTTCGACATTGTCTTCACCAAATGAGATAAAGACTAAAAATGTATATGGCCACATGGAGTGGGCCGGGGCCTTTGGCGACATTGGCACATTAATCCCATTCATCGTTGCGTACATTACAATTGTCGGCGTCGACCCCCTAGGTCTACTATTCATGTTTGGCATTTCGAAGATTGTTTCTGGAATATATTACAAAACGCCAATACCAATTCAGCCGATGAAAGCAATCGGTGCAGCGGCCATCGCCGGCGGCATTTCGCCAACGGCGCTCTACGCATCAGGCTTGACCACAGGTGTATTTTGGATGCTCATCGGGCTGACAGGAACAATCAATGTCATCGCCAAGTTGGCAACGAAACCTGTTGTTCGGGGCATCATGCTTGGCCTCGGCATGGCCTTCATCGTCGAAGGCGTCCACCGAATGGTAAGCACGCCCCTTCTCGCCGGCATTGCACTTGTTGTCACTTTTGCTCTTTTAAATAATCCCAAAATCCCTGCCATGTTTGCCCTACTTATGATAGGAATTGTTGCGGCGTTCATCATGAATCCGGAACTTGTTTCTGAAATCGCCAACATCCATTTCAATATCCGCTTTCCAGAATTCAGCCTGCAGCATATGTCCTGGGATGATGTCCTGACAGGGACGATGCTCTTTACCTTGCCTCAGATACCGTTGACCCTCGGGAATGGCATCGTCGCAATCGTCGCGGAGAACAATGAACTTTTCCCAGACAGGCCAGTGACCGAGAAAAAGATCAGCATCTCAACAGGCATCATGAATCTGATCTCGCCGCTCTTTGGAGGCGTACCCATGTGCCACGGGGCAGGCGGCATGGCCGGTCACGTTCGATTTGGGGCGAAGACCGGTGGTTCGCTTGTCATTCTGGGTTGCATCGTGATTTTTATGGCCATATTTTTGAGTGATTCCATTGCTCTCATCTTTAAAGTTTTCCCAACGTCCATACTTGGCGTGATTCTCTTCTTTGCAGGAACAGAGTTGGCGCTTTCAATACGTGACATCGGAACCAAAAAATCAGATGTCTACGTCATGCTGACGGTTGCAGGATTTGCCATGTGGCATATGGGGGTAGCGTTCTTGGTAGGTGTCGCTCTTGACACTGCCCTACGTCGCGAATGGATACGAATTTAACAGGATTTGAAACGCACTGCGGTGTCTCGGCTATGGTAAACTTCAGATGAAACCTGCAATTTTTCATGGAGAACACCATGGAAGTGCTCGTCGCGATTGAATCTTCACCAAATTCATTCAAGGCTCTAGAACAAGCCGTTCATATCGTCAAAACTGAAGGCGGATCTTTGACCGTATTAACGGTTGCAGAGATGATCATGGACCTTGGGGACATATTTGAGTACGATGTGGTGCATAAAAAACTACGAGACAACGCTTCAACTATTCTTGAACGGGCAAAATCGTATTGCGCCAACCAGGATATTGCAACAAAATATATGTTGCTTGAAAATCAGTCGCCTGCGGATTCTATTTTAGAGTTTGCCGAGAATAATTTGATTGATTTAATGGTCGTTGGTAGCAGAGCAAAACAAGGTTTGGAGAAATTCCTCCTCGGGAGCATTGCCCTAAAAATTGTTTCTCATGCTAAATGTTCTGTTCTCGTTGTGCGGTAATGCTTCGTTTTGTTATGCAAATTCTATTTAAAACAACCTCTTGGATGAAGTTGACAAAACCAGAGTCACGATCTATATGAAAAGCGTGATTCAGCTAGGGCGCTGCTTTCACACCTGGGCGGGGCAATGCGAAAGTGTTGCCCCGTCTTATTGTTTAAAATCAGTTTGTTAGCCATCGTATCCCCTTTCGAGCAACTTCCTTCAAATCAAAAGGAATGCTGTTCGATTCGGTGATTTTCTTTATTGAGAGCAACAGCAAGCTATAATTTACTCAAAATATCAGCGGGTCGCATTCTCGTGGCGACTTTCCCCAGCAGAAAGGTTGCAATGAGGCCTGTGACAATCGAGCAGGCCAGGGCTGTCATCACCAGTGTCCACGAAAGCTGAATCGGCAGCTGGATTGCCTGGTTGGCCAACTCGGCGATCTTCGCCGACGCAGGGACCGGGTTGAGTTCCCAGGCCGTATTCATCGGAATAGAAAGTGTCCCGATGCAATAGGCTCCGAGATACCCGAGCCCTATGCCGATCAGCCCTCCGAGCAGGCATTGGACCATGGTTTCCCCCAGAAGCTGCCCCTGAACATCCTTCCCTGTCCACCCGACCGCCTTGAGCACCCCGATTTCAGGAAGACGCTCCCCAAGACTGGCCAGCATGGATTTGAGGATGAGCAGAATCGCGCCCGCCAAGGCGACCAAAGAAGCCACGATGGAGAACTTGCCGGTGATCACTGAAACGCCCCCCATCAGTTCCAGAAAACTGTCGGAACTGCTGGCCGACAAGCCTGGAAACGCAGCCAGGACTTTCTGTTGTACGGCCCCTTGCATGGCGGGATCACGCAGCCGCAAGTAAACCACGTTGATAGGGGTTTGCGCCTCGGGAAGGAGCGACTGGGCATCGGCAAGCCGCAGGTAGATATTGGCCGCAGCAACCTGCGCGCCTTCACGTATCTCCAGCATGCCGACGACGGCGAAAGGCTTGCCCCCGATATCCAGGGACTCACCCAGGTGGATGCCGCGAAACTTGGCGAAGTGTTTTTCCACCAGCGCCTCGCCTGCCTGCTGCGGTGCATGGCCTTGGCTTATCCACTGCGTCAGGTGCACAGGCCCAAGATCGGGCTGGGCAGCATCCAACCCCATGATCGTTCGGAATCCTCCCGAGACAAACTCCCAGAGCAGAAGGGAGCCGGAAGCGGCGGCAACACCATTCACGCGGCTCAAAGCGTCAAACTCCTCAGTGGAGATGACCTGATTGGAAAACGGCAGCTTGATGCCCCGCATGGACAGGCTCCCTTGACCGAGCTGCCGATTCTTTTCAGCGCGCTGCACGACTAGATCAGCACCCAGATTTTCAAAGGGGAGGCTTACCGCTTTCTGGTAACCGGCAGAAACCGCGTTGATGGACACGAACAGTCCGACCCCGACGGCAATGCCCAGGATGTTGATAAGCGTTCGGTGCGACCTGTGTCGCAATTCATGAATAATGTAGGAATAGCGCATGCCGATGGTCCTGCTTCAATTCGACTTTGTGACCACATCAAGCGCCTTGCCCAAGAACTCAAGCGTCCACTTCCCCTGAAACATGGCTGGCCCCGCTCCACTGGGGAAACCGGAAAAGGTGCATGATGCGCCGTCAATTTCCATGGTCTCCTTTCCGTTGATCCAAATAACAAGGGGGACATGGCGCGTGACTCCCATTTTGGCCATGAAATCCTCTCCTTCTCGACTCTCAAAATCATGCCAGCGGACAGTGAGCTTGTCGCCATAATTGGCAAAGAGGTCTTTCATATTGTTGAGTGTCGGTCGCAGGGGACCATGATCCATGAAAAGGACATCGATCACCACCGGCCCAGAGGCCTTGGCCAGCCCAGGCAACAGCAAAGACAGCGACATGGCCAGAATAATAACGACTTTGTTCATGACATCATTTCCCCATCCTGCATGCGAAGCACGCGGTCGGCTGTTTGGGATAATTCCAGATCATGGGTGACCATCAGGATGGTCATCCCGTGTTCCTTATGGAGCGTTTCCAGTATCTGCATAATGGCTTCACCCGTTTGTGAATCCAGGTTGCCGGTCGGTTCGTCGGCGAAAATGATCTTGGGATTGTTGACAAGGGAGCGGGCTATGGCCACCCGCTGCTTCTCGCCTCCTGACAAAGCCCCGGGCAGATGGTCCTGGCGATGCTCTAGCTGCATTTGCTGCAGGAGGGATATTGCCCGCTCCCGGCGCTCCACTTCTGCCATCTTGACAGGGAAAAGGGGGACGGCCACGTTTTCCCAGGCAGAAAGCGTCGGAATCAGCTGGAACGATTGGAAGATGAACCCAATATTGGCCCGTCGGAAAAGAGCCAATTCGTTTTCTGAGGCGGTGACGATATCCTTGCCGCAAAGGGTGACCTGCCCCGAGGTAGGGCGGTCCAACCCAGAGAGCAGGGACAGGAGCGTTGTCTTCCCGCTGCCTGATTTTCCGACCAGACTCACGAACTCCCCAGCTTTCAAGACAAGGGACACGCCTTTTACCACCTCGACAGTTCCGAAGGTCTTCTTGATATCCGTGGCGGACAGGATGTGATCATTCATGGCGAAGAACCTCTGAAGGTTTGATCCGGGTTATGCGCCCAATGCACAGAATGCTGGTGAGGGTACCGACCAGGAGGGAAAGGACCAGAGCGAAAACGGCAATGGACCAGGAGAGGTTGGCAGGTAACTCCACCGTTTTAAACACTGGTTCCCCGCCTCCAGGAAGAAAATGCGGCGTGGGGCTCATCTCCCAGGGGATAGGGATATTGACCTGCTGGAATCCCAAGACGAAGCACACAATCCAGGCGATACCAAGGCCAAGGAGACCGGCCAGGAAGCATTGTGTCAACGATTCCGCCAAAAGCTGTCCGATGATGTCCCCGTTAGTCCAGCCCAGGCATTTGAGCACGCCGATCTCCCGGGCTCGCTCCTGAATGCCACCGGCAATCGTTTTGAAAACCATCAGGAAGGCCACGACCATCACGATCAGCGAGGTCGCCGCAGCAAACTTGTCGGAGAGGGCGAAGAGATTGCCAAGCTGTCGCAAGAAAGACTCCGGAGTAGCGACTGCGGTCTTGTCTCCCAGGAGTTTTTTGAGCGCGGCGGCCAGATCGGGAATCGCGCCCTGATCTGCAGTGACGAAAACCAGGTTCACATCCTCGGCGTCAAACGGAGAAACCCCCTGGACCTGGGGCGAAGCCTTTGCCACCATTTGCGCTTGCGCCAGCGGCAGGTAGACATTGGCCACGGCAATCTTGGAGGCGCGTGACGCATCGACAAGGCCGACAATAGGATACGGTTTGTCCAGGATCGTCACTACGCCGCCCACGTCGAGTTGCCGGTCCCGGGCGTAGGTGGCGTCAACCAGAGCCTGAGGAGCATCCCCTTCAAGGAACCGACCTTCCGTGACAAAATTTCGAAGCTTTCCAGGTCCCAAGGGATTTGCCGGATCAAGCCCCATCACCATGGCGAACTGATCCTTGTCAAAGACCCACATCAAGAGCGCCTGCCCAACCGCGCGGACTCCGGGCATCTGGCTGATTTGCTCCACTTCCTGGTGACGGATGGTCACGGCCGAGCAGGGAAATACCGCCCCTTGTAGTTCCTGGGGGACATCGCCGGAGCGTTGGATGCTGATGTCGGCTCCGATTTCTTTGAGCGGCATCCGCGCCGCTTCTTTGTAGGCCCCGGCCAGGACCTGGAGACCGACAAGAAGCGCCACTCCCACGCTCAGCCCGAAAATAGCGGTGAGATGTCGTCTCCTTCGCAGGTAAATCTCCCGCCAAACATAGGAAAATCGCATGGTTTATGTCCCCCAGGCAGTTTATTGGCTACAGGGAAGATTTTGCTGGATGAAACTTCGGCGCATCACCTGGAAGAATTGCTTCTTTTGATCCTGGTTCAGTATTTGTTTCATTTGCAAAATATGGTCGAAAACCATTTGCTGCATCGTGGATTGAAGTTTCAAAATACCTTGCCGGACTTGATTGGCTTGGGCCATATCCACGTCATCCTGTTCCATCAGAGACATCATGATGTCACGCTTTCCGTGGATTTCATTTGATAGCGCGTCAATCTTTTCATGAAACTTTTGTGCTAGTGGCGCTATGGATGCTAGCTGGTCTGAAGAGAGTCCAAGTAATGAATACAAACGATCATCGTTCGAAACAAGGGGACATCCTTTTGGAGGAGTCACACTTCTTGTCTGAATAAATCTTAAGCCGAACATGGCGGCAACACCCAGATTCATGGCCAGGGAAGCCGCCAAAACAGAGATCAGTATTTTGTTTTTCATTGTTTTCCCTGTGCGGCTTCACTTACCAGCACAAAATAGCCCTGGGCCAGAGAGCCTCTCGGCGTTGGCGCAAAAACATCCAGCGCGTCCAGAGTCATCGCCTGCTCTTGCGACGTCGCTACTGTAGCCAATGGTCCAATCCCCTCTTGCCAAAGACCCCGTCCCATCCAGCCCCCCAGCATGAGCCCGAACAGGACCATGGCGGCTATGGCGGCAGGAGCGGGAAACATATTCGCCAAGGCATTTCGACAATCGCGATGGCTCGATGGGGATTGCTCCGTGATTTTTCGCATGACCTCCCGAGCGAATTCCGGTCTTGGTCGCACCGAAATCGAGGCGTCCAGGTCCTGCCAGAGTTGCCGCAACTCCACCAAGGCCAGACGGCAGTCCGGGCACTCCTTGAGATGCGCTTCTATTGCCAGGAACCAATCAAGCGATACTTCGCCGTCTGCAAAGGCTGACAGCTTCCTGCGAACCGAGGCGCAATCTTTTTTGGGGGCTGTTGGCTTGTTCATACCGTTCACTCCGTTTGTCGGGGCTGCTCAATGAACTTCATGGGTGATCCGGCCATCACGAACTTCAAATATTCTGTCGAACCCCTCGACCATGCGGTGGTCATGAGTAACAACCAGGATGGCTGAGCGGTTTTCCACAGCCAATTTTTTGAGGAGCGCCATAACGTTGTGCCCATTCTCCGTATCCAAAGCAGCGGTGGGTTCGTCAGCCAGAATAACCTTGGGCCGGTTGGCCAGCGCCCGGGCGATGGCAACGCGTTGCGACTCACCGCCAGAAAGGGCGGTTGGGTAGTTGTTGAGCCGATGACCCAGATTCAGTGCTGACAGCAACTCCGCCGCCCGTTCCTTGGCTTCCTTACGGGGGATGTGATTGATTTCGAGCGCCACCATCACGTTTTCCATGGCGGTCAAAAAAGGGATTAGGTTGTGCGATTGAAAGATGAAGCCAAGTTTCTCCCGCCGGATGCGTTTGAGATCCTGGCCCGGCGTCCAACCATTCTCGGCAACGACTGTCCCGTCAATGACCACCCTGCCACGGGTGGGTTCATTGATAAGTCCAATAGCGGTCAGAAGCGTCGTTTTCCCGGAGCCGGACGGACCGAGAATGGCCACCAGTTCTCCAGGCGCGACCTGGAACGTGGCGTCCGCGATAGCCGTCACCTCTGTCTCGCCCTTGCCGTAGATTTTCGTCAGACTTTCGATCTCGACCGCGTACATGGACTAGCCTCCCAGGGCTTCCGCCGGTTCGACCCGCATGGCCTTGCGGATGCCGACCAAGCTTGAAATGGTGCAGATGGCCAGGATGAGAACGAAGAGTCCTTGGAGGTCAGAAGCATCCAGAACGATGCGGCGCGGGAATTTTTCATAGGTCAAGGTGATCAGGGCATAGCCGATGCCGTAGGCCAGTACCCCCATGAGCAGGGACTGCTCCAGGATCATACCCACAATCACCCCATTGGGAGAACCAATGAGCTTGAGTGTGGCGATGACCCGGATTTTGTCGATGGTCGAGGTGTAGATGATAAGCGAAATGATGACCGCCGAGATCACCAGCAGGATAATCCGAAAGAGACCTAGCTGCATTCGCGCCTTTTCGATCAGACCCATCGTTAGGATGCGAGTTTGTTCGGCTTCGGACATGGCCCGGTAGTGATTCCAGCGACTGATCCGTTCCTGCACGGCTTCGAGATTCGCCCCCGGGGCAAGTCGAGCCACAACCGTGTTCACCACGTGGGTTGACCCGGTGATGTCGGAAATAACCGAGGCCATAGCTGCAGCCTGAGGAGGAGAAAGTGTCTTGATGTCGCTCAAGGTCGCAGCGTTTCTGGCCCGATCATTGCGAATGGCATTATTGTCTTTCTTGAATTGAATATCCTGGGCATCAGCCAAGCTCACGTAAGCGAGAGGATCTCCACCAGAAGAAACCATTTTCCCGGTTATGCCGACCACCGTATAGTCATGCAGGCCGAGATGGATGATCTCACCCAGCTTCATCTGCATCCCTTGAGCTACCACCATCTCGTAATGTTTTTGTCGGATGCCCCGGCCAGCCAGGATAGCCGGAGGACCGCCAAGGCCTTGCAGGTCGTAGCCAACCAGGAAGAACCGGAACAACTTGCCCTGGCGATCAACTTGAATGGTCTGGAAGGACAAAGGCGAGGCCTCGGCCACGCCGGGAACGGCGGCAATGCGGTACTTCAGGTCTTCTGGTACGCGGGAATTTTCAGCGAACGGGCCATTGGTATCCTGCTGTACCACCCAGATGTCCGCCGCAGTGGCCTCGCTGATGGACATGGCGTCGGCAAACAAGCCGCGATAGATGCCGCCCATGCTCATCACCACGCCGATGAGCAGCCCGAGCCCCAGAGACGTCAGGATGAAACGCCCCTTGTTGTAACGGATGTCGCGTACGGCCAGATTCATTGCAACACCTTGGCCCGCTGCCCGTCCGCAAAGGCGCGCATGGCCTGCGCCGGAGCCATCACGACCTGCGCATCATCCTCAAGACCGCTCCGCACCTCCACGAAATCGCGTCGGTCTTCGATGCCCGTGTCCACCGCCTGGAAACGAAGCCGACCATCCGTAAGAACCCAGACCCCGCGCGTCTTGCCTCTGGAGGCGAGCGCCGCCGCTGGAAGCGACGGAGCCGCGCTTTTGGCGTCGGTGACGATAAACACGTCAGCCTGCTCCCCCAACCGGAAGTGTTCGATGGGTGGTTCAAAGGCCACATCCACTTCGGATTCCTCGGTGACCCGGTCGCTCTGGCGGCCGATTCGGGCCACCCGCCCGGAAAATTGCACCCCCGGGGCGCTTCGCAGCGTAATTACGGCGGCGTTTCCGACCCGTACCCCCGCCATATGCGACTCGTCGACATTGGCTTTGATCCAGACCGTCTTGGGGTCCGTGAACTGGAAGATGGTCTGTCCCGGAGTCACGATGGCCCCCTGCTCCAAGTCCCTGGACAGGATCAAGCCGTCGCCGGGGGCATAAATTCGGGCATCCGCCAGCTTGGCCTGGGCAAATCCCTGACTGGCCGAACCCAGCTTTTCGTCCATCCGGGCAGATTCCAGAGCGGCATGCGCCCGGCTGACTTCCTGTTGCGCCACATGGTAAGCGACTTGCAATTCTTCGGTATCTTTTTTGGGAACGTAATCCTTTTCCAGCAGACGTTCGAACCGGTCGGCATTTTTTTTCGCCAAATCCACAGTGGCCAGAGCTTTTTGCAGGGTGGCGGCCTCGACGTTCTGGGCCGCCCGGGCTTTGAGCACTGCAGCCTCGGCCTGGCGCACCTGCTCGGACAAATCGTCGTTTTCCAACCGGGCCAGCAACGCTCCCTGCCTGACCAGATCACCCTGGTCCGCCTGGAGTTCGACAATCTTCCCTGTGATCTTGCTGGAAATCCCCACGACAATCTTGGCCTCGACCGTTCCATTGCCATACACTTGTGCCGTCAAATCCCGGCTGGCAAGCTTGGTGACCTTTACGGGAACAGGCGCAAAAATGGTTGTCTTCGCCAAAACAGCCGCTGCCATAAGAGCGGCCGCCGCAATCCAATACTTTTTGCCGGGTCGTTGCATGGGTACGATTCCTCAAACCGGTTGGTCAGGCAGCAGCCTGAACGCCAAGGACAGAAAGGGCATGACCGCGCCAAGCCCGATGCCAAAGGAGTCGCTGCCATTGGCCGGGACTGACTTTTGGCCGCTCCTCAAAAGTGAAACCGGCGAAAGGGAAAAAACCTGCGGTTTATTTGTGGTGGGTGGCCAATTTTTTCAAAAGACTGGCCTTGGCCCTGGCCAGGAGAGCGTCCACAGCAGGGACCGAGCAGCCCAGAATGGCCGCAATTTCCTGGTAGGACAATTCTTCATACCGCCTAAGCACCAGGGCCAGCCGCTGGTTGTTGGGCAATGACCGGATGGCGGCCAGGACAAGCTGGCTTTGCTCTGCCTGGAGGAGCGCGTCTTCTGGCGAGGGTGTGGGGGCGATGGGTTCGGGGAATTCCGGAGCGGCAGCGTCACCGGAAGTCCAGAATGATCCGATGAGCCGGATATGACGTCGCCACAGCGACTGCGCTTCGCTACGGAAACAATTTGCGGTCACCGTGTACAGCCATGTGGTGAATTTGGCTGTCGGGACGTATTTCCCGCAATGACGCCATACCCGCAGAAAGACTTCCTGGGCCAGATCATTGGCCACGTCTTCTTTCCCAAAAAATCGATAGATGAGTCTGAAAACGGAAGCCTCGTGACGACGGAGCAGACAGGTGAAGGCCAGCCTGTCGCCAGCCTGCACCAGGGACATGAGTTCTTCACTTGACCGTTCAGTGTAGTTGCTGCTCACGTTAGGTTACATGTGCCCGCATCGCTGCCAGACATCAATGCCTCAAAACAGGAACAGGGAGAGGCCAGTTCCGACCAAGACCACCCAAAGCACGTCGACATGGCACCGCAGGCCCGCGAAAGCGGCCGCGCCGAGCAGGATGGCGGGCGCGGTCCAGGGAACGGCCAGGCACAAGGTGCCGGTAACGGCGGCCATCAGTCCTGCCAGCGTGGCCAGGCTTGCCCGCAGACCACGCCGGAAATAGCGTGAGCCCAAAAGTCGGTCGCAACAAGGGATGCTCCAAAGCAATAACAAAAATGATGGCGAAAAAATGGCGACTGCGCCGACAAATGCGCCCCACACCCCGGACAGGCCATAGCCGACAAAAGCGGCTGTGAGAACAATGGGCCCCGGGGTGACCTGCCCCAGAGCGATGCCGTCGAGAAAGACCTGGTCCGTAAACCAGCCCATGCGTCCCACCACTTCGTGCAGCATGACGGGCAAAGCGGCAAATCCGCCGCCGAAGGCCAGGATATCGACCCGCATCATGAGAATCGCCAACTGGTAGAGTTGGCGATGGAACAGCCATAACACGAGAAGCGCCAGGGGGATCAGCGCCGTCAAAGCCAGTGTGGCGACTCGCTGGCGCGGGTCGCATCGGGCCTCACGCTTGACGGGGATCGGCCCGGCATCCTGGCGAAACACGGCGATGCCGAGGCTCGCCGCCGCGAGGATGACCAAGACTGGGTGCATATCGCCCAGAAAAGCCAGGGCCGCTCCCAGGGCCAGGAACTTGTCGGGCAACCGGTGGATGTATTTGCCGACGAAATCGATGGACGCACTGAGCAGGATGGCCAGGACAATGACCTTGAGTCCGGAAAAGGCAGCCAACAACGCAGGAAGATTGTGGAATCGAAAGTATATAGCAGACAAGCCCGTTATGAGGGCAAAAGCCGGTAGCCCGAAGCCGCAAAAAGCGCTGAGCGCCCCGGCCACGCCTCGCGCCCGAAAACCGACATAGCCGGCGAGCTGCATGACCGTGGCCCCTGGAATTGCCTGACAGAGGGCAAGACCGACTCGAAAATCATCCTCATCGATCCAGCGGCATCGGGCAACGGCCATTTTTCGAAGGTAGGGGATCATGGCCGGACCGCCAAAAGCAGTCAAACCGAGTCTGACAAAATTGAGAAACAATGCCGTCAGACTTGTGTTATGAGCGATTGTGTCGTTTTTACAAATATCGTGTAGGTTATTCATGGTCAGTACTTGCACGAGACGTGCTTCTGAAATCACCAATCAACGGATTTTTGCCCTGTACGGCACGGCAACATTCGCCGGTTGCGGAGATTCGACGGCAGGCCCCCTCCGTGTTCCGTGTCTTTGCGGCCAGAGCGGATAATTCGTGTGCAATATCAAGTAGTTTTTGGGTGTTGACAAAATAGTGAGTCCAATAACCGCGTTTCTCCCCTGTCACAAAGCCACATTCTCGCAATTTTTTAAGATGCTGGGATACCGCCGGTTCGCTCATTCCCAACTCCCGAGCCAGCCCTCCGACACAAAGATCTCGACAAAGCAAGAGGTTAAGCACTTGAAAACGGCCTTCGTCCGCCAATGCCTTGAAGGCTTGCACAGGAGATTGCATCAGCGTTGCCCTCATTTAATTCATAAATTTTTTATTTAGATAAAGATTTTGTAATTTACTGTCAACGAGCCCGCCAACTGCCGATTTGGCGCATAGCGCAAGGACAGGCATCGACCTACGGGTCACCGCGCCAAACACCGATACTGCATCCTGCGCATCAGGATGGCAGCCGGACGATCATGCACGAAATTACGAGACAGGGGAGGATTCAAGCGCCTTGGCAAGTTCGCCAGGGCAGGGACTGGGCGTCGCACCCGCGAACCTCGGGAGCACGGTTGCCAGGGCAGCAACCGAAGACGGTTATTATTAATAAAATAATATTGTTAGGCATGTCGATTCCCAATCCCGCGCACAGAGACGCCTTTGGCCTGATTGGCTTATCGGCTTGCCATGAAGGCCTTTGCCCGGGCCTTTCTCCCCAGATAGCCTGGCCAAGTCAGCCGCGACGCTCTGCCCGTCTCCCAAGAGGCCGCACCCGCCCACGCTCAAAGAAACGGCATGGCAAGCATCCGCCACAGGGAACGATACTTTTTATCACGAAATATATTGAGTCCGATCTTCATGTTCACATGCCCCAGGTCAGGCTGGGGCTTGTAGGTCCCGAATATCCGGTCCCACCAGGGCGAATTGAAGCCGAAGTTTCTATTCATTTCCAGACTATCGGTCGAATGATGCACCCTGTGCATGTCCGGCGTCACCACAAGCCATCGTAAAACGTGATCGACCATCCCGGGCAGCCGGATATTAGCATGATTGAATATGGCAATGCAGTTCAAACCAAGTTCAAAAACGAGGACCGCCAGGGGCGGAGGAGCCAGGAGCACGATTAAAATCAGCTTGAACCCCATGGACAGGATGATTTCCAAAGGGTGAAAGCGGATTCCTGTCGTAAAATCGAAACAGGTGTCGGCATGGTGCATGCGGTGCAGTCGCCACAAGGGCCGCCACACGTGGAACGCCCGGTGCTGGAAATAAATGGCCAGGTCCATCGTCAGAGCCCCCAGGGTGATCTCCAAGACGGGCGGCAGCCCGAGATGGGGGACAAGCCCCCACCCCTTGCCGTGCAGCGATGCCGCCAGGACAACCGGCATGACCGGGAAGACGAGTCGCGCGAGCAGGGTGGCGATGGCCACCACCCCCAGGTTGCCGATCCAGCGCCACATCCGTCCCGCTTCCGGGGGGCGGCGCGGCGAAACGCCTTCCCAGCCGGCCAGGGTCAGCGCCGTCAGGGCGAACGCGGCGAACCGGATGACGCCTTCCTCTTCCATCGCGCCAAGCTCCCGTGGGACTAAAAGGTCAGCACCTTGTCTGATTCCTCAATAAGATCCAGCATGGTCTTCATGTTCGAGAGCGGGCAAAGCGCCGTGCCATCCTTGACCCGCAGCTTCAGGCAGGTGCCGCAGGCAAATATCTGGCCGCCGGCATCCGCGAACGCCTGCATCATCTCCACGACCTTGAATTGGGCCGTGTCCAGCCCTTCGGCCTCGACGCCTCTCCCGGTGAGAAAAACCTTGGCCTCGTTCCCCTGCTTGATGGAAAATGCCCCGAAACGAAAAGCATTCCACACAGTTTCCGGCTCATTGGAATAGATGATGATGCCGATTTTCATTGCATGCACTCCCTTACGTCGAGGGTTTATGATTATTTGCCAAGAAGGCGGCTCGCATTGCGAGGCAGCCCCTGCCACAGGACATCACGGACGTCATGAAAGGCCAGGGCGTCGGCGGGACATGACACGACACAGCGGCCACAGCCCATGCATTCTTCAATGCTCGTAACCTTTCCGGCCGCCGCGCCTTGCCGATGGACGGGAATGCCCATGTCGCAGACCTGCTCGCACCGACCGCAATCAATGCAGCGCGCGCGGTCCAGTTTCACCTGAAAAAAGCCGATGCGGTTGAGCAGGCCGAACGTTGCCCCATAGGGACACAGGAAACGGCAGTACCCGCGATTCCCGATCCAGGGGGAGAGCAGGAGGGAGGTGAAGTACGGCAACGCCACCAGGCCGAGAAACAGCCGGTAGGCCGTAGAGACGCCTGGAATACCCGGAATAAGGATCATCGCGGTGACGCCTGCGTAGAGTCCGAAAAACAGCCATTTCAGATGCCGCCAGCGCCAGGCCTTGCTGGAACGGGGCGTCCGGTCCCGGAAGGCAAACCCCACGGTCTCGCGGATTCCGACGCACGGGCAGTTCCAACCGCAGATCACCCGTCGCCCGAAGAGGATGACCAGCAGCAGCACCACAAAGAAGGTGATGGTTCCCGGGGTGTGAAGCTGCGGCAGGATCGGTTGGCCAGGCAACGCCCCGACGTAGGGTTCGGGCAGGCGCAACGTGACGGGCACGGCCCACCAGAGCACGACCACGGCGGCCACCAGAAACGCCAACCGCTTGCGGGTGTAGCTGTTGCGTTCGGCCATGACCCGCCAGACGCCAAAAACGCCGATGACGAGGTATTCGCTCCATTGGCTGAACCAGAACGGCGGCTGCCCGTTGCCGTCAGCCATGAGGTGGAACACTCGGGCATTGAGGTAGGCCGCAACAACGTAGACGAACGCCGCCATGGCAAGCACGCGTACCCCAAGGGCATACCGGCTGGGCATGGAGTTTTGCTGATTGGCCGATGCCTGACGCAGCATCGGGATACGCGCCGCTTTGTGCGGTTTCTTGGCAGCTGTGTTCACTTGCCTCTTCCTGTTGGGCCATGAATGCACAGCGCGTCTGTCGCCCGCGACGTTTTATCCGGCGCTTTTGTCAGGGCTGCAATGATGCCAATGCTGGCCAGTGCAATGATGGTTATTCTCATGTAAATCATGCCGGCCTCCCGGTTGCACGGCGGACGTTCAATGGCGTTGTCCCGCGTACGACCCGTCTATGCTGCATCTCTTTTGAGACGCTTGATCATCACTGGGACGAGAAGTGAGAAAACAAACATGCCGAACGCCAGGATAACTCGCCCGCCGAAAAGATCTTCAAAGCGTCCGCTGGCCCAGACATCCCTGACGGTGCCAATGGCGAAAGTGAAAACGAACGTGCCGACCAGGATTCCCAACGCCGTTCCAAGGATGTAGTCCCGGAACTTCACGCCGGTCAGCCCCATGCCGAAATTCATGAGCGTGAAGGGAAAATAGATCAGGCGCAGATACAAGGTGGCGGCGAAACCGTTGCGCGCAATGGCCTGGTCGTATCGCCTGAGTCTGTCGCCGATCAGGCCAGCGGCAAACTCCCTGCCCAGATGCCTTCCTATGAGGAAGGCGAGGCAAGCGCCCAGCATGGCCCCGCACCAAACATACACAAAACCGAAATACGGCCCGAACAACGCCGCCCCGATGATAGCGAGCAGCGTGCCCGGCACGAAAAGGCAGACGCCGATGGCGTACACGGCCATGTACGCCATCGGCATCCATGTTCCGGCGGTCTCAAGCAGGCCAGTGAGCTTTTCAGCCGTCATGAGATCCCGCAACGGGGTGAACCGACCGAGCACAAGCACGGCGGCAAGAAAAAGCAGCAGGGCCAGAGCCTTCAGGCTGGATCGATTCATCCCGATTTTGTTCATAGGTTCTTTCTCGTTATTTCTTGAAGAACCGGCTGAGCAGTCCCTTCTTTGCCGGTTCCTGCAGTCCAAGATGCCGGCAAATGCACGCTTCCAGCTTCTCTTGCGCAATATCGAAGCCTTCCACCACAATCTCCTCGCCGACCATGACCGCCGGGGCCGTCGGCAGTTCCAGTTCGAAATATTCGTCAGTCTGGTACTGCGCCTTTGGTTTGGAGATCACCTCGATTGCGACATCATACTGGGTGCCCAACCTGGGCATCATTTCCTGAAAATGCTTTCACGGTTTCCCGTTGGGCTCGTTGAGGAAAAATCTGACTGTCAGCATGCCGCCTCCTCTTATTTGATCTTGAGTTTTCCCATCCGTTTCAGGAATTCATCCGGGGGCAGGTAATCCACAAGCCGCAGATCGTCGCGCTCCTTTCCTTGGCTGTCGATGAAGACCACCGTCGGCACGCCCTTGACCGCGTACTGTGTCAGCAGTCGTTCGTGCAGCGGGTTGCCGCTTCGGGTCAGGTCGACCTTGATCATGATGATTTCCGTTTCGGCCTGACGAATGATCGCCGGATCATGAAACGTCTTTTCATCCAATTCCCGGCAGGGCGTGCACCACGTCGCCGAGAAATCAATGATGACGGGACGCCCGTCGGTTTCTGCCTGGGCGGCAAGCGCGTCCGAATACTGCCGCCAGGGGACGCTCGGGCCTCTGAGGAGCCATGATCCGGCCAGAGCGATCGCCAGGACCACCGCGCCGATGCCGACCCCTCCCTTGAGCAACCCGAACGCCTTGAAACCAGCCTTGGATTTGTCGATCCATCCCAGGTGAACCCCAGCCGCGAGGGCGACGGCAGACAGGACGAACACCGCTGCGGTTTCCGGCAGGAGCGGGCGGATAAAATAGGCGGCCATGCCCACAAGCACCCAGCCCATGAGCTTTCGCACCCAGAGCATCCATTCGCCCGATCTGGGCAGCTTTTCTATCCTCCCTGAGAACAGGGCCAGGAAAAAGAGCGGCAGGCCAAGTCCCAGGCTGAGGGTGAAAAAGATGAGAAAGCCCAGCCAGGGGCTGCCCATGCCGGCGACCCAGGTCAAAAGGCCGAGAACAAATGGTCCAAGACAGGGGGCCGCCACGACACCCAGCGTGAGGCCCATGAAAAAGGTTCCGAAATACCCGGCGTGCGATTTTGAAGCCGCCCGCGTCAGCCCGGAGGGAAGGCGCAGTTCCCAGAATCCGAACAGACTCGTGGCGAAAACAGTCAGCAGCAAGGCGATGCCGACGAGCACAACCGGACTCTGGAGCATGGCCCCCATCATCCCCCCGGTCAGGGCCGCCACGACGCCGAGTACGGAGTTCGTCAGGGCAAGACCCACCAGATACAGCATGCCATGTCCCAGCAGGCTCCCACGCGCCTCTCCGCTTCTTCCGCCGAAATAGGATACCGTGATGGGGATGAGCGGATAGACGCACGGCGTGAGGTTGAGAGCCATCCCGCCCAGAAAAATGCCCAGCAGCGTCCAGAGCATGGCCCAGCCATGGAGAGGACCGGGGGGGGCCTGCTCTGGCAATCCGGTTTGCTGCGGCGTGACGCTGGCAAGCGGCAGACCGGCCGCTTGCCAGTCCGGGAAACCTCGGGGATCGCGAAAAACGTTCTTGTAGCCCAGGGAAACAGCCACACGGGCTGCCGAGTCACTGCGGACTCAGGTGAGGCCCGCTCAGTAAAAGACGACCGGTCGCTCCTTGTCGGGACCGAGGAGCTTTTCGAGCTCTCCCCGACTCTTCCACCGGGACCAGGCGGTCGGCTCCATGGGGAAATTGACAGAGCCGGCGATGTGCCCGGTGCGATGCTCCCAGTCCTGGCGGGTGTCCACCAGGAGCAGCCCCGGCGGCCTTGCCTCGTACAGGCCACGCAGTTCATCCGTCGTCAGCAGGCGGTACCCCCCGGCTTCCGCTTCCGCGACAACATCCTCCCAGGTCGGAGTTTTCGGCGCGACTGCCCTGTCGGTGAACCAGAGAGCGGCAACCACGCAGGGTACAATAAGCGCCACAAGAACCGTTGCCATTTTGGTCCGCATGATCCCCCCTTTCGGCCTACAGCCGGCCTTCCCGGGTCAATTTGGCCAGGATGAACGCCGCGCCCGACCTGGAAAGGCCGGTTTCTTCGGCAAGGCTCATCGGGTCCATGGTTCTTCCGGCCACGAGCCGGAGGATTTCCTCTTCCAGTTCCTCCAGCCAGTTCTCGAAAAGCGTGAGCACTTCCGGGTGGGCAACGGCCATGAGCTGTTTTGACTGCGCCACCTTGTCCACCAGACTCTGACACATCTTTGTTGGATCGACACCTTCGTCCATGCATTCGGCCAGTCAGAGATGCACAAGCTCTACAACTTTGTCGCCGCCAGGGTCACCAAGCATCTCAGTGATGACTTCGCGGCGCTTTTCTTCGCTCAGAAGCGGAAAGACATCCCTGGCTGCCTTGGCTATGGCCTTGGCGGCCGCATGAGGCTCCATGCCGCCAAGAAGTTCTCCAAGCTTGTCCATGCAATATTCCTCCAAAGATCAAAAACTCTTTCTCGCCGATATCAATTTAACAGCCAACGTGGCCATACGGCGCAACAGTTCGATGACCTCCGGCTGATCGACCCAGTAGTAGACAAATGGACCTTTTCTTTCGACCGCAACCAGCAAGGCACGTTTCAGTTCCCGAAGGTGATGGGAAATGAGCGGCTGGGAGAGGTTCAAGGCCTCAACCACCTGGGAAACGGATTTCTTCCCTTCGCTCAGATACAGAAGGATGCGCAGCCTGTTCTCGTCAGAAAGGGCTCTGGCAAGAAATGCCACATCCCCAAGCCGGGCTGGATCTACCGAGTCTTCACCGTGGAGCATGCTCGCACCCCTTGCCTCAAATAAGCGCATAAACTTTCGTTTATATTACTGCGCCAACAGGCCCTGTCAAGGGGGGACCGGTTGGAAAACCCCATCAGCCGTGAAGCCGACAGGGAGGGACGGCCGACAAAAAAAGCCGGGGCTTCGCGTGCCATGACGCCACGCTGGCCCAGGGCGTCGAGATCAGTTGGCGCGAGACGAACTCTGAGAAAAGGTGACCCCAGTCGTGTCAAAAGCCGCTCCCCCCGGTAGGAGGGGAACGGCGCTTTATGCAGTCAGCGTTGCAGCTTTGCCAAAAGGGTCTTTCTCGTGATGCCAAGCTGCTTGGCCGCCTCGGTCTTGTTACCGCCCGTCACCTCCAGGGCGGCCAGGATGGCTTCACGCTCGACCACTTCCAGGGGTTGAATGGCCGCAGACTCCTGCGATGCCGGGACCAGGCCTACGGCCCCTTCCTGGGAGCCGTAGGCCTCAATGACGCCGAGGGGCAATTCCTTTTCCGTGACGAAGTCGCCCGCCATGAGCACGACGGCCCGTTCCACGGCGTTTTCCAGTTCCCGCACGTTGCCAGGCCAGTCATATTTCAGCAGCATGTCCATGGCCAGGGGCGTAAATCCTTTGGCCACCTTCCGGTTGGAGTCGGCGAACTTGCGAAGGAAATGCGCGGCCAAAAGAGGCACATCCTCGCCGCGTTCCCGAAGCGGCGGCACGGCGATGGCCATGACGTTGAGCCGGTAGTAAAGATCCTCACGAAACCGGCCGGCAACGACCTCCGCCTTGAGGTCGCGATTCGTGGCCGCCACGATGCGCACGTCCACGCGCAAAACTCGGTCGCTCCCCACTCGCTGGATTTCTCGTTCCTGAATGGCCCGCAGGAGCTTAGCCTGCATGGCGGCGGAGGTTTCGCCAATCTCGTCGAGGAAGATGGTCCCCTTGTCAGCCTGCATGAAGCGGCCTTCGCGGCGCTTGTCCGCCCCGGAAAAGGCCCCTTTTTCATGACCAAAAAGTTCCGATTCGAGGAGCGTCTCGGTTAGGGCGGCGCAATTGACCGTGACCAGGGGGCCGTTTCGGCGGGAGCTGTTGGCGTGGATGGCTCTGGCGACAAGTTCCTTTCCCGTGCCGGACTCCCCGGTCACGAGCACTGTGGCCTCGGAGGGCGCGACCATGGCCACCATATCCATGAGCCGGCGCATGGCCGGGCTGCGGCCGATGATGCTGCGCGGGTCGAAGGCCGCGACCAGGCGTTCCCGGAGTTCGCGGTTCTCGGCCTTGAGCGAAACGTGCTCCAGGGCGCGCTCCATGGTCAGGCGCAGCACGTCAAAGTCGAGCGGTTTGGTCAGGTAGTCGTAGGCCCCGGCCTTGATCGCTTCCACTGCCGACTCCACGTTGGAATACGCGGTCATGATGAGGACAGGGATGGCCGGATTGTAGGCCTTGATGGCCCTTAGCGCCTCGATGCCGCCCATGACGGCCATGCGCACGTCCATGAGGATGAGGTCAAAAGGCTTTTCCCTGGCCAGGGCCACGGCCTTGGCCCCGTCGTCGACGCCGGTCGCGACGTAGCCCCAGCCGTTGACGAGGGCCAGGAGGATGGTGCGGTGGCTCTGGTCGTCATCCACCACCAGCACGGTGGCCTTGGCTTTGGCGGACATGGCTTTCTCCATTTCAGACGCGGGCCGGCAGGAACACGGAAAAGACCGATCCCTGGCCGGGGGCGCTTTTGACCCGTATCTCCCCCTGGTGGGCTTCGACGATCTTCTGGACGATGGCCAGGCCCAGGCCCGTGCCCGAGGGTTTGGTCGTAAAATAGGGGTTGAAGATGTTGCCGAGGCTCGCGGCGGCAATGCCCTGGCCGGTATCCTCGACGTCGATGCGCACCCGGCTTCGGGCGGCTTCGTGGACGGTGCGCACGGTCAGGAGACCGCCGCCTTCCATGGCCTGGACGGCGTTAAGGCACAGGTTGAGCAGCACCTGGGCAAAACGGTCGGGATCGACGGCGACCTTGGGGAGGCCAGCATTGCGGGCATAGTCGATGCGTACGTTGCGGGCGGCCGCGTCCGGGCCGATGAGTCGCAGAGAGCGTTCGATGAGATCCCCCAGGTCCGTGGGCCGCGCCTCAATGTCCGAGGGCCGGGCGAAGTCCAAAAGCTCGGTGATGACCCGGTTGACCCGGTCCACTTCCCGAGCCATGACCCCGGCCAGTTCCCGCCCTTCGCTGCCGGCGGCGAAGTGGCCCTCGAAGTATTTGGCCACGCCCTTGATCGAGGACAGGGGATTTCTGATCTCGTGGGCCACGCCGGCGGCCAGACCTCCCAGAGCAGCCAGCTTTTCCCGACGTCGAACCTCTGCCTGAAGCCGCCGCACCTCGCCCAGATCGCGAAAAATATAGATGTTGCCGAGATGCGCGCCGTCTTCGTTGACGATCCTGGAGGCGCTCACACTCAGCGGCAGGCACGTTTTCCCGTCAAAAGAACAGTCTGTTTCGCGCTCGACCACCGGCTCCCCGGCCTCAATGACCTCTTGCAAGCCACGCAAGGCCGCCGGGAGGACCTCGTCGGGTCGCTTGCCGACGACTGCGTCCGCCTGGAGACCGACGATCCGCTCGGCCGCGCCATTGACCACGGCCAGACGCCCGTCGCTGCCCGTGGTGAGCAGTCCCACCGGAAGATTGTTGACGATCTCCGTGGAGAACGCCCTCGCATCGTTGAGCTGTCGCCTGGAGAGGCGGGAGCTTTGCGCCCAGAAGAGGATCAACACGCCGCCGACGCCGAGCAGGAACAGGATGACCGCGAGAACGACGGAGTTGCGTGTGTCCTCGGCCACGGCCGCCTCGTACGGGGCCAGATCGAAGTCGGCGAAGACAACCTGCCGTCCGGCTCCCGAGGCCGTCTGCGATCCGCTCCAGGGACAGGCATGTCCTTCGGCCTCCTCGTCGCAGTCGTCGGTCACGGTGCGCCCCAGCCCGGGTTCGAAGGCACGGTAGACCTCAAAAGCCTTGCGCCCGTCGGACAGGGTCGTGGTCCGCCATTTTTCCCGCGCCGCCACGCCGAGGGACGCCATGGTTTCCGGACTAATAAGGCGCTGGCCGATCCTGGTCTTATCGCTGTGGGCCAGAATGCGGCCATCGGCATCCGTCACCGCAAGCTGCAGGACGCCGGGCTGGCGCGCCGTTTCTTCAAGCAGCGCCTGGAATTGCTCTCCTCGCCAGTGCATTCCCAGGCCCAAGCGCGCCCCGGCCTCAAAGGCCCGGATGAACGCTGTGCCTTTTTCAAAAAGTGTCTGCCCGGTCAGCGTTTTTTCCCGATGCGTGTTGCGCGTGGTCATGACGGCCATAACCACGGCCAGGATGATGACCGAACCGAGATAGAGCCAGGGGGGAATGTTGGCCAGAAACCGATGTCCCGGCCCGGATTGCGTCTGCATGCCTGCCTTCCTCGTGGGCGAACGTGGCGGCGACCTGCCGCCCTGGGGGGAGAGAATAAAACACCCGCGTAAAAAGTAAACAGCCAGCGGAGCACAATCCGAGTAGTATTTACTCGCTGTCCCTCGCCTGACTTGGTCAATTTTCTGCGATTTTTAATTTAGTATTGAATTTCAGTATATTAACCTCGTTCGCCAACGTTGGCACGCCTGTTGCCTTAGTCAGGTTCAACTGGCGCGATGAAAACGCCGGACAATCCCACGCCAAACCAGGAGGTCGTCCATGATGTGGGAATGCGAAGTCCCCGCCGTCGCTTCCTGGGGAGGCTGGCATCTCATCTGGGGACTGGGCGCGACGCTGCTGCTGGCAGCCGCGTTCATGGGGATCTTCCTGCTCGGCTCCAAGAAAGCCGACAAGACCCGCCGGGCTGACAGGGACGATTCCCTGGGCATCATCAAAGCCCGGCTGGCCAGAGGGGAGATCGACCAGCAAGAGTACCTGGAAATGAAAAAGATCCTGGAACAAGCGTAAACCAACGGGCTTTGCCCCTAAAAACACTGAGGAGTTTCGCCATGTTCACCAATATCACCCGTCGCATGACCATCGGCCTTGGCCTCGCCCTTGTCGTCGGTTCCCTAATCGTCGCCGATGCCGGATCGGCCCGGGCCCAGGCGAATGCCCAGCCCGCGACCACGACCCAGACGATCGTTCCGGCCACCTACAATCAGATGGGCGGCCACGGCCCGATGGGCGGCCGCAGCATGGGTCCGGGCTACGGACACGGGATGATGATGGGCGCTTCCTACGGCCAGACAGGCCATATGGGGCACTGGAACGGCCAGGCCTCGGCCCAGTATCACGGCGGCCAGGGCGGCTGCTGGTAACAGACCGGGAATACCGGGGCCAGGCCGCGCCTGCGGCCTGGCTCGACCGACAACCTTCACGCACAAGGGGTATGACAAATGACTCGCATGAGAAAGACTTCGCTCCTGGCGGCCGCCGCCGTGCTCGGCCTGACACTCCTGGCTGGCGTCGAGGCCAAGGCCCAAACCTTCGCCGGTTCCGCCTCGACTGGCTGGGGCCACATGACGGCGTGGACATCTCCAACGACCACTTCCTCCCCGACCACCGGCTACGGAATGATGGCCTGGACGTCTCCGACGACCACCTCCTCTTCAACCACCGGCTCAGGGTCGACCTACGGATTGGAGACCATGCACAACTCCATGTGGGATTACATGGAGGAATTCTGGCGCTAGGCCAGGTTCGGACAACACAACGAACTTGATTGCTTCCTACAGCCTTCACAACCCATGATTCAAAGGAGTGATCCCATGAATACGCGCAAGCGTCTCGTTTCCCTGGTCCTGGCCCTGATGGCCCTTTTCGGAATCGCCGGCCTGGCCAACGCCCAGATGATGGGCCACGGCATGCCGGGCGGACAGGGCATGATGAGCGGCAACATGATGCTGGGCCTGGCCCCGGAAAAACAGGCCGCCGTCCAGAAGGCCTACGCCGACTTCGACGCCGCAACGACCACCCTGCGCCAGCAGCTCACCGCCAAGCAGTACGAACTGGAAGCCCAGATCGTCGGCGGCTCCCCGGATGACAAGAAGGTGCAGTCGCTGACCAAGGATGTGTCCGACCTGAGCGCCAAGCTCTTCAAGGCCCAGGTCGACCTGCAGGGACAGTTGACCAAGCTCGGCCTGCCGTCCGGAACCATGGGCTGCGGCATGATGGGCGGCATGAACGGTGGCATGGACATGCACGGCGGCATGGGCATGCACGGCGGCATGGGGATGCACCACACCATCTAAGGCGAATTCAGGCCCAAGATACGGAGCGGAGCGGCAAGGCTCCGCTCCGCCTTCCGAAGAACAGTCCCCCCTGAGGAGCACGGCCATGCAATGTCCCAAATGCGCCATCCCCCTGAACATGGCGGAACGATGCGGTATCGAGATTGACTACTGCCCGCAGTGCCGCGGCGTCTGGCTCGACCGAGGTGAACTGGACAAGATCATCGAACGCTCTGGCCTGCCGCACCGTCCGGCCCAAGACGCCGGGCACATGCCGTACCAGCCCCAGGCCGACCGGCCTATGCGCCCATCCCACCACCAGGGCAGCCATGGCGGGCATGGCTTCAACAAGAAGAAATCCTTTCTCGGCGAACTCTTCGATTTCGACTGATGCCCCTGCCTGGGACAGCCGTCAACGACCACTGTCGCGAGGTCGCGAGACGGCCTCGGGCGTGGAAGATTCAAAGCAGGCCTGGGCCGCCCTGGCGGCCATGGCCCGCGATCTCAAGGAATTGACCCAGGCGGGCGTCCCGGCCGCCGCAGAGAACAACCCACGTCACCTTGGAGGAATGATGTATCTGGCAGCGCACTTGGCCCTGCTCCTGGCCATGCTTGCCTCGCTTCTCGGCGGGGCCTTGGCCTGCATGGAAGCCTGGCATGGACAACGGCACAAACTTCCCTGGCTGGAGCGCGGCCAGGACGCGGCCGTCTTCCTGATGGTCTGCGCCTCGGCGGCGCTTCTGGGCGGCCTGCTCTCCCGGGACTTTTCCCTGGCCTACGTCGCGGACTACACCGACAGCCTGTTGCCGCTTTTTTATACGATCACCGCCTTCTGGGCCGGCCAGGGCGGTTCCCTGCTCTTCTGGGGCTTGGCCATGGGCGCGGCCGGGGCGATCTTTGCCCGCACCGACCGCTACAGGGGCCTGACCCCGGCCACCAAGGTGCTGTTCTGGCTCTTTTTCCTGGCGCTTCAGGCCTTTTTCCTGGTGCTTTTAACCGGCCCGAACAATCCCTTCGTCTCCCTCGCTTCGCCGCCCCCGGACGGCAAGGGGCTCAATCCGTTGCTGCGCAACGTGGGCATGATCTTCCATCCGCCCCTGCTCTTTATCGGTTATGCCGGATTTGCCGTCCCCGCCTGCCTGGCCCTGGCGGCCACGCTGTCCGGCGAGGGCCGGGCCTGGCTTGAGGCCGCCCGAAACTGGATTCTCGGGTCCTGGGCGTTTCTGACCGCCGGCATCCTGCTTGGCGGCTGGTGGTCCTACATGGAACTCGGCTGGGGCGGCTATTGGGCCTGGGACCCGGTGGAAAACGCCTCGCTCATTCCCTGGTTCGCCGCCACGGCCCTGGTGCACACCTCCCTGCTGGAGCGGCGCTTGGGCCTGCTGCCGCGCACCAACGTCATCCTGGCCTGTCTGACGCTGATCCTGTGCCTGTTCGCCACCTATCTCGTGCGCAGCGGCGTGGTGGAATCCCTCCACGCCTTCGGCGACGGCGGGGTGGGCGGTCCGCTGCTGGCCGGTGTCCTGTTCGCCGTCGCCCTGACCGTGCTCGTGGTCGCCGCCCGACCGCGCCGCGACGACCCTCCGTTGCCGGAACTCGGCAGTCGTCCGGGGCTCATGGTCGTGTCGGTCTGGCTGCTCCTGGCCCTGGGGCTGGTGGTCCTGCTCGGCACCATCTGGCCGGTGGTCAGCCAGCTCTGGGAGCCAAGCCCCATGGGGGCCGAGCAAGGCTTTTACAACACGGTCTGCCTGCCGCTGTTCACGCTCCTCACCGTGGTCATGGCCCTGGCTCCCTGGTTCGGCTGGACCGGCGGCCCCAAGCGCCGCGACGTGCCGGCCGGGCTGGCCGGCCTGTGGCTGGTCCTGACCATCGTCGGCGTGTTCCAGGGCATACGTCCCGTCCTGGCCGTGGTTGGAGTCTCGGCCGCCGTGGTTGCCGGCCTGTCCGTGGCCCTGCTGCTGGTCCTGGTTCCGGGATCGTTTCGAAGCCGCCGGTTCTGGGCCAGCCACGGCAGCCATCTGGGCCTGGCCGCCATCGTCCTTGGCGTGGCTGTGTCCGGACCGTTCCAGCGCAGCCACGAACAGGCCCTGTCTCCGGGGGAATCCTTCGAATTCGGCGGCTACCGCTTCACCTACCAGGACCTCGGCGCGACCGACACGCCCGGCCAGGAGATCACTCGCACGGAAGAGGCCCGTATCGCCGTCAGCCGCGACGGCAAGCCCGTAGGCGTGCTTGCACCCCAACGGCTGACCTACCGCAACTACGACCATCCCCACACCGAGGTCTCGACCCTGCCCGGCCTTGGCGACGAGCTCTACGCCACGGTCCACGATCTGGACGGTCAACGCCTGACGCCGCTTAAGGTCAGCGTCAATCCCATGGTCAACTGGATCTGGCTCGGCAGCATCATGGTTTGCGCGTTGCCGCTTTTGGCCTTTCGCCGTAAAGCCGGGCCGGTAAGCCCGAAAGGAGGTGCGGCATGACCCGCCCATCCACGACAACCGTACGCGATCACACCCTGCGCAAGCCTCTCCTGGTCATCATGGCCATTGCCCTTTTCGCCCTGTTTTTGACGTCGTTTCTCGACCGGACCATGGTCCAGGGGACACGGACCGCCCGCACGACAGCCAAGGGCAAAGGCCCCATGGCCGCCGTGCCGGAACTGATGTCCAAGCTACAGCAAAACCCAGGCGACGAGGAAACCATCCTCAAACTGGCCGACGCCTTCATGCGCGGCAAGGACTGGCAGCGAGCCGAGCATTTCTACGGCGAAGCCCTCAAGATCGACCCGAAGAATCTGGGGGCCTTGTTCCACAGGGCCATCGTCAACCTGGAGCAGGCGCGTTTTCCCGAGGCGGTTGGGGATTTCCAGGCGGTACTGGCGCTTAAGCCCGACGCGGCCGAAGCCCATTACTACATCGGCATGGTCTCCAAGTACGAACTCAAGGACCCTCGGGCGGCCAGGGAACACCTGGAAAAGGCTCTGGCCCTGGCTCCTAAGGGCAAGGAACTGGCTGCCGAGACACAAAAGGAACTGGAGAACCTGCAACCGTGAAGCGACAGGAGGCATGATGCGGCAAGGAGAGCGAAGAGCCTCGCGCCTGGCCAGGACCCTGGGGCGGTGCGCCGTTGGCCTATGCTTGGCGGCGCTGGCCGTAGGCTTGGCCGCCCCGGCCGATGCCGGCAAGCCGGGGCCGTCCCCGGCGGCCGGCAAGGCCATCAAGGCCAAGAAAAACCATAAGCGCGTTTCCTCGGGCTTCGGCACGCGAAACGACCCCTTGGGCAAGGCCAAACGCTTCCACAAGGGCCTGGACATCGCCGGTCAGGCCGGCCTGCCTGTCCTGTCGTACCGGGAAGGAACCGTGGTGTTCGCCGGTTGGAAGGGAGCCTATGGCCGAGTAGTGGACATTGATCACGGCAAAGGCGTCAAGTCGCGCTACGCCCACCTGCAAACCATTGCGGTCAAACGGGGGGAGCGGATCGGCAAGGGACACGCTCTCGGCCAACTGGGTCGGACCGGCCGCACCACCGGCAACAACCTGCACTTCGAAGTGCTGGTCAACGGCAAACCGACTAATCCCGACAGCCATCTCACCGACGCTGGCGACTTGCTGCAGAAGAATACGAGGGGCGGCTGAGCGACACGTATTCTGCTCACCACATTGTCTTCCCACTGGGATATGATGTCCGGGGAGCTTAGCTTTCCCCGAAATTGACCTGGCGCAATTGAAAACCGGCGGAATGCTACCTCTCAAAACCAACATCCTGCTTTGATGTCTTTTTGTTGTTTTTTGCTCTACCCCTGGGGTACAAAATATTAGCGTTAGCCCCGATGGCTTTACCCCATTTGGCCTGAGCAAATAACATCGCGGCCTCGCGGGAAACCTCATCGTTTGAAAAAATGATCTGCTTTCCTGTGTCGCGAATCGTCCCGCCGCTGGCCAATCTGAGGAATACTGTGCCCTTGGTATCAATCGAACTTGTGAAACCTGAGAATAGCCGCTTTCTGTCTGGGGCCGAGGTCTCCAACTCGGCAAGTTCACCGGCCTTGGCCACGGCCAGGAGACCTCGACGCACTCGCGAACTCACTCCGGTGGAAGTCGCGATCTCAAGTTGCTCGTTGAGCCACTTCTCCTGGATGCCCTCCCGCTGGCCACGCCAAGGAGGGGCTTTCTCCGGTTCGGCGAGTTGATTCTTTGACCGAAGGATGGCCAGGGCCGTTTCGTTGCCCTGGCCAGCTTTCCACCTCAAAAAATCTGTCCAGCTCCCGTAGGGCGTGACCTGTCTAACCTTCTCTCGTTCGGCATTGATCCGTTTTCGGACCTGGAGCCGGTTTTTCGCTTCATGAAGGCGCGCGATTTTGAGCAGCTCAAGCCGGTGGCGTCCAAAAAACTCGCGGGAAATTTCTTGGCGTTCTTTGTCCCACCTGATCCGGATGGATTCAAGTTCTGTTTGGGTACGAGTGTTGAGATCCTCCAGGGCCGCCTTTCGAGTGACGATCCCGGCTTGATATTCTGCATAGAGGGCACCTCGATTGGGTTCACGGTGTACCGGCTTAGCTGTGAACCGCTCGTCTTCGGGGGAGTTTTCTTTCACCTGGCCAGGCTGGACGTAGGCCTCAAACCGCCGGACCAGGTGCATCATGGACAGAGAACGATCCAGACTGCTGGCCTTGATGGCGTGCTTGCCATTTCGGTCCTTGATGACCAGGCCATTGCCGTGCGGCCTGATCTCCAGGCCGTACCGAGCGAAAGCCGCATGGACCTGTTGCCATCCGGTGGCCTGCCCAAGGGCCTCAAGGATTGGCCCTCGCCGCTCCTTAACATAGCCGTCAAAGGACTGCTGCCCCGTCTGGGCCTCAACCGTGGCCGCCACCGGCGTCAGCTTCGGCTCCGTGCTTTCCACGGAACGGCCATTGTCAATGGCTAGGCCAAAACGTCTTTCCAGCTCACGGCAAACGCGATCCCGGATGTGGTAATCACGGAAGGGCTCATGCCGAGCCAGCTTTTCCGGGTGGATCATGTTGTAGGCCACATGCATGTGCAGGTTGTTGGTGTTTTTATGGACCCCGCAATGCCGTTGGTGCTCCTCAAACCCCAGGTCCTTGGCGAACTCCAATTCGATTTCCTTGAGCGTCTCCGGTGTGAGCTTGGCCTCGTCCTCGGGCCGAAAACTCACGATGAGATGGTAGGTTTTCTCCCGGGTCGTCCTGGTGTTGAGCGCCTGGGTGTCGGCGACTTCGCGGATGGCCAGCTCGTAGTCGTCGCCGGCCCAACATCCAGCGCACCAGCTCATGAGGCATTTTTCGTCTCCGTGGTCAGCAGCCCGGATGTACCGAGCCAGCCGCCGGTAATCATCGTTTTCAGCCTGCCTGGATATGCGACGACTAATCATAAATATGATGTAGTTTGCTCAGATTTTCGAAATGAGAGTTTTCATTTCGCGCTGCCTTGCCTCGATCTCCCGAAGCACGTGGCGTACTTGCGGATGCAATGACTGGAGAGGGGCTTCTTTCTCGGACAGGCATAGCTTGAAGAGACCGCCTAACCGGCCGAGGTCGGCGTTAATCTTGAGCAGTTCAAGCCGGGATTGCTGCTTTTCGAGACTAGGCGTCGGCAGCCCTAGGCAGACGCGTTTTATGTAGGTTGAGCACGATAGTCCGGCGCGTTTGGCATTTGCCTGTATCTCTGCATGTTCATCCGGGGTGACGTAGGTCCAGAGGACGGGTTTTTTCGACGGCATTTTGGTTTTAGCTGTTAGCGTTGAGCCGATAGGCGAATAAGCTAGCCCCGCAGGGCAGGACGTAAGGTACTTGTACCTTACCTGTCCTGCCTTCGCAATCTCATTCAACACAGGTAATACTTGAGATAACTTAAATGATTTTTCTTTATATTGTCATCACATTTACAGCATGTGGTCATTATTTGAAATCTTGTCGCACGATGTTTACGCGAAGTGGTTAGTTAGTGGTCGCTATGTGGAAAATTTTTCGACGCCAAAAATGAAGAGCGAAAAGGCGGAAGGCGAAATTCAACGGATTAATGCAAAATACTACTAAAATATCAAATAGATATGCCATCCACCTGCAACAGCAACCTGCAACAGCAGGTGGATGGAACAGTATCTTTTAGACACCACTGACAATATTGACGTAGTCGGCAAATTGTTCTAAAGATTTTACCGCATCTGCACCTTGCGTGGGAGCTAGATGGGCGTAGCGCATTGTCATCTGAAGACTTTTGTGCCCTAAAAGTTGACTTACGACGATTAAAGGCGTACCTCCCTGTACAAGCCAACTTGCGAATGTATGTCTTAATGTATGAAAGACTACGCGTTGACGCCTGTCATGATCCGATGTGTTAAGATAACAGCTTTTAACTGTGTCTGGAAATATACGGTTTATGTTAGCGATTTGGCGGTCACGCTCTTTAAAAATAAAATCTGTATATTTAACACTGTTACGTTCCAATATGTCTAGCGCAGCAGAATTAAGAGGAATAGTCCTATTCCTGTTTGATTTTGTTTCGAATACGTATAAAGCTGAGTTGTTTTTGTCAAAATGACTCGTACGCAATGAAAAAATTTCTCCAGCACGCAATCCAGTGTGCAGTGACAGTAGACTTATGTCATGCCATAAATGAGATTTTAAAGAAAGTTTAACAAGTAAAGTTTGAGCTTCTGCTTTTGTCAAAAATCGTACCCGTCTATTGTCGAACTTTGGCATGTCAAAATTTGGTAATTTGCAGTCTATAATATCCCATTGCTGAGCACGATGCATCACACGTCGTAATAATGAGAGACAGTGCGCTACCGTTTGAGGGCTTAAGCGCTTTTTACTAAGTGCCGCTCTGAAAGAAAGTAAATTTTTGTTCGTAATTTCCTCAATAGGGAAGTCTGGACCAAAATATTTTTGGATGTGATTGTTCCATCTTCCCGTCTCAGTTCGGACACAATAGGCTGGACTGGCGGACAGAACAAGATTAGTATAAAGTTCCCATGCTTCGAAAATAGTAGCCATACGCCTCTCCTTCGAGTTTTGTTTGGAGAAGGGGGGTATAGCGAAAAAGTGAGGAAGTTCAAAGGGATGGGTTTGCCATCGGCCTCTCACGCCGCTAACAGGGGTTCAAATCCCCTTGGGGACGCCAGAAAATTCAGCGGCTTACGCGACAAGCGTAAGCCGCTTTTTTCTTTGGTCCACACGAAGTCCGCATTTCCGACATCGGAAGTCCAGAACTTTACCCCTGCTCCTGTAGCGCGACCTTTAGTTTTGTGCACAACGACATTTAGTTTTGAAGGGGCGTCGGGGCGATTTTTTGGGCTAGCCCCCTGCGCATGGCAGGGGGCTTTTTCGTGGCTTATTCGAGAGGCGTCAGTCGCCACTTGGTAGCCTGCTTCTCATCGATCACGGCGTAGTCGCCGTTGTCGGTCTGGAGCAGGTACTGCTTGGCCCCGAATCGGCGTAGGCGGCCGATGGTGGCGAACTCGGACGAACGAGGCAGGCGCTCGGCTGCTTCGATCTGGGGCGTGTCCAGGATGTCCCACACCTCGGCCAGGGAATCGTAGGAGGGAGCCTTCAGCCACCCCCGTGCCCAGAACTCCTCATGCGTGCATTCCTTGAGGTCTCGCAGGTTGCTCCAAGCCTGCTTGGCGTCCGTATAGAAGCCATCAGAGCCATCCGAGAAGTAGACGAACAGTCCTGAAATGGACGGGGCAATGCCCTCTCCATCGAGCCCAAGCAGCCCTAGTCGGGATAGTTTGCCTGCGATCAAATCTATGCTCATGACGGCCCCCCTCGTGTTTACTGGCATTTTGCCATTACGACCGCAGGTGGGCAAGCTCCGCCGCCCTGATCCGCTCCCCTGCCAGCTCGAAGTAGTCCCGTGACAACTCCACACCAATGAACCGCCGACCGGTCTCGACGCAGGGAAGCACGGTAGTGCCGCCGCCAGTAAACGGGTCCAGGACCGTGCCGCCCTCAGGGGTAACGCCGAGGAGGTCGACCAGGAGGCCAAGTGGCTTACTTGTCAGGTGGACCTTTTGCGAGGCCACGACATTGTGGTGATAGACGCCGGGGAAGCAGCGCCGGCTCCACTTTACGCCGCCTTGGGCAGCGTCATCTCACAGATCCGATCCAACTCCACGTCCTGGTCCGCGATCAGACCCCGACCGACTCGTGTTCCACCATGGCCCGCACGATCACGACCGGCAGCTGGTAGCTGCCGGCCATGGCCACAACCAACTCGTCCTGGCTCGGGGACGAGGCCGGCCCGGGAGCCGGCGCGGCCGTGCGGAGCTGCTCCAGTTCGTCGCGGATGCCGGTCAACATGCCGACAAAGCTGTCAAACAATGCGCCTGTTTTGGCGTCCTCCACGCTGCCCATGACTACTCCTTGGCCATTACCAGCAGGCCGAAGCCGGCTACGGCGGCATAAACGGCGGAATCCTTGTAGCCCTGGGACAGCAGCCAGCCGCCGGCCAGCACGGCCAGGATGCCGCACAGGTACACCGTGATGCGGATCGCCAGCCGCCACCACGGCAACGCTCGGATCGTGATGCACAATTCGCGGCCGTCTTCGAGGCAAATCACGATCCTTTCGAAACTGGGCATGCCGACTCCTCCCCAGGGCCTCTGTTCCTGACCATCATCGTGTTTGACCAACAGCCAACCGGCGCAGGCGAATAGCACCGCAACGACCGTTTCCATGACCCCCCCGAGCCGCAGGGTCTGCCAAGCAAGGCAGAAAGCTGCTACGGCCAGACAGTCCAGATAGATGCGTTTCAAGCGACGCATATCACCAGGGTTTCGGCCCCTGGCCGTAATAAGGTTTCGCCAGCCCCCGCCGCACCATTTCCGACGCGAGGTCGCGCGCTTCGCCGTCCACTGCGGCCGTAATCTCGGCCAGCAGCCGGAAATACTTGTCCCGCCGCACGGCGCGCAGCACCACGGCATCGCCGGGGCGCAGGTGCGCCGCCAGCCAGTCGCTGGCCAGCAGGCTCATGGCGCGGATTTCCGGTCGCGGATCGTGGATTTCGGCTGTGTCGATTCCAAAAAGGCGGACCTGGACAGGCGAGATGACAGCCGGCCAACCGGGCACGGTCACGATAACGGTGTCGCCGTCGTGGACGTGGTCCACCACGGCGGGAACACTGTCGGCGTACACCCGCTCACTGGCGGCGGCCCTGGGGAACCAGGGCGCCGCCAGCAGCAGGCACGCAAGAAGAGGGGCAGCACGTCGCAACATGGCGACGTCTATAACGGGAGGGATGTAAAAGGCCGGGTAGGACATTTGTCCTACCCGGCCTTTGGGGTTGGCTATGCCCCGTTTGCCTTAGCGGGGGCGAGGCGTCAAGGCAGGGTCAGTTCGTACAAGGTGGAGGTCAAACCTTCAGGTCGATACACCGGCTTGACCTACAGCTTTGACTTCTCTTTGTTCTTTTTAACTTTATCATCCAAAGGATTTAGAACCTTGGACTCGTATTGTATAACAACCCTGCATTCAAAATTTTCTCCATCCATAAAAACGACTATATTTGTATCTTTTGTTTCCCACTTCGTAATCTTGACAAGGCTGCCCATGGTGACGGCTAGTCCCCAGTTTTGAGGGTCATTTTTATAGAGGTTGTGTTTCCAGACGGTCTTATCCTCTTTTGGCTTTCCGTATTTTTCTGTCAATAAGTTCTTAAAGTCATCATAATCTGTTATGTAATCGTTTTTATTTGTATGATTAGATGTTAGGAGATATACAGCCCTGCAAAGCTTGTTGTCGATGAAATAATACCCAAGCTTGACAGGCTTTCTGTCTATTGTTTCGTCATACCCGACAAAATCTTCTTTTTCAAATTCAGGTTTTTTATCCTCTGATTTTACAACCTCTTCTTTGTTCATTCCCCATTTTACATTTCTCAAATCAAAACCGTCATCAGCACCTGCCAACGTTGTCATTGTAAAACAAAAAGCAGCCAAGCCAAGCCATGCAGTTAAGCGATTTTGGAACATTGTAATGACCTCCTTGTCCTTTTGAAGAGTAAAAAACACGACAGCCAGCGTCTACTGCTTCCTTTCTGTCCCCGGCGCAGGCGTACAGGGGACCTCCGGGGCCGGCGGCACAACAACCGGCGGCCATGTCAGTCCCAGCCGGCCCAGCGTCTTGAGGGCGATCATGATCTTGGCCACCTCGGTCAACCCGGCACGCACCTCGGCTTCGGCCAGCCCCGGTACAGACTGGACGTATGCGCTCAGGTTGTCGCCGACCACTCCCAGATGTCGCGCGATCGGCCCCATCTCGCGCGCGACGCCTTCGCATTGCTTGATGAGCGTCAGCCGCAACGCCGCCAGCGCCATGTCCGGCATTTGCACCCTTTGTGGCGCGTCCGGACGCGGCGTCCAGGCCGGCGCTTTCATCGGTTTCCGCTTTTTCATAGGCTCCCCTTAGCGTTCCAGATCGTCTACCAGGGCCGGCAGTGACCGGCCAACCAGAAAAACGCGCCACCGGCCATCCGGTCCCTGGATCGGGTCCGTCATGGCCACCACGGCCTCATACAGTCCCGTGCCATCGTCGGCCCGGCCGAGCAGAAGCCGCCGCCGGTCGCCGCGACGCAGTTCCGGCCGGGGCGTATCCTCGCGCGGCCAACCGGCCACGGCGAGCGCCTCGGCAAGGGGCAAAAACGCATATTTGAGCCCCTCGGGCGCATACCACGCCCGGTCGACGCGCACGCGGTAACGGTCCACAAGCCCCTCACCACCCGGGAACAGCGCGGCCGAAAACAGTTCAGCCACCCGGCGGCCCTGCGGCCCCCGGATGACGATGCGGTAAATCGGTTGACGATGTTCGGCCATTTTGCGTTCCTATGCGCGCAAAACACGCTAAAAAAGTCGGTGCTGGTCCTCGTGCCCGCCGTCCCCGGTCCCGGGATCGTTGCGATGCCGTCGCACGGTGCGGCAGTCCACGCCAACCATCCGTGCGACGCGCAGGCCGGTCAATCCTTGAGCCAGGCCCTCACGGATAGCCCTGGCCACGGCCGCCCGGTTGCCGGCCAGCGGCCCCAGGGGCACGTCGAACTTGCATCCCCCGCAACGCTGGGCGATGCGCCGTGCCGCCTCCCAACCGCAGGCGGCAACCAGCCAGTGATCATCCGTCAGCGACTCGGGCCGTGGGAAATAGGCCGGCACACCCCCCTTGGCCTGGGCCACGCGGTGCGCGGCCAGGGGACCGGCGGCGTCGGCGATGTCGGCCAGTATGCCGGGCCAATGCAGGCCGTCGGCGTCAAACGGCGGATGCGCGGACATTTACCGACCCTCGCCAGTAAACGAGGAGGTCCTGGCCTCGCGCGTCAGTTTGCCAACCCGGTTGTCCAGGGCAGCGATCACGGCCCGCAGCTGCGAGGCCGTGGCCCACTCCAGACGCATGACGCTGGACTGCCGCTTCAGGACGCCCACGGCATAGGACCAGGGGACGTGCCGCCCTTCGAGCTGGCCCAGCTCTGTGAGCAGAGCACCGATCTTGTCGAGCATCGGCTGTCTGTTGCGGACCTTGTCCGACGGCTTGGCATCGCCCTTCTTCGTGGCGACGAAACCGCGCTTGGTCAGGTGATCCAGGAGCTGGTCGAGCTGCTTGAGCGAGAGCTTGGCCGAGGAGTCCACGCCGAACAGGTTGCCGAGCATGAGGCGGTAGGTGTCGTCATCCAGGCCCAAGTCTTTCTTGGCGATGTGGATCTTGGCCAGCATGGCCCGGCGGGAGGCGGTGGAGGGCTTGGCGTTTTTCATGACGCCACCTGTTGAAATTGCACCACCCAGACCCAGGGGTTGGAGGCCCATGAGTGGCCGCGCTTGGCGTTGATGGAGTCCCACAGAATGGAAAAATCAACCTTGGCGTCGTTAACCGCAGCCTGCGGCGCACCAACCCACCACCGTTCACCCCACATGGATTCACCGAGGGTTCCAACGCCTTCGGCGGTCACATATTCAGCGGTGATGTCCTGGAGCCGCTCCACGCGGACGTCCGTGATCTCCAGTGTGATCCGGCTGGCCCATCGGGGCATGTGGATGGAGGGACGCCAGCGCGGGGCACAGCGGTCGAATCCTTCACGGTAGTAGGCTATCTTCGTCGCATCTGGAGAGACTGTATTCGGGAGTCCGCCCCAAGGCCCCCAGCGCTTTCCGTCGCCACGATGCTGGCCATATGCGTTATGAATGCTGTGCGCCTCCCGCACCCACAACCGGTCGCCCGGCAGGCCGTAGGGGCACTGGACCCCGCGAGACACGGTCAGGGTCTCATCGCCCACCTTAGCCGACCCACGGAACAGCCATGCGTCCGGCCCCCATAAGGAATGGAAGTCGACATGCTCCACGGATTCCGGCTGGAACTCAGCGGGCAACTTCACCACCCGCCGCGTCTGCGTCTTCTGCCCCTCCAGGATCGCCCTGACCATGGGGCCACTGAAAAGGATCGGCCGTTCATTGCTACAATGCATGGTCACCTCCCTGGCGGTTCACCACGGTCGCATTGAGGGTCGCGCAGTAGTCCCGGGCCATGCGCGGGGCCGCCTCCGGGTCCTGGGGGTCGACCAGGAAATAGCAGATCATGCGGTGCCCTCTGGCCTGGTCGAAAATGCCCGCCTGGCCTTGGACAACACAGGCATCGACGTAGAAACGGTCGGTCATGGTTGACCTCATCACAGGCTGGCCTGTACGCGGCTCGCGAATTCGGCCACGGCATCAACCTTGGCGTTGCTATCCTCGAAAGACCGACGCCAAGGATTACCTCAAGCACCTCTACCGGGCCGGATACCTTGCCGTCGTCCAGGCTGCCGCACCTCCGGCCCAGGGACGTACGATCTACCGGCTGTCCAAACGGACCGGCGGCCTGCCGCCCCAGGTGCTACGCACCAAAGCCGTCTACGATCCCAACACAAGTAAAATTGAATGGATGGACATGAAGGGGATCGAGTCATGAGCGCCAGCGAAAAGGTGGCGCTGGCTTGGGGGTTCCCCCGGCCGGACTGGGTGGATGCCATGGCCGTCGCCTGCGACGCCACGTCGGGCCGGGCCGTGGCCGCGCGCCTGAGCGTGTCTCCGGCGGCCGTGTCCCGTGTGCTCGGAGGCACCTATGGCGACACGGCCGCCATGGAACGCCGGGTGCGCGAGATCCTCATGGCCGAGCAGATCGATTGCCCGGTGCTCGGTGAGATCGACCGGCAACGCTGCCGGGAGGAACAGGAACGGCCGTTCGCGGCCACCAACGCGATGCGGGTGCGGCTGTACAGGGCCTGTCGGGAGTGTCCGAACAAGGAGGAGGATCATGGCTAGGAAGAAACCCAATCCGGCTTTCGTCGTTGCCGACCTGGACGCGGCCGACAAGGCCCTGGCCAGGCTGGCCGAGATCAAACGCGACTTCGACGCCGAGATGGGCAAGCTCAACGCAGCCGTCGACCGGATGAAGGCGCTGTCCAAGGAGCGGTTGGCTGCCAAGATCGCCGAAGGGGCTGCCATCGAAGCGGCCCTGGCCACCTTCGCCGAGACGCGAAAAGAGGAGCTTTTCGGCAAGGCCCGGTCCCGGGAATTGTCCTTCGGCATCATCGGCTGGCGGCGATCCACGGAAATCAAGGCCAAAACCAAGTCCACTCTGGGGCGCGTCCTGGAGCGCGTGAAGGAGCTGATGACCGGCGAGAAGGACGATCCCTTCGCGGCCGCCGTCAGGGTCAAGGAGGAGTTGAACCGCGACGTCATGCGGGATTGGCCGGACGAGCGCCTGGAGGCTGTGGAGGCGAGGCGGGTGAAAAAGGACGTCTTCTATTACGAATTGGCGACCCAGCAGATCAAAGGAGAAGCGGCATGAGCGGCGAGCGTTGGTACCGGTGTCTGCGGTGCGGCCACATGGGGACCGAGGTGGGCCATGAGGAGGGGCAGCTCGGCGCGCCTGTGTGCGCCGGCTGCGGCTCCTTCGAGATCGAGCCGTGCGCGGCCCCGCCCGAGGGTCGTGCCGTGCCTCTGCGCGTACTCAGAAGCGCGGAGTCCAGTGCCCTGCACTGGAAGAAGCAGGCTGAAAAGCTCTCGGCCCTTCTGGCCCGTGCCGCCTCTGACGGTGTCCTGCCGATTAACTATGTCACCGAAGCCCGGTTGATCCAAGCCGGCCAGATCTAAACCAGAAGGAAACAACGATGAACAAAGCGGAACTGATCAAGCGGATTGAGACCCATTTGGACAAAGCCCCCCGTAAAAATGGCCTCGGCAAATCCTTCTGCATAGGCATGGTGATCGACGCCCTGACCACAGCGGTCGGCGAGACCCTGGCCAGCGGCGAAGAGGTGAAGCTCTCGGGCTTCGGGACCTGGGAGCCGGTCACCCGCAAGGCGCGCAAGGGCCGCGACCCACGAACCGGGGCCGAGATCGATATCAAGGAAAGCCGGGGCGTGACGTTCCGGCCGGGGAAGGGACTCAAGGGAGCGTTGAACAACGCGTAGCACCTGCGAAACCGCCCCCTGCGGGCGGTCGTCCGGGCGTGGCGGCCCGGGCCTGATGAGCAGCCGCGAGGAGAACACCATGGCCATCGCATTCTGTTGGGCCACCGGGATGATCGAAGTCGGGGACATCCTGCCCGAGGGAGCCATTCCCCTTGCAATAGGCGATGTGGACAAACTCCAGGACGCCATCAATGGATTGGCGACCTTGGCCTGGGACAACACAAGCAGGCTTATTCCCGGGTTTTGGTCTCGCTGACCGGCACCTCTTCGGTGCTGGCGGCCACGGCCAGACTGGTGGCCGAGAAGGCTTTGAGCCTTCCCATGGTGCGCCACATGCTTTCTCGTCGGGTGGGCGGGCAGATCGTCCCGTCGCGGCGCACCCGGGGAGCTTCGCGGCCGTTATCCTTGACCATGAGGTAGACGTTGGGAGTGCCCGGCTGGACCTGTAAAAACCCGGCCTTGACCAAGCAGCGCAGATAGAGGCGCACATCGGTATCGGGGGCCTGGGATATCGTGGCGAGGCTCGGGGACGTTATGGGCAAGTCCCGGGCCGACAACCGGCGGATGGCCTCCCAAATATCCTGGCGCCCTCGCGGGCGCGCGATGGCGGCGGTAATCATTGTCCGCGCCCCAACGGCCGGCCGGTAAACAGTTCGCCCGTGTAGTCCTTGCGGGCCAGGGCCGAAGCGCCGCGCGAGGCCGCGAACTCGCGGACACGGTCCAGGCTGACGCAGATCCGCCGCGTGCAGCCGACGGCCGCCTCATGCACGGCCGCCAGCAGATCGTCCGCCAGCTCCACGCCCGGGCAGTACAGCCGCGCCAGGTGCTTCGTGTCGTCCAGGCTGGCCGGCTTGGCCTTTTCCATGGCCAGGATGCGGTTGTGGACACGCTCCCACTTGGCCAGATTGCCGGGCATGTTCTCTTCCCCGATGAGGATGATCGGGGCGTAACAGCTCTCGTAGATGTCCCTGACCACTTCGATCATGGACTTCGTGACCAGGAAGTCGGCTTCGTCGATGATCAGCGGCCGCTTGGAGCCGACAAGCTCCTCGGCGATCTGGTCGACCATGGCCGGGATGGTCCGCTCCGGGGTGATGCCGATCTCCTTGAGGATTTCCTCGCAGAGCTTTTTGCGCGTCCACACGCTCTTGATCTGGACGCAGTAGGCCCGGTATTTGTTCGCCGAGTACGTCGCACTGAAGGTCTTGCCGTAGCCGGACGGCCCGTAGAAACAGGCAATCCCCGGCAGTTCCTCCGCGCGCGAGACCACGCGCTCCACCAGCCCGGAAAATAGGCTGACGTTCACCAACGGCGCGATGGTCTTGTCTTTTTTCACAACTTGCTGCATCGTTTCCTCCCCTTGCTGTTACTCGTTTCCAAGCCCTGTCCGGCGGCAACCGGCGGGGCTTTTCCTCATCCGAACATGGCGTCGCCGAAGTCCTCGTAGAGCATGGCCTCAGCACGGTACTCGGTTGACGTCCGAAACCGCGCCAGCCATGCCCCGTCCTCGGGGGACAGCCCCTCGCCGGCCGCCATTCGGCGCTCCAGGTCGAGCGCCCGCCGGAAACGGTCCCTGGCCGTTTCCGTCTTCTCCCTGGCGGCGGCCATGCTGGTGACGTTGACGGCCTCGAACTCTCGGACCGTCTGCTCGTGTCGCAGCAGCTGCGCATCGGACAGGGGCGAGACATCGATGGCCGGCTGGCCGCCGTGAAGTTCGGCCAGGACTTCCGCTTCCTTGCGGGCCAGCCTGTCGAGGCGGCCCTTGGCCCGCTTCTCCCGGGCCTCTTCGATCACCGATTTCGGGAAATAGGGATGGGCGTTTCCGTCCAGCATGGCCACGCATATGGGCCGTTCATCCAGGTCGCGTATCCAGACCTGGGAGGGGTCGCGCACGTCGTAGCCGACCATGACTTCCTGGCCGTGGTAGTGGGTCAGAGCGGGCTTGTTGTAGTATTCCTTGCCCAGGACCTTGACCAAGCACCGCTTGACTTCCGTAACGACGTACGGCCGGAAGAGGTCATCCAGCACCTGCCGTTCTTCCATGATGATTTCCGCGTGCGGAGCCAGGGCCGCCCACTGTTCGTTGGGGGTCATGCGGCGTTTTTTGCCGCTTTCCGGGTCGCGGATTTCGGGAAGGGAGGAGTGGGGATGGTTGTTGTAGCGGGCGACGCGCTCTTCCACCCAGGCGACGAACGTATCCCAAGGCATGAGGCTCTTGGCGAAGCCCAGCTCCTTGACCTCGGCCCTGGTGCGCTTGAACATGGCTTGCCGGGCCTCTTTGTCCATGTCCTTGCCGACATAGGACGGGAACGCCTTGGCCTCGCGTATCCAAAATTTCTGGTAGGCTTCGATGATGCCCCGCGCCTGGGAATTGTAGGCGATGGAGCTTTCGTGGCTCATGCCGACGCGGGCCATAATGCCCAGGGCCGGCCCGTCCAGCAGGTGGTTCCGAAAGCCGGAGCCCCGGTCGGCGTAAAAGATGGCCCCGATGCCGCCGTCTTCCACGGCCCGGCGCAGGGCGTCGGCCACGCCCCAGGACGATTCCGCCAATCCTACGCTCCACCCGACGCATTTGCGCGTGGCCACGTCCAGGATGGACGTGATTTCCGGCCGGAAGGGGCGGCCATGCTCGGGATGACGAACTTCAAGGTCGGCGGTGTGGCCGTCGCCCGTGTAGATGTCCGTAGGCAGGAGGTCCGAGAAGTCCCGTTTGACGTAGGCCATGAGCCGTTTCAGGTCGCGCGGCCCCATGCGGCCCCGGTTGGCCTCGATCATGCCCAGGCCCTTAATTCGGCGCTGTACGTCGCGCAGGCAGGGCAGGCCGGCCCCTTCCCCGTCCTCGATCATCTTTTCGTAGCACCAAGCGACGGATGGCTTTGTGGGCACGCGGTAGCGCTTGAGGAAGGCCGGCAGCCATTGCGGCATGGACTTTTTGGGCTTCGCGCCGGGGATCAGGGCATCCGGTCCGCCGCTGGCCATGGCCCTGCGCCAGCCGCGAAGCGTCGAAGCGGAGAGCGCCGCGCGGCTTCCCTTGCGCGCATTGGCCGCAGCTACGGCCTTGGTCATCACCTCGTTGAGTTCCCCGGACCGCGCCAGGGCCACGAAATGCTCCAAGGCTCGCTCGACACCTTCCAGGGCGGCCATGCGGTTGATTTCGGCCAGGATAACCAGGCGGGCGTCGCGGCAGTCGCGCTGCCACTTTTGGATGGTGTCGCATTTGACCGGCGGTAGCGGCCGTGGGGACTCGCGGCGGATGTTGGCGTCGGGATCGGCCGGCAGAGCGGCGACAAGCGGGGCTTCGGACAGGGCCGCGCGCACAACTTTCGGCAGGGTCTCGACCAGGTAAAGACGGCGTTTACCGCCACGACCGCGCCCTTTCTCTTCGACAAAAGTCCAAGACTCTTCGGTCGCCCTGTCATAGACGGTCTTTTCCGAGACCCTCATCGCCGTCGCGATCTTCTTTGCCGTGGTCCTGTCTTCCATCGCCGTCACCGCACAAATCCATCCCGCTCTTCACCAGAGCGGCGGTTCACTGCCATGCTTGTTTCAAGAAAAAGGTTGGCTGCTCATCAGGCCGGACGCGCCACCGTCCGACGACCGCCTCTTGAGGCGGTTTCGCAGATTAAGCTCCCTGACTTTTCTCGCTGCCCAGGTACTTTGCTGGGCATCCCTTCTCCAGGAGCCATGTGCGGACCTTTGGCGCGCTCTTCTTCCGGCCGGCCAAGAAGTGGCTGACGTAGCTTTGATCCACACCCGCACCGTCCGCCACGTCCTGAACCCGAAGCTTTTTCTTGAGCATCCACATCCGAATTCTTTGTTCATGCACCATTGATCCGCTCCCACAGTTCATGCTTCTTGCGTCTGCGCCGCTTCTCCTCGACCACTACCTTGCCCAGCTCGTAGACGGCCGCCTCTTCCGGCGACAGAACCACGTATCCCTTCGGGCAGGCGGCGGCCAAAATGCGGCCGTCGCCGAGGATCACGGTCAGGGCTGCGGCGTACTCCAGGGGGATGTGCCGCTCCCCGGCCTTGCTCTCGGCGGTCCAACTGTTGATGTGATGGATGCTGACCTGGTCCCCGGTCAGGCGGGACAACTCTTGGGCCACGTACTCCCGCTTCAGGCCCGAGGCGATCAAGGCTTCCCGAAAGGCCTCATGGACAGCTTCCAGGCAGCGCTGGCTGCCGGCCGCCATGTTGGCCGTGGGCAGGCTGGACAGGGGCAGCGTGAGCTGCACCATAGTTCCGCCTAAATTTCGTTTCGCCTTAGCCATTGCCCGACCCATGATTCTCGACTAGAAACCGGGGGAAGAGGTCATTTGTATGACCGTCGCAAGGCCAGGATTAATGGCAAAAGTTTATGCGGTCAAGGTAGAAATTTACTTCATAGAAAGTTTTTCCGAAGATTTCTGCCAAAATTTATAAATATTTGACATATCACAAGGTTATGACGTTGACCCTTAACGATAGCACTTCACAGAAGACTTCACAGAACGATTTGGTTTCTATGAGGTCTTTTGAGGCAAAATTTGCGCGGGTCATGGAAGCCTGCGGGGCGTCAAACGACTCAGAACTAGCTAGAATATTAAACATTACCCCGCCATCAGTGGGGACCGCCAGAAAAAGACGTAAAATTCCAAGTGGATGGATTGAAAGGATCTCTGAAACTTTTGACATTTCGTCAGACTGGTTGTTCTTTGGCTCTGGCCCGAAGCAGCGTGGCAACGCACAAATTGCGCCCGCCGAGGCGCAAAATGTGTGCATCCCCCCTGCGGGTGAGCGGAAGTGGATGTCCCCGGAAGCGGCCCCCAGCATGGGATATTCGCTGATCCCAAAGGTCCAGGCGAGGCTGGCGGCCGGCACGGGGAGTCTGGAGACGGGGGGAGAGGTGATCGGATACTATGCGTTCAAGCTTGATTTCTTGCACCGCAAAGGAAATCCGAACCACATGGTGCTAATGGATGTCGCAGGCGATAGCATGGAGCCTGTGTTGATGGATGCAGACAGCGTATTGATAGACGAAAGCCAGCGCCAGATTATATCTGGTGCGCTATTCGCTGTAGGGGTTGATCACGAAGTTTTCGTGAAATACCTGATTCGCGTGCCTGGGAAGCTCGTCTTAAAGAGCAAAAACCCCGAATACGATCCTATCGAGGTCGATATGAACGGCGACTTGGCCGACACGGTGCGGATCATTGGCCGCGTGGTCTGGAGCTGCCGAGAATACGTGCGCTAAGCCGTCAAAAGCAGTTGTCGCTTTTCCGCGATTTCGCCCTTTCGCCTTCAAAAGCAACTTTCGCCGCTTCTGGCCGGGTCACGGCCGCTTGACTTCTCCGATTTCCCCGTGTCCCGCCGCCTGACGTCCCATCATATCCCACTTTCTCCCGGCATATCCCGGGTCAGTCCCCTGTCAAAAGCAGGTGTCGCAGCACAGCTCCCGTGCGACCTTCTGAAGGCTGACGGCCTTCCCTGGGCCGCGCTTTAAGGCCCAGACTCTGGCGCGGAGGGGTGTAAACGCTGGCTACCGAGGCGTCAAAAGGGCCAGAAGACCTTGATGAGGAAGGGGGCCAGCCCCATGACAAGCAGGCTCAGCGGGAGGCCCAGCCTCCAGTAGTCGCCGAAGCGGTAGCCTCCGGGCCCCATGACCAGGATGTTGGCCTGATGGCCCAGGGGGGTGAGCATCGGCAACGAGCCGCCAACGGCCACGGCCATGAGGAAGGGATCGATCGTTCCTCCGAGTCCTTGGGCCACGGCGATGCCGATGGGGGCCATGATCACCACGGCGGCGGTATGGTTGACGATGTTGGCGAGAACAAGCGTGCCGCCCAGTACGGCGGCCAGGGAAACGACCACGGGCTGGTGCCCGGCGAAACCCAGGAACGCGGTGGCGATGGTTTGGTCGAAACCGGTGCCGTGCATGGCCTCGCCCACCGGAATGAAAGCGCCAAGCAGGATGATTACGGACCAGTCGATGCTTTCGTAGACCTCGTCCGGCCCGAGGATACCGAGCGCGGCCATGAGGACGACGGCCAAGCTAAAGGCCACGGGCACCGACAACACTCCCAGAGCGGGCAGCACGATGGCCGCGCCGAACACCAGCACCGACGTGAACACGCGCGTGGGTTTGCCGAGGCGAAGCGCACGGCTGGCCAGAGGGAAGCAGCCCAGCCGTTCGAGCACGGAAGGCAGATTGTCCTTGTCGCCCTGGAGGAGCAGGACATCCCCGGACTGCAACCGGATTCCGGCCAGTCGCGGCCCGAGACGCTGCCCATGGCGCGAGACGCCAAGGAGGTTGACTCCCTGGTAGCGGCGCAGGTTCATCTGGACAGCAGTGCGCCCGATCAGCCGCGATCCTGCCCCCACGACTCCTTCCACCAAGCTGATCTCGTCGGAGGTGAGGAAACGCTCAGCTAACGCCTTCTCGGCGGCCAGTTCGAATTTCGTCGTATCCAGCAGGTTTTTCAGGGTCTCGGCATCGGACTTGACGATAAGCACGTCGCCGCCCTGGAGGGCCATTTGGGAGGAGGTCACGGATAGGCGACGCCCACCACGAACGATCCCGAGGATGACGAAATCCTCCTTGAGGGTACTTCCCAATTCCGCGACGGTCTTGTTGGCGTAGGGCGACTCGGCCGGCACCGACACCTCGGTCAGGTAATCGGTTATCCTGAAGAGTTCTCCGCTGGCACCCGCAGTCAGACGCGCCGGCACCAAGCGCCAGCCGATGAACCAGGTGAAAGCGAGGCAAGCCAGGGCCAGGACGAGGCCGACCGGGCTGAAATCGAACATGCCAAAGGGGGTCCCGGTCTGTTTGGCCCGGAAGCCGGCTATCAGAATGTTGGAGGGCGTACCGATGAGGGTGATGCAGCCACCCAGCAGGGAGGCGAAGGCGATGGGCATGAGCACGCTGGACGGGCTCAGGTTGCCTTGGCGGGACAACTTGAGCGCTACCGGAATCATGATGCCCGTTGTGCCGGTATCGCTGACAAAACCCGAGACGAGGGAGGTCACGCCGGTCAGGACGGGCCTCCAGACCCGCATGCCGAGTCCGGATAGTGCGTCCGCCAATGCGTCCACCGCCCCGGCGTTGCGCATGCCACGACTGATCGCCATCACCGCGGCCACGGTGATAACGGCCGGATTGGCGAAACCGTTGAAGGCATGGTCGACGGGTATGATGCCGGCCACGACCAGGACCAGCAAGGCGGCCATGGCCACCATGTCAAACCGCCAGCGGCCCCAAACGAACAAGGCTAAGGCCAGGACGATATCGGTTACAACCAGCGTCTGCTGCACCATGGCTGCCACTCCGGAGAAGATTGCCGCTGCGGGCAGCCCCGCCGCACGGCCGCTCCACGCCGGCTCGGCAGGATAGTTCGATGGAGGTGTGGCGTCCCCTTTCCGGGCCAGGAACGGAACTAGCCCAGGCGGTGGACGCTGTCCATGTTCCGGAATGCAGCCCCCAGCGATTGCTCCGCCCTGACCCCGCGATCCCTCATCGAACGCGCCGCCTGCACGTTGACCCGGGCTCCCCAATCATGCGAGACCATGCGTGAAAGTCGTTTGTCAGCCCCCCCGGGGCCTGTGGTCGAGGCCTGTTTCCCACACGCGAAACCGACAACAAAAGCAGACTGCCGGGATCGCCTGGGCGCGTGGAACGCGCGAGTCCTGCCCGCCTGTGCTCGTCCAGGCGGACAGGGGGACTCCCCCGCCCGTTGGAGGCTTCTTCGCTCCAAGCTCCTGCGGGAGACGGTGCGGCGCCACGGCGCGTCAGGCGGCAGTCTGGACGGAGGAAGCCATGCGGGCAATTTTCGGAATCACCGTGCTGCTTTTCGTCGTGCTGCTGTGCGCTCCGGTCCAGGCCTTTGACTGCAACAAACTGGACTTCGGCGCGAAGTTCAGCGACCTCGACGATGGCAGCTTCGTCATGTACCAGCAAAAAGACGGCGTCTCCTACTACAACTATACCGGCCCCTGTCGTTTGCAGGTGCACCAGCGCGCCTGTCCGGCCATTGCCTACGCCTTTGTCGACGGCGTGTATTACGCCCGGATCATCCGCGTCCAGGGACGGCCCAAGGGCGAGATCCTCAAGGACATTGAAACCGCGTTCGGAGCTCCGGCCAAGACGGAGAAGAAGGGGAGCGCCACGGAATACGTCTACAACCTGCCCAAGGACATAACCTTCAAGTTCAAGTACGACGACAAGACGGGCGTGGCCCGGACCGCCATGTACGGCAATGCCGTGCGGGAGAAGCTGCGCAAGTCCTTGGGCGCGGACCCGGTGGCGTTTCCCACCGACTGATATCGCGTCACAAAGCCTGGCTCAAACAGCCCAGGGGGTCCGGGGGGGATGATCCCCCCCGGCCGCCGGAGGCGT
>CAZIJE010000005.1:50506-85705 GCA_964539435.1 uncultured Desulfovibrio sp.
GGGCGGGGGCCCGCCCCCCCCCCCCCCCCCCGCCGGAGGCGTCTTTCGCCCCACGCCCCGGGCCGCCGGAGGCGTCTTTCGCCCCGCGCCCCGGGCCGCCGGCGTCTTCCTTCCCTCCTCCCAAAGGAGAGCCCCGTGCCCATCCGGCGTCTGCTTGAGGAAACCGCATCCCGACAGCCGGACCGCGTCGCGGTCACGGCCGGGGAGGCGTCGGTCACCTATGGGCAGCTGGCCGGGGACGCGGCCCGGCTGGCGGCCGGACTGGCCGGTTGCGGACTGGTTCCCGGCGACAGGATCGCCGTGCTCCTGCCCAATTCCATCGCACTGGTCACCACGGTCCTGGCCGCCTTTGCGGCAGGGTGCATTGTGACGCCGCTGTCCCTGGACGCCGCGCCGCCGCTCAATGCCGCCCTTCTGGCCGCGACCGGGGCGCGGGGCCTTGTCACCACCGGGACCCTGCTTGCCGGTGTGCCGGCCGCGTCCCGCGCGCGTCTGGCCGCGCTGGTCCTGACCGAGGGCCAGGCTCCGGGCAGCGTCGGCTACGACGCCCTGGCCGCGACACCGCCCGCACCCGCTCCGGCCGCCAGTTCCCTCGATCCCCTCGGGCTTCTCGTCTTCACGTCCGGGACCACCGGCCGGCCCAAAGGGACCGCCCATACCCAGGGCCGGCTGGCCGTCCGGGCGGACGCCTTTGTGCGGACCATGGGGCTGACCGGCCAGGACACGGCCCTGACCGTCTTCCCCGCGGCCCGGCCCATCAGTCTGGTGGGCCAGATCCTGGCCATGCTCCGGGTCGGTGGAGCGACCGCCCTGGCCGAGCGCCCTGGCCCGGACGCGTTCTGGGAGGTCTACGGCCGGACCCGGCCGACCTATTGCCTGCTCATGCCGAGCTACGCCCGCAGGATCTTCCAGGCTCCCGGGGCGGCCCGGGCCGACCATTCGCGCCTGCGGTTCTGGATTTCCGCCGGCGATCATCCGGGCCCGGAACTGCCGCGCCAGGTCCAGGCGGTCACGGGCCGGCGGCTGTGCAACATGTACGGCATGTCGGAGATCGGCATGGTTTCCGTGCAGTCCCCCACCGGGCCGGACAAGCCCGGCTCCCTGGGCCGGCCGTTGCCGGGCGTGGCCATGCGGCTGGTGGACCGGGACGGCCGGGAGGCGAGGCCCGGGGAGGCGGGGCGGCTTTTTGTGCGCACGCCGGACATGATGGTGGGCTACTGGAACGACACCCTGGCCACGCACCAAGCCATGGGCACGGGCTGGCTGGACACGTGTGATCTTGTGCGGGTGGACGCGGACGGCGACGGCTGGTTTTTGGGCCGGGCCAGCGAAGCCATCGTCCGAAACGCGGTCAATGTGGCTTCCGCCCTGGTGGCGGAGGCCCTCGCCGCCCATCCGGCCGTGGCCGAGGCCATGGTGGTCGGCATGGCCGACCCGTGCGAAGGGCAGGTGCCGGTGGCCTTCTACCGGCCCCGGGATGCGGTGGAGAGGCCGGCCGGGGAAGCGTTTCGCCAGTGGGTCGCCGCCCGGGTCGACGCGGAGTCGGTGCCGGTCGCCTTTCACGCCCTGGACCAGTGGCCCCTGACGCCCCAGGGCAAGGTCGACAAAAAGGAACTCGCCCGCCTGGCCGCAACGGCCCGGGAAGCCGGGGCGGCCTGGGCCGGGTTCCCTTCCGGGGGCTGACGCCCGTCTATGCGGACACCCCGTCCGTTTCCGGTTCCGGCAGCCAGAAAGAGGCCGTGAAGGCGACCAGGTAGCAGGCCAGGGCCACGCCGCCGGCCGTCCACGCCACCTTGGCCGCGTAGGGAAGGTCGAGGGGCAGCCACCAGGCGATCCACTGGGTGACGGCCGCGAAGCAGGTCCCGATCATGCGGCCCCCGACATTGGCCGCGAAGCTCTCGCCCGTGCCGCGCAAGTGCAGCGGATAGACGCGCGGCAGGTAGTTTCCCCAGAAGCTGAACTGGGCGATGGTCAAAAAACCGGCCAGAAACATGCCGTATTCCAGAAAGGTCAGGCTGGTCACGCCGGCCCAGGCGAAGGTCTGGGGCATGACCAAAAGCCCCGGGAAAAGAAACAGGCGCAGCAAGCGCCCCCGGCCGACTATGGCCAGGGCCAGGCCGGCCAGGGCCACCCGGCCGCACAGCCCGCCGATTTCCTGGGCTTTGACGGCCCGGGCCGCAACGGCCTGTTCAATGGGGCCGGCAATGCGCCGCTTCTCCGCTTCCAACGCCTGCTGCATGGCCGTTTCGGTGCGGCCCTCGGCCTCCCACTGCGCCCGAAGCCGGGCCAGCCTGTCCGGGGACAGCCTGGCCGCCTGGGCCGCGGCCACTTCGGCCTGCACGTCCGGCAGGCCGGGCACGATCTGCGGCATCTGGTGGATGGCCCCGAAGGCGGCCCCGAAGCCGCAGGTGAACATCAGGGTCGTCAGCCAGGTGGTCTTGCGGAGCCCGGGTGCGAAAAGCGCGGTCAGACGCGGCCGACGGAGCCGGCCCGCGCGGCGCATGGCGAGCCACGGGGGCGATTCGGGCAGAAACGGCCGCACCAACAGCAGGGGGATGGCCGGAACGAGTCCGGACATGAGGGTGTAGCGCCAGTCGGCGTGCGGGTTGGCGATGGTTCCAAGGATCTCCAGCCCGGACGGGAGCCGGATGGCCGGCAGGGGCACGGCCGGCAGGTGGAGCCCAAAGAGCAGCGGCCCCGGCTGACCCGCCGCCCAGGCCGTGGCCAGGCCGCTTGCCACGGCCACCAGCAGTCCTCCCAGGGAGGAAAAGGCCTGGGTGGAGCCGAGCACCGCTTCCCGCTGCCGGCCGTTGGGGAAGAGCTCGGCCAGCCAGGCCACGGCGGCCACGAATTCGACGCAGACCCCGATAAAGGTCAGGCAGCGCAACGCCAGGAGCATGGGCAGGCTGGTGGCGAACCCGGCGGCAAAGGCGGACAGGGCATAGAGCCAGATGCTCCAGGTCAGGACCAGCCGCCGGCCCAGCCGGTCCGTCAGATACCCCCCGAGCAGGCCGAACAGCCCCCCGGCCACGGCCGGCACGTAGAAGAGCAGGCCGAACCACAGGCTGAACTCGGGCGACCCGGGCCGGATGCCGCCGAGCTCCAGAAGCGCCGGCCGGACGACCAGCGGCAGCATGAGCAGTTCGTAGGTGTCGAAGGCGAAGCCCATGGCGGCAATGGCGCAGACGAGCCACTGCCTGGCGGTCAAGGCCGGCAGCTTGGCGGGGGGCGGTTCCGTCATGAACGGGGCAGTAAACGCACTCGCCTGTAAACGTCCAGCGGTCCGGAGGGCATGGCGCATCGGCCAGGCGGCGCGCGCCTCAAGAAGGCGTTCCCAACTCCCCGTGGCGACGCCAGCCCAGAGAACGGGCAGATACGATGCGTCAGTGCCGTCGCGGGCGGCAAATCGCCCCAAGGCGAGCTGACGTTACGCCTCTATAAGGCAATGGTTATGAACGGCAGGCGTCTGGGGAAGGGCAGCATTTGCCAGGGACACTTGAGAAAAGCAACTGTATTTGTTTCCGCTCATGCCTGTAATATTGCAATATTCTTTCGTGTGTCTTGAATGTTTTTCTGGCGTTTCATTGAAGTGACAGATTGTAGAGGAGAATGGCTTGTTGCTTGGGTAAAGCCCACGAGAAGATCAGGGTTGCAGCCCGGACAAAAATTTCAGCCAGAGGGATGTGAAAGACCTCCGGGTGTCGCCTGCGCCACTTGACGCGACACCCATTGTCAAAGCATAAGGAACTAACGTCCTCTGGTAGATGCGAAGTCGGTTTCTGAAACGAAACAACGTCCTTTTCTCCACCAGGAGCCTCATGGACGGGAATGGCAGCGGACCACCTTGCGGGGCAACCCTGAGCCCCCCCGACGACCATCATTTCGAAACGACAACGCGCCTTGCCAGGCAGATCGGGCGTCTTGCCCTGGGGCTTTTGCCCCTGTGCCTCCTGCTTGTGACTTCCTGCTCCCTGGGACCCAAGCGCATCCAGGACAACCGCATCGACTACAACAAAAATATCCAGCAAAGCGACAGCCAAGAACTGCTGCTCAACCTGGTGCGCATCCGCTATTCCGAAACGCCCTACTTCATGCAGGTCAGTTCGATTTCGGCGTCTTTCAACTACTCCCTCACGCTGGGGGCGGATGGTCGTTTCAACCAGGGGCAGGAGAGTTTCGTCCAATACCCCATGGCCTCGCTCCTGCCGTCGGTCAGGGGATCCGTGGCCGAGAACCCCACCATCACCTTCTCCCCGGTCATGGGGGAGCAGTTCGTCAAGCAGCTCCTGGCCGACATCACGCCCAGCCGCTTCTGGTTTCTGCACCGGGCCGGCTGGGAAATGAGCATGCTGCTAAACGTTCTCACCCGCGGCATCGGGCGGCTCGAGAACCCCGACCACTACCAGCTGACAAGCGCGGACGCCCTGGCCAAGCGCCGCGAGTTTCAGGAGTTCATCGCGCTCATCGAGGCCATTTCGGCCAGGGGGGACCTGGGGCTGCTCTACGCCGAGGCCAGCGACGCAAAGCCCTGGAGCCTGATCATGCAGTTCCGCTTTGCCGACGAGGCTGAGGCGCGACGGCTCGGGGAACTGCTCGGCGCGCCGATCGAGACACGACGCCTTGACGGCGGGGCCTGTTACGGCGAGGTCCTTTTAAGCGAGTCCCTGGGGCTCCCCAGGACCTTCCTGCGCACCGACTCCGGCGTCATTCTCCCGCTCCTTTTGCGCAATTTCATCGGCGTGCTCGTCTACCTCGACGCCGGGGTGGCTGTCCCGCGGGAGCATATCGAGCAAGGCATCGTGCACACGGCGGGAGCCGAAAGCGACTTCGACACCCAGTCCCGATACATCAGGGTGCGGCACTCCGTCGCTCCGCCCCCCGGAGCCATGATCTCGGTCTCGCACCACGGCGTCTGGTTTTCCATCATGCAGGCGGACTTCGATTCCAAGCGCACGTTCGCCTTTGTCCAGGCGCTGCTGGCCCTGCAATCCGGCAAAGTCACCGGCACGTTGCCGGTCTTGACGCTGCCGGTGAGCAAGTAGCGCCGGCGGCCGCCGGACACAACTCCGATGGAGGCCCGCCCGCAGCGTCAGCCAACGAGAGTGATAAACGCGTTTCACGAGGATTCGATGTCGAGCAGGGACGAAGGGCACGGCTTACGGACGATCGAGGTTCGCGAACCGGATGGCGTGAAGACACGCCGCATCCTGTTCGCCATGCACTTCGAGACAGGCCACACCCTTTGCACCTTTCGCCTTGCCAGAGCGCTCCAGGCCAAGGGCCATACCGTCATCTATCTCACGATTCCCGATTTCCAGTCCGTGATCGAGAGCCACGGTTTCGAGACCATTCTCTTTGCCGAAACCATTCTCCCGCTCCATTCCACGGATACGCCCTTCGACGGCACGGCCTACGCCCGGTATCTGGAACGCATCACCGACGGGACCCTGGACCGCTGCATCCTTGCGGCCCGGCCCGACATCCTGCTCTGCGACCCCTTTCTCTCCTATGTGGCCATGCGGGCCGTTTCCCTGGGAGTGCCGGCCGTCAGCCTTTTCACCTCGCTTTTTCTCTATGAAAATCCAAGCATACCACCGGTTACGACCTCCCGCTTCCCGGGATCGGCGTGGAAGACGGTGCTGGCCTGGAAAATGATGTTCCTCAAATACTTCTTCACCAAGCGATTGAAAAACCGCTTTCGAAACACCTTCCGCTCCCCCACGAAAATGCAGCACCTCGTCGGCGACTACCTCGCCATCGCCAGGAAGTCGGGATATCCCTGCGTGAAAAATGTATCTTATAGGCTCAATGAGATCGGTTTGAACCTGGTTTTGCCGGAAATCGTGCTCTGCCCCCAGGCCTTCCAGTTCCCGGCCGCGCACCAGGACCAGCGGGTCTACTTCGGAAATTTCGTCGACCGCGACAGGAAGGAAACGCCCCTTGCTCTCGACACCGGGGGAAGGCCCCTGGTCTACTGCTCCCTTGGCACGGCCGCGGACACCTACCCATACGCCGACCGGTTCTTCCGGGCCGTGGCCCAAGCCGCGGCACAGCGCCATGACTGGTATTTCGTGCTGCAGATCAGCGATCCCGAGGCCATCCGGCGCTACGCTTCCACGGACAACCTTCTGGTCACCGCCTGGGTTCCGCAGCTCTCCGTCCTGGGGCGCGCCTCGGTCATGGTCACCCACGGCGGCCTCAACTCCATCATGGAATGCGTGCTCAACACGGTGCCCATGGTCATCGTGCCGGGGCTCAGGGACCAGCCGGGAAACGCCGCCAGGGCCGTGTTTCACCACCTCGCGCTGATGGCGGACATGAAGCGCCTCGAACCGGCCGACCTTGTCCGCCTGATCGAAAACGCCGCAACCAGCCAGGACCTCAAGGCGGGGCTCGAGCGCATGCGGCAGGCCATGGAGGAGGAAGACGGCCTGGCGGCAAGCGTGGCCTTCATCGAATCCAGGGCCATGGCCGAGAAACAAGGAGCCATCGGATGACCGGCGCGGTTGACGCGGCAGGACAGGGACAGACCAAACGGTTGGCTGGCCAGGCGGGCAGTCCCTTGGTGCGCTTGTCGGCCCTCCTCGACAGGGACCCGCAAGTCCGCGCGGCGGTACCCAGGCCCGAGGTGGGCGAGGCCGCGCGCCGGCCTGGACTTTCCTATGACAAGGTCATCGCGACATTTTTGGACGGCTACGCCGACCGGCCCGCCCTGGCGGAGCGGGCCTACGACGTGGTTTCCGATGCCGCCACGGGCAAGCGACTTCGCCGCCACCGGCAGGAATTCGCGACCATCGGCTATGCGGCGCTGCACCACCGGATCCGTTGTCTGGCCATGGCCTGGCGCACGCATCCCCACTGCCGCGTGCACCGTGGGGAGCAGGTGGGCGTCATGGGGTTTGTCGGGATCGACTACGCCGTGCTGGACATGGCCTGCGCCTATGCCAAGGCCGTCACCGTGCCGCTTTCCGGCACGCTGCCCGCCGCCGAACTGCGTGACATGCTGCGCCATGTCGAGCCCGTGCTGCTCGCCGCCAGCGTGGCGGACCTGGCGGCCTGTGTCGACCAGGCCATTGGGCTCCCTTCCGTGCGAAGCGTTCTCGTCTTTGACCATGACCCCCTGGTGGATGCTGAGGCCGAGGCGCTTTGCCGCGCCGCTGCCAGGCTCCAGGCGGACGGCGGCCGCATCAGGCTCTTCCTGCTCGATGACCTCATTGCCCATGGCGGCGACTTCGGGTTCTCCTTTCTTGCACAGCAGGACGGGGAAAACGACAGGCCGGCCATGATCATGCACTCCTCGGGCAGCACGGGAAAACCGAAGGGAGCCTGCATCACGGCCAGGGCGCTGATCAACACCTGGGCCGGAGAGCCCAGGACGATTCCCAGGATCACCGTGGTCATGCAGCCGTTCCACCACAACATGGGCCGGAACGAAATGTACGACACGCTGAGCTCCGGGGGGCTGGCGCACTTCACGCTGCGGCCGGACATGTCCACGGTCTTCGAGGACATCAGGCTGGCGCGGCCCGTCTCGCTCGTGTTCGTCCCCCGCGTCCTGGAGATGGTGCGCCAGTATTATCTGGCCGTGGCGGCAAGACGGCTACGTTCCTCCCCGGACGCCGACCAGGCGTCCGTCGAGGCGGCCGTCATGTCCGAAATGCGGGCCGGCTTCCTGGGCGACCGGCTGCTGTTCGGGGCCGTGGCCTCGGCGCCGCTGGCCGCCGAGGTCAAACGCTTCATCATCGACTGCTTCGGCATCGACCTGGTGGACGGCTACAGCTCCACGGAAACCGGCAGCGGCGGCCTGGCCCTCAACGGCAGGGTCAACCGGAAGATCGTCCTGGACTACAAGTTGGCCAGCGTTCCGGAGCTCGGCTACTTCACCACCGATAAGCCGCACCCTCGGGGCGAGCTGTGCGTCAAGACCAGGTTCGGCATCGTCGCATACTACAATCAGCCGGAGGCCACGGCCCGGCTGTTCGACGACGAGGGCTACTGCCTGACCGGCGATATTGTCGAGGAGCTGGGGCCGGACCACATCGCCATCATCGACCGGAAGGCCAACGTCGTGAAGCTGTCCCAGGGCGAATACGTGGCCTTGGGGGCGCTGGCCAAGCTCTACGAGACGGAATGCCCCGTGGTGAGCCAGATGTACGTCCAAGGCGGCGGCAAGGGGTTTTCCCTGGCGGCCGTGGTCGTGCCGGATCTGGACATCGCCAAGGAACTGCTGGGCGGCCGGGTGACGGAAAAGGCCCTGCGACAGCTCATCGGCGACCAGCTCGCCGAGGCGGCGCGCCGACGCACGCTCAAGCGCTTCGAACTGCCCGAGGACTTCATCATCGAGACGGAACGGTTCTCCTGCGACAACGGCTTGTTGTCGGCCGTGAACAAATACCTGACGCCCGCGCTGCGGCGCAAATACGGCCCCAGGCTGGAGGCCCTCCACCGGGAGCGCGGCCAGGGGCCTTCCGGCGGGCTCGCGGCGCTGGACGGCGCCGGCAATGCGCCTGACGTCATGAGTGGCTTGGCGCAGATCCTGAGGACCGTGCTCGACCGGGACATCGACGACGCGGACGCCGCCAAGACGTGGCACGAGTTGGGCGGGGATTCCCTGGCCGCCGTGCTCGTTTCCCTGCATATCCAGGACGTCTTCGGCGTGCATGTCGGGGGAGACAGCATCCTGAGCCCAACCGGGAACCTGCGGCAGTGGGTCGGCCTGGTCGCGAACGCTCTCGCCCGGGACGGCGCTCCCGGCTCGTTCGAGGCCGTTCACGGCGAAGCGGCCACGAGCCTCCACAGCGAAACACTGCGCCTGGAGCAATGCATCGACCCCGCCATTGTGGCCAGTGCCACCGGCCTGCCGTTCGCGGACCACCCGGCCCGGAACGTGGTCCTGACCGGGGCCAACGGGTTCCTCGGGGGCGCTTTGTGCCTCCAATGGCTGACGGCGCTTGCCGCAACCGGCGGAAAGCTCGTCTGCATCGTTCGCGCGCCCGATGCTCGGGCCGCGCGTGCCCGCCTTGAGGAGCGATTCGCGGACAAGGCCCTGCGCAGGCGCTGGCTGGAACTGGCCAGCGGACGCCTGGAGGTCCTCGCCGGCGACATCGCCAGGCCGCGCCTGGGCCTTGATGCCCGGACCTTTGACCGCCTTGCCGCGGAAACCGATCGTATCTGCCATGCCGGGGCGCTGGTGAACCACCGCCTGGCCTATCGGCACCTGTTCGGGCCGAACGTGGTCGGGGTCGCAGGGGCCATCCATCTGGCCATCGCCAGGCGACGCAAGCCCATCGACTACATCTCGACCATTGGCCTCGGCCGCCTGACGGCCGGCGACACCGCCGAGAGCGCGGCGCTCTCCACAACGCTCGAACTCTCCGACGACTACGCCGCAGGTTACATCGCCTCCAAATGGGCCGGGGAACACCTTCTTTTCGAGGCGAGCCGGACGACGGGGATACCGGTCACCATCTTCCGGTGCGACTTCATCATGCCGCCCAGACGCCACGGCGGCGAGTACAACGCGCCCGACCTGCTCTCGCGCCTCGTCTACACCGTGCTGGCGACCGGCCTTGCCCCGGATTCCTTCTACCGGCCGAGTGTCGACCGGGCGCTTCGCCCCCACTTCGGCGGCGTGCCCCTGGACATCCTCGCCCGGCTGATCGTTGGCTCGTCCCACGGAAACGGGCAGGGGGTCGTCGTCCATCACGCGACCAACGCCGCCCAGGACGTCTCCCTGGACACCTTCATGCAGTGGATCGCGGAGGCCGGCTATCCTCTGGAGACCATGGGCCATGGGGACTGGCTTAAGCAGGTCGCGGCGCGGCTGGCGGCCATGCCGCCAGAGAGACGCGGCCACTCCATCGTCGGCATGCTGGATGCTTTCGGCGAACCGTTATCCCCTGAGCCCATTCCGGCCTGGGACAATTTCAGGGGACTCGTGGAGCGGCATGGCGAGGGAGCCGGGCCGTTTCTGACCAGGGAATATTTCCTGGAGTTCGTGCGGGCCGTCCATCAAAGGGCCTCGCCCGGCTCGTGCGAGGTCCCTGAACACGTGCGATAGGAAAGATACGGCACTACGATTGTTGGGTTGCCACCGTCAGGAGTTGCAGCGTCGTACTTCGCTGGCTGCTTTCAGGCATCGGCAACGGACATGTTACCGAGAGGCAAGGCTTGATGGAAAAACTTTTCGCGGTGGGAGGGCCTGATTTCCTCAAGCTGAGGATTTCCGTCTCCATGTTGCGCTGCACGTACAGCTGCGAATATTGCGTGGCGGCCTCGGGACAGTCGCAGGCCACGGGCGTCGACGCCAGCCGCGGCATGGGACGGCCGGACTGGGGAGCGCACGGCCGGGAGGTGGCAAAGCGGGCCATTGCCTGGGCCGCGTCCCTTCCCTACCAGGTCGGCGTTCGCTACGACGCGCATGGAGAGCCCTTCCTGAGCGACGACGTCGTGCAGGATGTCGCCTGGCTCACGCGCCAACAAAACGTTTCCTTCGTCGAGGTGCAGACGAACGCCTCCATGCTCCAAAAACGCGCCTCCGACCTGTCGCGGCTGGCCGATCCAGGAAAGCTCACCCTGTTTTGCACCTTTCATCATTCCCAGGTCTCCCCGGAAGACTTTCTGGAAAACGTCCGGTGCGCCCGCGACCTGGGCGTCAACGTCATTGTCAATGTTCTGGTCTTCCATGACAATGTCGAGAGTGTCAGGCGGGTTCTTGCCTTGTGCGCCGCACGCGGCATCCTGGCCTCGGCCGACATACGCTACCCGGGATTCACCGTGCCGCTGACGGCCGACGGCAAGCGGGCGCGGCATTTCCTCCGCAGCGATCCCATCCAGGCGCTCCTCGATGCCGGCCCACGGGGCGAGGCCGCCCTCGGCGTCGTCGCCGACAGCGGCCCCCTCGGCAAGGACGTTCGCTTCCTGGCCGCCCTGCTCGTCGGCCTCTACGGCATGCCGGGCCGCCAGTGCTCCGCCGGCCATGACTACCTCTTTGTAGACAAATGGGGCGATGTCTACCGCTGCTTCTGCTACGCCGACATCGACAGGAAACGGCTGGGATCGGTCCTTGACCAGGGTTTCGTCCCGGCGCTTCGGGAGGCCGTCTACGCTCCCTGCCAGTACCCCGGCACCTGCCACCAGAAAGAGGAATACGGCAACCTGCGGCTGCTCAGGCAGTATCGGGATCGCAGGATGCCTTCCTTGAACAATGTGAGCGGCCAGGGCCTGGAGGTCGATCCGGAGCAACTTCGCGCGGCCCGCCTGGCGATGCTCCACCTGGCCCGGCATTCCCTGTCCCCAGAACGACCCGGCCTTGTCGTGCCGGGCGGCGACCGGCCGGGCCATGCCGCCACCTGAGGCAACCCGTCGCCACGGCCACGGCGAGACCCCGAAGAACTCACCCGGCCTGACGAGCATGGACGTGGCGCGACGCCGGCCGGCGTTTCTTCCGACGGCGATCCGTTTCCGACCGCCAGCCGCGCCCGGGCGGCCCGGACCATCCGGCCGGCCCTGCCGCCCAGGCGCCGCGCCGACACAAGGACCTGCATCATGAACCATCCCCTGACGCTCGACTATGTATCCGTCACGGCGCGCGTTCCGTCCTGCATGATGGAAATCACCACCAATGTCGGATGCACCGTTAACTGCCGGTTCTGCCCGCAGAAGACCCTGCTCCGGGCCTATAAAAGCCCCACCCGGAATCTCTCCCTTGATGATTTTCAAAAGGCCCTGGACAAGCTCCCGGAAGGGACGATCGTCATCTTCTCCGGCTTCTCCGAACCGTTCCTCAACAAGGACTGCGCGCGAATGGTCCTGTGCGCCGCCAAGAGGGGCCATCCCGTCTCGATCTTCACCACCGGGACCGGGCTTTCGGTCGAGGACCTGGAGCGCATCCAAGACATACCATTTAGCGCCTTTCCCCACGGCGGCTTCGTGCTGCACCTGGCCGACGCCGAAGGCCATGCCAAGATCACGGTGGACGACGGCTACCTGCGGCTGCTCCGGGCCATCAAAAAGGCGGCCATCCAGGATCTGCGGCTGCGAACCATGGGCACCCTCCATCCGGACATCGAGCCCATCTTTCCGGCGCGGGACGTCAAAAGGCAAAGCATGCACGACAGGGCAGGGTATCTCACGGCTGAAGGCGTCACGGTCGAAAGGGAAGTTCAGTCGCTCAAGGGAGCCGCAGCCTTCTGCGGCAGGGATGAGCACGTCTACAACAACGTCATGCTCCCCAACGGCGACGTCGTGCTCTGCTGCCAGGATTTCGGGTTGCGGCACGTGCTCGGGAACCTCCTGCGGGACGAGTATTCGCAGCTCGTGCCGCCGCTGCTCGCCACCTACGACCTGTGCCGGAGTTGCGTCCATGGAATCGGCCTGCCCGTCAACTTTCCCCGCCTTCAATGCGTCCGGGCCTGAAAGGACAGTGCGGGCGGAGGGCATGGGGGCGGGTGCCAAGCGTTGACCAATGCGCCAGTTGCTCCCGTCGACCCCATGCCGGGGGCGTCGACGCCTGAACCCCTAAGAGCGCATCCCCGCGTCCTGGCCGAGAAGGAGTCACTGTGCCGCCCTCCGTTTCCTTCATCCAGATCGAGCCGACAACCCGTTGCAATTTCTCGTGCGGCTTTTGTCCGGGACGACACCTGCGGCAGCGAGACATGGGTCAGGAGGTCTTCGCCGCCACGCTCGGCCTCTTTCCGGAGGTCGGGCATGTGCAGCTCTACGGCGAGGGCGAACCGTTGCTCCATGCCCGGTTCTTCTCCATGGCCAGGGAAGCCGCCGCGCTGGGGGCCAGGGTCTCCACGGTCACCAACGGCAGTCTGCTCAAGCGCAATCTGCCCGAGGTGCTCGCTTCCGGCCTGTGCAGCCTCCATGTCTCCATCGAGTCTGCCGATCAACGGATGTTCCGCCAAATACGGGGCGGCAACCTGGACCAGGTCCTCGAGGGCATCGCCCTCCTGGTGCAACACAAGCGTGAAGGGCAGATGTCCGAGCCGTTTGTCGGCTTTTCCCTGACCATACTCGCGTCCACCATGCAGGCCGTGGATGACGTCTTCGCCACCTATGCGAGGCTCTCCATGGACGGCGGCATCATCGTGCAGCCACTCAACGAAATGCCGTCCTATACCCGGAACTATCCGGGCGAGGTGGCCGCTCAGGTCCTTACCGACGCGGATGTCGCGCGCGTGAACCTGCAATTGGAGAACAATGCGCGCCTGAAGGATATCCAGAAGACAAGAGGCCTGAAGGCCACCTTTTTTGAAGCCCTCCGGCAGGGGTTCGAGCCGGAGCGACATGGCTGCCCGTGGCTCTTGCGCAGCCTCTTCGTCAACGTCGACGGCCAAGTCATGCCTTGCAGCATGATCAAGGATGTTACCGGATACTGCTTCGGCCACGTGATGGAAGCCGACAGGGAAGCCATTCTTGAGAAACGCGAGGAAATGCGCCTTCGCCTCATGCGCGGCGATGCCCCGGACGCCTGCCGCCACTGCCGGACCCTCGACGCCCAGTACAAGCCGGGGCGCGTGCACTACTGATCAAGCCACTGTTCAGTCTCTCGAGGGTTCATGAAAGCTCTGAGGAATCCTCCCTCCGTCATCGCTCCCGCCGGTTCATGACACCGTCAAAAACTCACCGCATCAATCGAGGATGGAGTCCCTTGGACCAGTGTTCCTCAATCTCCTCAAGGGAGCGGTTTCTGGTCTCGGGCAAATAGAAGCGCCAGAAAAGCAGCCCGGTCATGGCGATCAAGCCGTACATCCAGAAGGTCAACGACAGTCCTAGGGCATGGACGATGCTTGGGAAGGTCTGGGCCACCACCAGGTCGAAGAGGTAGTTGGCGGTGAAAACCACGCTCATGGCCACGCCACGGATTTTCAGGGGAAAGATTTCGGAGACGATGAGGCCGCAGACGGCTCCCAGGCTCAAGGCATAGCAGGCCATGTAGGCGACAAGGCTTCCCACCACCACCCATCTGACGACGGCCTCGCCTGACGCGGGCGCCATGAGCACGGCCCCGATGACGCCCAGGGTGAGGATGACGCCCACAAGGCCGATGACGAAGAGGACGCGGCGGCCGATTCGATCCACGTAGTGGATGGAGATGGCGGTCATTGCCAGGTTCACCACCCCCAGGCCGACCGCCGGAAACATCGCCGCCAGGGGGGAGTCGAAGCCGATTTGGTGAAAGATGGTCGGAGCATAGTAGACAACGGCGCCGACGCCCGTGCATTGCGAAAAAAACACCATCGCCAGACCGATGAGCAGGGGGGGCCGAAGCGCGGGGCGCAGCAGTTCGGTCCAGGACCCGGCCTGCTGTGCGTTCAGGCCGGCCTGGATGGCCCGCACTTCGCGCTCCGGTGCGTCCACGGACAGGCGCTTGAGCATGCGCATCGCCCCGCCCAGCCTGCCCGTCACCACCATCCAGCGAGGCGATTCGGGCAGGAAGAGCATTCCGACGCCGAGGGCGACGGCCGGGACCGCGCAGACCATGAACATGGATCGCCACCCCTCGATGTCCACGGCAAAGATGGCGTTGATGAGATACGAGAGCAGGACGCCCGTGACCAAGGCGAGATGGTTGACCGAGACAAGGCCTCCCCGGATGGCGGGCGGCGCGATCTCCGAGAGATAGAGCGGCACCGTGAGGCCGACCACGCCGACGGCGATGCCCGTGAGAAACCGGGCGGCCAGCAGCCACTCCAAGCCCGGGGCCAGGCCGCAGCCGAAGGCGCCCACCACGAACACCGCGGCCATGCCCATCAGCAGATACCGACGGCCGAACCGGTCGGAGGCCTTGCCGCTAAGCAGCGCGCCCAAGGCCGCACCGGCGGTGATCGAGCTGACGACGAGACCCTGCTCCGCCGGGCTCAGGCTCCATTGCGTTTTGATCAACAGCAGGGCCCCGGCCACGATGCCGAAGTTGAGGCCGAACAGCAGGCCGCCGGTGGCCGCCACGCTGGCGATGAGCTGATACAGGAGGTTGCTCGCGCCGGACCGCCGGGCGCGCTCGATCCACTCCAGGCGAATCTCCAGAAAGCTCCGGCCGCGGGTCTCCGGCACGAAACGGCGGCAGAAAAACCATGCCGCCACGCCGACGGCCGCGAACGCCAAGGTCATGGCGCCAAACCCCGCCACATGGAGCAGGCTCGGGAAGAGAAAGGTCATCAGGCCGTTGCACGCCCAATGGGCCACGCAGGGAAAGCTCATGGCCAAGCCCCTGATCCGCAGGGGGTACATTTCCGCAATAAGGAGCCAACCCATGGTCCCAAGCCCCAGGGCGAAGCAAGCGATGTAGATTGGGATGGCGATTGCCGCCAGCACCCGAGCGCCCGCCATTTCGCCGAGTCCCATGGCCGCCAGACTCAGGACCATGCCCAGGATCCCGACGTTGAGGAGCGGCTTCCGGCCGACCTTGTCCACCAGCAACATGGCCACCAGGGTGGAGGCCACGTTCACCGCCCCTATGCCGAGCATGGCCAGCGACACGTCGGCTTCCTTTTCGATGCCGGCGTACTTGAGCGCCATGGGGGCGTAGTAGAGGATGGCGTTGATGCCCACGAACTGCTGCAGGAAAAACAAGGCCACCCCGGTGAAGAGGGCCGGGCGCACGTCGGGCTTGAAAAGATCCAGCCAGCTGTCGCCGAGATCGTTTTCCAATTCCCGGCGGCACTCGCGGATGACGGCGTCAGGGTCGTGCCGGCCGAGTCTGGCGAGGATGGCGCGGGCCTCCTCCTCGTCGTTCTGCTCGACCATCCAGCACGGCGAGCCCGGCAAGAACAGCACGGCCACGCCAAAAACCAAGGACACGACCGCGCCGGCCCAAAACATGTCCCGCCAACCTTCCGGATTGGCGGCGAAGAGCGCGCCGGCGATGAAGGACAGCAGCAGCCCGAGCGTGATGGCCAGCTGAAAAAAGGAGATGAGCCTGCCCCGCGAGGCGGTGGGGGATATCTCCGCCAGGTAGAGGGGCGTGGCCAGGGAGACGGAGCCGATGGCAAAGCCGGCAAGGATGCGTCCGAAGATCAACCAGGCGATGTCGGGCGCCTGGCCGCTCAGGAAGGCTCCCAGGGCGAAGATCCCGGCGTTGGCCATGATGATGTCGCGACGTCCCAAAAGGTCGCAGAGCTTCCCGGTCAGCGCAGCGCCGAGGACGGCCCCGATCAGCAGCGCGCTGGCCACGAGGCCGTCGGCCACGGGGTCGAGATGCCAAAGTTTGACGATTTGCGGCAATGCGCCGGAAATGACGCCGGTGTTGTAGCCGAAAAGCATGCCGCCGCATGCGGCAATGGCAGCTGTGAACGATGTCCGTGTTCCGGCACGCGGCATGGTCGTCATGTGGCGTTCCGTGGTCCTGTTTGCAGGTTACGCCTGTCCGCGCGCTGACGCAGCGGATGCGGAACCGGGGCAACACCCCCTCGCCGTCGGTTGCATGGAACAGCACCCATGCCGCCCACCCGTCCGGTGGAGCCCCGCCGGTTACGTTCCGTCATGCGCCACAGGCAGCGGCCGGGGCGGGTTCATGGAGCCCAACGTGCTTCCGTGCATCAGATTCGGGGCCACGATCATGTCGTGCGGAATCATGACTTCCAGGAGATAGGGGCTGGACGGGTCCTGCCAAAGAGCCGCCAGTCCCGTGGCAACGGCATCCCTGGACTCGATGCGGGAGGCGGGGATGCCAAAGCCGCGCGCCACGGCCACGAAGTCCGGCGCGTCGTATCCCCAATCCGTGGCCACGACGCGCCGGCTGAAAAGCGTCTCCTGATAGCCCCGCACCAGGCCCAGGACGCGGTTGTTGAGCACGACCAGCTTCACGGGGAGCCGGTTTCGAGAAATGGTCTGCAGTTCCTGAATATTGACGAGACAGCCGCCGTCGCCGGTTATGGCGACCACTGGCCTGCCCGTTGCGAACGCCGCCCCCATGGCCGCCGGCATGGCAAACCCCATGGCCCCCAGGCCGCCCGAGCAGAGCAGGCGCTGGTCGGCGCTTGGACGCAGGGACTGGGCCGCCCACATCTGGTTGTTGCCCACGTCCGGAACGAAAGCGGCGGCGCGGTGCGAGACCTTGGAGAGGTTTCGCAGGAACCGGTTGGGATGGATGGCCTCTGTTTGGACCTCGTCGGTGTCGTCGCAGTGGGCCTGGGCCGCCCGGACAGCGGCCAGCCAAGACGTTGTCGGCAGAGGCGGGAGCAACGATCGGCTGGCGGCGGAGGCCGCTTCCTCCAGGAAAGCGGCAAGGTCCATGGCGAGGGCGTGCCGCGCCTTGACCCTGCCCGCCAGTTCCGATGGATCGCAGTCGACCCGGAAGATTACCTTGTCCTTGAGAAACGTGGGGAGATCCGCGCCGGTCTGGCGGATGTCCAGCCGGCTCCCGAGCACGAGCAGGACGTCGGCTTTTGCCAGGGCCCAATTGGCCCAGCGGTTGCCGTAGACACCGATGAACCCGACGCGGAGCGGGTGGTCGCCTGGCAGGACATCCAGGCCCATGAGGCTGCTGACCGCCGGCAGCTGCAGGGTCTCCAGAAAACGACGCAGTGGTCCGGCGCACCTGGCCGCGCGAACGCCGCCCCCGATCAGGGCCAGTGGCCTTTTCGCCTGGCGCAGCGCGGTTTGGAGCGGCTCCAGAAAGGCGTCCGTCCGCTCGATGCCGCCATCGCCGCTGTGGCGGGCGGCTTGGGAAGCATGAACCTCCGGAGCGGGAAGCGTCTGGATGTTGGTCGGCAGGTCGATAAGAACCGGCCCGGGCCGGCCGCTTCGGGAGATGGCGAAGGCCTGGACGAGCGACCGGACGGCCTCCTCGGCGTCCGCCGCCTGGATACAGTGCTTGGTGATGGGCCTGACGAGCTCGACGATGTTCGTCTCCTGGAACCCTGCCTGCCGTGTGCCCTGGTTCCCCAGACACTCGTCCCTGTTGACCTGGCCTGTAATGAAAAGGGCAGGCACGGAGTCGAAATAGCAACTCGCGATGCCCGTGACCAGGTTCGTTGCTCCAGGCCCGCTTGTCGCGACGGCAATTCCTGGCGCATCCGTCATGCGTCCCTCCGCCTCGGCGGCAAACGCGGCGGCCTGCTCGTGATGCATGCAGACGATTTTCGTATAGCCAAGAGTGTGTATCGCATCCATGAGATGCGTGATCATGCCTCCGGCCATGAGATAAACGCGTTTGATCTGATGCTCGGCCAGGATTCGTGCATACTGCTCGGCGACAGTAGACATGCTTCCTCCGGATTTCATGGCAATGCGTATCTCAATGGCATCGGCCTAGGGCGCTGTACGGGGCGATGGGAGTGCAAAGCCACGGGGGGCCAGGCTCTCACCGCTCCTGTCTTGAAAAGAACTCGGGGGCAGGAGGAAGTGTATTGCCTCTGTTGCGACCAAGCAAGTCAAAGTTGGGAAACACCGTTCGGTGTTGACGCCTCAGGAGGAATACTTGCATTGGAAAAGATCATGGCGAGGACAGGGTGAGGAAAAAAAGAAAAAGGGTGGTCTTGGCGTGAAAGGCCGGTTGCAGGGAAAAACAGCCCTCGTGACAGGCGCCAGTTCGGGAATAGGCCGCATGACGGCGAAGCTTCTGGCGCAGGACGGGGCGGCGGTGGCGGTCAATGCCCGTCGCAGGGCATTGCTCGATGGTCTGGTTGCGGAAATTCTTGCCTTCGGTGGCCAGGCGATGGCGGCCGCGGGCGACATGTCCGTACGGCGTGACGTCGACCATGTGCTCCAACGCGTGCTGCAGTGGGACGCGGGCGGAAACAAGTACGATATTGTCGTTGTCAATGCAGGGAGGGGGCTTTCCAAGGGCATGCTCGACAGCGACGAATCCCAGTGGGAGGCGCTTTGCAAAATTAATCTTCTGGGCGCGGCCAGCCTGATGCGTCGGGCCGGGAAGTACATGGCCGAGCGCCGCTCCGGAGACATTGTCGTGGTTGGTTCCGTGGTGGGGCGGCAGAGTACGTCGCCCAGTGACCTGTACGGGGCGACCAAGCTGGCCGTAGGCTCGCTGACGGAGGCCTTGCGACGGGAGGTGTGCGGCAAGGGGGTGCGCGTCTCCCTTGTCATGCCTGGCGTGGTGCAAAGCGACTTCCAAAACGTCGGGGGGTATGGGGAAGAGTATGCCCAATGGACAGACGCCATGGGGAGGCTTCTTGATCCTGGGGATGTGGGGGAGGGCATTCGCTGGCTTCTCTCGTTGCCGTCCCACGTCAATGTCAATGAGTTGCTTATTCGTCCCACGGGACAGTGCATGCCCTAGGGTCGCGTCCGCGAAACACGCGCAGACGTGTCCCAGGGACAACATACTTTAAAATCTATATTTTTTTGAAATATACCATCGTTTTTTCAGGGCCGTCACACGAGGCGCCGGGAGGCGGCTTTCGGGAAAAAAATTGTACACCCTCCCCGGGGGCCTCGGCCCTGTTGCAACGGGTCGGGCGCAACAACCTGGCCGTCGATCCGCCGCTGGCCGGCCCCTAAGAACCACGGACAAAACCTCTAGCGCTAGGAGAATGTTCAATTAGTATGGTGCCTAGCTTTCGTAGGGATAGGTTTTGTTCGCTGGCCCCAGGCCCGGTGCCCATGGTCTGGGGAGAAGGCGGCGACGCCCGGGCCCAGCCCTTTCAGAAGGCGCGGCCGTGGGGCGGGCTTGGGTGCCCATGAGAGGGGAAAACGTATTGACAGATTCGCCTAGGCGAATACAAGGAAGACATGGACGAACTCGCTGCGGGCTTCAAGGCCCTCGCCGACCCGACGCGGCTGCGCCTGCTCAATTTGTTGCGGCACGGCGAACTGTGCGTCTGCGACCTGGTGGAAGCGCTGGCCATGCCGCAATCGAAAGTCTCGCGCCATCTGGGGTATTTGAAAAAAGAGGGCTGGGTTTCCGGCAGGCGCAGCGGCAAGTGGATGCACTATGCGTTGTCGTCGCCGCGGGAGCCGCTTCTCGTCAAGGTGATGGAAAGCTTGCAGCACGATCTTGGAAACCATGAAATGGCGGTGCGGGATGCAGCGAAACTGCGGCGGTACTTGAAGACGAAACCCAGCAAACACTGTGGCGAGTAGCAGCGCGGAGGCGTGCGATGGACAGTCGTGTTGTGAAAAAGCTGTCGTTTCTGGACCGGTTTCTCGCGGTCTGGATTTTCACGGCCATGTTTGTCGGCGTCGGCCTCGGCTATCTCTATCCCGGCACGAAAGACGTCATCAACGCCTTTCAGGTGGGAACAACCAACATCCCCATCGCCCTGGGGCTCATCCTGATGATGTACCCGCCGCTGGCCAAGGTGAAGTACGAGCAGTTGGGACAGGTTTTTCGCAACGGAAAAGTGCTTGCCCTGTCCCTGGTGCAGAACTGGGTCATCGGCCCGGTGCTGATGTTCTTTCTGGCCATCGCCTTCCTCTCGGGCGCTCACGAATACATGGTCGGCCTGATCCTCATCGGCCTGGCCCGGTGCATCGCCATGGTCATCGTCTGGAACGATCTGGCCCAGGGCGACCGGGAGTACTGCGCCGGCCTTGTCGCCTTCAACTCCATTTTCCAGGTGCTGTTCTTTTCGGTCTACGCCTATTTCTTCATCACCGTGCTGCCCAAGGCCTTCGGCCTGGAAGGCGTTGTGGTCGCTCTTTCCATGGGGCAGATCGCCGAAAGCGTCTTCATCTATCTGGGCATACCGTTTCTCGCCGGCATGCTCACGCGGTTTGTGGGGCTGAAGACCAAGGGCGAACACTGGTACCAGACCGTCTTCGTCCCGAAGATAAGCCCGCTGACCCTCGTTTTCCTGCTCTTCACCATCCTGGTCATGTTCTCGCTCAAGGGCGAATACATCGTGCAGCTGCCGTTTGACGTCATCCGCATCGCCATCCCCCTGGGCGTCTATTTCCTGCTCATGTTCCTGGCGTCCTTTTTCCTCTCCCTCAAGGCCGGCGCGACCTACGAACAGGCCACCACCTTGAGTTTCACCGCCGCGTCCAACAATTTCGAACTGGCCATCGCCGTGGCCATCGCGGTTTTCGGCCTCGATTCCGGCGAGGCCTTTGCCGCCGTGATCGGACCGCTGGTCGAGGTCCCGGTCCTGATCGCCCTGGTCCATGTCGCGCTGTTTTTCCGGCGCAAGTACTTTCCGTATGCCGTGGAAACGCCCACCGGCGTCTGTCATGTCGCCTGTCCGCCGCAGGTGTGAGGGGACGCCGCCCGGCGCTTTCCCGGAAAGCGCCGGGCGGCCTGGATTGGGAGAAGAGTTTCCAACAAGCGGAGTCGTCGCCGGCGTGTCCGCTGGCAGATCGGTACGGCAATCGAGGAATGGAATGCAGACGTTTGAACGCACACCCGACGACCTGTCCCAGCGGGACCACCCGTCCCGGCTGTTTGTGGAAGTGACGTCCCGGTGCAATCTCCGGTGCGCCATCTGCGTCAAGCAGTCCGGGCTGGCCAAATCCGTGGACGGCGATATGCGCGCCGAGACCTTCGCCGCCTTGGAGCCGGCGTTTCCCTCCCTCCAGGCCCTGGTCCTCAATGGCGTGGGCGAGCCGCTGCTCCATCCCGGGCTCGAGGCCTTCGTCCGGACGGCCAAGGGCGCCATGCCGCCCGAGGGGTGGGTGGGGTTTCAGACGAACGGACACCTCCTTGACGGGGCCCGCGCGTCTTCCCTTGTGGCGGCCGGGTTGGACAGGCTCTTCGTGTCCGTGGATTCCACCTCGCCCGAACTGTTCCAGGCCGTCCGGGGCGGGGGCAGCCTGGGACACGTCGCCCGGGCCCTGGAGGCGCTGGCCGCGGCCAAGAAGGAGCACCCGGGGAACAGGCTGGAGGTCGGGGCCGAGTTCGTGCTCATGCGCGACAACATGGCCGAGCTTCCGGCGCTGGTTTCGTGGCTGGCGAAACGAGGCGTGGCCAGGCTCGTGGTGTCGCACCTGCTGCCGTTTGGCCCGGCCATGGCGGATCAGACGGTCTTTGGCGTCAATACCGGCCAGGCAAGAGCCTTTTATGACGCCTGGTCAGGCCTGGCCCGGCGGGAGGGACTAGATCTTGCGCAGTACTTCAACGTGTTGTGGAAGTATCACAAGACGCCCCAGGACCTGCGCTTGGTCGGGTTTGTCCGAAAGATGGTGTCCAAGGCCCTGGAAAACGACATTCCGTTGCACGTCGCCAATCTGATCGCAGGCGACGACCGCGGCCCTGTGGAGGCGGTGTTTGGCAAGGCGGAAGCCGTTGCCCGGGAGGTGGGGCTCAGGCTCGTGTTGCCGTCCGTCCGGCCCGTCAGCGGCCGCGCCTGCTTCGGCGTTGCCCAGGGGGGCGCGTTTGTCGCCTGGGATGGAAGCGTTTCGCCGTGCCATTTTCTCTGGAGAAGTTTCAACTGCTATTTCTACGGCAGGGAAAAGCAGGTGGCCAGGAGAGTCGTTGGCGACCTAGGGCGGACCCCTTTGTTACAGTTATGGAACGAGCCCCGCTATAAAACCTTTCGGGCCGACGTGATGCGCAAGCGGTACCCGCACTGCCCGGGCTGCAATGTCTACCCGTGCGAGGATATCAACGCCCTCGACTTCGAGTATGACTGCTACGGGGAGACCGTTCCCTGCGGCGACTGCCTGTGGAGCATGGGGCTGCTCCAGTGCATGGGGCAGGAGGACGAACATCGGGAACTGGAGCGCCCTGGCGACGCGCCGTTCAGGAGAGCGGGCGATGCGGGGCCTCGCCTTCAGGCTCCGGTGTAGCCGGGTTTGCCGCGTTGTCTCCGGCGGCGCGGCAATGCGAAGCGTCGCCCGCCGCCCGCAACGGGGCGATTGCCCGCGTCCGCGCCAGTTTCCATGACGGCGAACCGCAACGGCCAGGGATTCGTTCCAGGGAAAGGAGGATCCCCTTCGCGCCAGGCGACGGGAGGCTTGACAGGGAGGCATTTTTGGCTATTTTGCCAAATAGGAAATGTCGGCGACGCCCAGCCTTGGCACGGGAATTCGCCACAGCCGAGGTTGGGATATTTTTTTAGGCTCTAATTTTGCCATTTGGCAAAACATACAACTGCTGCTAAGATCGCCTTTTCCGAGGCCGTCTTGGCAAAGCCCGGGAGACACCGCCATGGCCGAGAAAAAAAGCTGCTCCTGTTCCGCCGCCCCCAAGCTTGTGTTCGCCTGCTCCGGCGGGGCCGATGTCGGCGCCCTGGCCGACCGGGTCGCCCGGAAACTCATGGCCGACGGCGTGGCCAAGATGTTCTGCCTGGCCGGCATCGGCGGCCGGGTCGGCGGCATCGTCAAGACCACGGAAGCGGCGTCCGCCATCGTGGCCATTGACGGCTGTCCCCTGAACTGCGCCCGCAAGACCCTGGAAGAGGCGGGATTTGGCGGCTTCGCCCATGTGCAGTTGGCCGACCTGGGATTTAAAAAAGGCGAAAGCCCGGTGACCGAGGACCGTATCGCGACGGCGGCCATGGCCGTGGCCCCGCGTTTCGCCACCCTGTCCTGACCGCTTTTCCGCGCGAAACCCGCGCCGCTCCGGCGGGCCGCGCCGGCGGCCATGGAGGAGATGTCTGCATGGAACCGCTTGATCACAACGCCTGCTGCGCCAGGGAAGCCGTGGCCGCGTCGCCGGGCCCGCGCAACGGAAAGCTCGTCCGCTATCTGGCGCTGCTTGCCCCGGCCCTGGTCGTCTGGTGGGTGGTGTACGGCCTGCTTCCCGGCCTCTCCCGCCTGCTGACCTACGACGTCCTGGGGATCGCCCGGGAAAGCCGCCTGGGCGACGCCGTGGAATTTTTGCTCTACGACACGCCCAAGGTGCTCATGCTGCTTGGCCTCGTGGTCTTCGGCGTGGGCGTCGTGCGCACCTTTTTCACGCCCGAGCGCACCCGCCGCATCCTGGCCGGCCGGCGCGAATCCGCCGGAAACGTCATGGCCGCCCTGCTCGGCGTTGTCACGCCCTTTTGCTCCTGCTCGGCCGTGCCCCTTTTCATCGGTTTCGTCACCGCGGGCGTGCCCCTGGGGGTGACCTTCTCCTTTCTGATCGCCGCGCCCATGGTCAATGAAATCGCCCTGGTCCTGCTCTACGGCCTGCTCGGCTGGAAGGTGGCGGCCCTCTATCTCGGCACCGGACTGGCCGTGGCCATGGTCTCGGGCTGGGTGCTCGGCAGGCTCAACCTGGAACCCTACATTGAAGACTGGGTCATGAAGATCAGGACCGATCCCTCGGTCGTTCCCCCGGACGCAAAGACCTGGGTGGACCGCATCGAAGCCGGATGGCAGGCCGTCAAGGACATCGTCGGCAAGGTCTGGCCCTATGTCGTGCTCGGCATTGCCGTTGGCGCGGGCATCCACGGCTACGTGCCCGAGGGCTTCATGGCCTCGATCATGGGCAAGGGCGCCTGGTGGTCGGTGCCGGCGGCGGTCCTTGTCGGCATTCCCATGTATGCCAATGCGGCGGGGATTGTGCCGGTGGTCGAGGCGCTCCTTGGCAAGGGCGCGGCGCTCGGCACGGTCCTGGCGTTCATGATGGCGGTGATCGCCCTGTCCCTGCCCGAGATGATCATCCTGCGAAAGGTGCTGCGGCCCCGATTGATCGTGGTCTTCGCCGGCGTCGTGGGACTGGGCATCCTGCTGGTGGGGTACCTTTTCAACGCCGTCGTCTAGCCGGAACCATCCAGGAGGGGTGCGTTGTGAAATATGTTGTCATGGGTTTTGTCCTTGCCGTCGTGCTGTCCGCCGGAGTGTCCTTCGCCGCCGCGCCGCTCCCCGAGGTCCCGGCCAAGGGCATGGTGACCATGGTGGATATCGGCGCCAAGGCCTGCGTTCCGTGCAAGATGATGATGCCGGTCATGGAGGAGGTCGAGAAGGAATACAAGGGCAGGGCGGCCATCATCTTCATCGATGTCTGGGAAAACAGGGACCAGGGAGCCAGGTTCGGCCTGAAGACGATTCCCACCCAGATCTTTTACGACAAGAACGGCAAGGAAACCTACCGCCACGAGGGCTTTCTCGACAAGGAGCCGATCAGCCGGAAACTGGACGAACTGCTGGCGCAGTAGGGGAGGCCAGCCGTGCTCGACCAACTGTTTTTGGCCATCAACGCCTGGATGACCGGGAGCCTCCTCATCGCGGCGGCGGGCTGTTTCCTCTGGGGGGTGGTGAGCGTGCTGTTCAGCCCCTGCCACCTGGCCTCCATCCCCTTGATCGTGGGCTACGTGGCCGGCCAGGGCAGGATCGTCCAGGGCCGGGAGGCGGCCCGGTACGCCCTGGCCTTTACCGCCGGCCTATTTCTGACCATCGCCGCCGTCGGCATGCTCTGCGCGCTCCTTGGCCGCATGCTCGGCGACGTCGGCCCCTACTGGACCATCCTTGTCGGGGCCGTGCTGGTCTGGGTGTCCCTGGACATGATGGGGGTGGCCGGGTGCTCGGTCTCCGGCGGCCTGATGGGCAGGCTCCGGGTCAAGGGCGTCGGCGGCGCGTTGCTCCTCGGCCTGGCCTACGGCGTGCTGTCGGGGTCGTGCACCTTCGGGTTCATCGCCCCCATCCTGGCCATCATCACCATTCAGGAAAAGCTCCTCACCGGCGCGGCGCTCGTCGTGCTGTTCGCCATCGGACACTGCCTGCCCATTGTGGCGGCCGGCAGCTCCACGGCCCTGGTCCAGCGCTGGCTGGAGAACCGGGCCATGCGCCGGGCCGGCGTCTGGTTTCGGAAAAGCGCCGGGGTCTTGATCGGGCTCCTGGGCGCGTACTTTATCGCCAGACCGTTTTTGGCCGCCTGATCCGGCCGGCCCCCTCCCCATTCTCCAACAAAAGCCGCCTCTTCTGCTGGACGTGCGGCCGTTTTGGCTGGCGGCGCGCCCATCGGTTGCCCTCTAGGCCTGCGGCGTCCGGGGTCTTTCCAGGCGGCGCGGGGGGATGGAAAGCCCCGGGAGCGCCGGTCGCGGTTGTGGTCCCGGGTTCCGCGTCCTTTTTCCCGAAGGTTCGGGAAATAGGCTGGCCCTTTTTTCGGCCCCTGCATAAAGTGCCGTGGAGGCCGGTCGCGCTCCCGGGGTTGCCGCGAGGATGTCCTGCGGCGTCGGATGACGGCATCGGTCGATACAACTGCCCGGGGAGGGGCGCGTGGCACAGGAACAGCATCGGGCAACAAGCGGGTCGGGCGAGGAAAAAAGCGGCAAACCCCTGGTGGTCGCGGTCTGCGGCTCGGCCGGGGCCCTGGCCACCTTTGAGGAATTTTTCCGCCTCGTTCCGGCCGACGCCGGCATCGTTTTCGTGGTGATCCAGCACATGGACCCGAACCGGAAGGCCTATCTGCCGGAAATCCTGCAGCGGGCCACGGCCATGCCCGTGGTCACGGCGACAGAGGGCATGCGGGCCAAGCCGGACAGGGTCCACATCATTCCGCCGGACGCCTCCATGACCATCGAGGACTCGGTGCTGCACCTGGCCACGCCCATCGACGGCGTACGGATGACCATCGACCATTTCCTGCGCCATCTGGCCGCGGACCAGAAGGAGCGGGCGGTCTGCGTCATCCTGTCCGGCTCGGGCACCGACGGCACCCTGGGGCTGCGGGCCATCCGGGAGCACATGGGGCTAAGCCTCGTCCAGGACCCGGAAACGGCCCAGTTCGACTCCATGCCGCGCAGCGCCGCCGATACCGGCCTGGCCGACCTGGTGGCTCCGGTCAAGGAACTGGCCGCCACGGTCCTCAAGCAGGCGCGGCGCTCCGCCTCGGGCCGGCCGTCCCTGGCCGGCGTGCGGATATCCGCCGACCGCCTGGGGGAGGTCTTCTCCCTGCTGCGCGCCCGGACCGGCCACGATTTCTCCTACTACAAGAAGAACACCATCCTCAGGCGCATCAACAGGCGCATGGACGTCCACCAGGTGGAGACCCTGCAGCGGTATGTGGCCTACATCCGGGAGAACCCCCACGAGATCGACCTCCTGTTCAAGGAATTTCTCATCGGCGTGACCAATTTCTTCCGCGACCCCGAGGCGTTCGACACCCTGCGCCGCACCGCCCTGACGGAGATCGTCGCCACCCAGGGCCAGCGGGAGGAAATCCGGGTCTGGACGCCGGGTTGCTCCACGGGCGAGGAGGCCTATTCCGTGGCCATCCTGCTCCGGGAGGTCCTGGAGGAGCAGGCCCAGCGCAAGCCCGTCAAGGTCCAGGTGTTCGCCACGGACATCGACAACGACGCCATCGAACGGGCCCGGCTCGGGGTGTATCCGGTCAACATCGCCGCCGACATCTCGCCCGAGCGCCTGTCCCGCTTCTTCGTCACCCAGGACGGGACCTACCGCATCCGCCAGGACATCCGGGAGATGGTGGTCTTTGCGCCGCAAAACCTGATCATGGACCCGCCGTTCACCCGGCTCGACCTGATCCTGTGCCGCAACCTCCTCATCTATATGTCTTCCGAGCTCCAACAGCGGATCATCCCCATGTTCCACTACGCCCTGCGGTCCGGCGGGTTCCTGTTCCTGGGCTCGTCCGAAACCGTGGGCACCTTCGGGGAGCTGTTCGAGCCCGTGGACCCGAAAACCAAGCTGTTCCGGCGTCGCGACGCCGCCGGCGCGCCGAGCCTGGCCGACATGCCGAGCAGCCTGGTGGCCGAGGCCGCAGCGCGGGAGCACAGGTCCGTTCCGGGGGTGGCGGTCAGACACTCGCTGACCGAGTCGGCCCAGCGGGTCCTTTTGGAAGGGTTCACCCCGTCCGCCGCCTTCATCAACGAAAAGGGCGACATCCTCTACATCAACGGCCGGACCGGCAAATACCTGGAGCCGCCCGCCGGCAAGGCCAACCTGAACATTTTCGCCATGGCCCGGGAGGGACTGCGCTACGAACTGAACGCCGCCGTGCGCAAGGCCGTGACCGAGCGGACCGAGGTGGTGGCGAAATCCATCAAAGTCAAGACCAACGGCGACTTTCAGCCGATCAACCTCCTGATCCGGCCGCTCCAGGAGCCCGAGGCCCTGCGCGGCGCCCTGCTGGCCGTCTTTGAGGACGTGGCCCCGCCACGCAGGCGCCGGGGCGAGCGGCTCAAGGAGGGCGAGCGCGACCGCAAGGACGACTGCATCGCCGACCTCGAGGAGGAGCTCAAGCGTTCCCGCGAGCAGCTCCAGACCACGGTGGAGGAGATGGAGACCTCCCAGGAGGAGCTCAAATCCGCCAACGAGGAGCTGCAGTCCACCAACGAGGAGCTCCAGTCCACCAACGAGGAGCTGACCACCTCCAAGGAGGAGCTCCAGTCCCTCAACGAGGAGCTGACCACGGTCAACGCCGAGCTGCAAAGCAAGATCGACGAGCTGTCGCATACCAACAGCGACATGAAAAACCTCCTCAACTCCACGGAAATCGCCACCCTGTTCCTGGACCGGGACCTCAACGTCAAGCGCTTCACCACCCAGGCCACCAAGGTGATCCATCTCATCGCCTCCGACGTGGGCCGGCCCATCTCGCACCTGGCCACCAACCTGGTCTACAACCGGCTGCCCGAGGACGCCCGGGAGGTGGTGGAGACCCTGGTGTACAAGGAGAAAAACGTCCAGACCACGGACGGCAAGTGGTACCTGATGCGCATCCACCCCTACCGGACCCTGGACAACGTCATCGACGGCACGGTGGTCACTTTCGTGGACATCACCTCCATGAAGGCCCTGGAGGCCTCGCTGGAAAAAGCCAGGGCCTACGCCAGGGCCATGGCCGAGACGGCCCGGGAGCCCATCCTGGCCCTGGACGGGGCCTACCGCGTGGCCACGGCCAACCGCGCCTTTTACAAGTTATTCAAGGAAGTCCAGGCCGAGGTGGAGGGGCAGGTGATCTACGGCATCGGGAACGGAGGGTGGGACATCCCCGTGCTGCACCGTCTCCTGGAAGAGACCCTGCCCGTGGCGGGCCGGGTGGAGGACGTCGTTTTCGAGCATGACTTCCCTGGGCTCGGGCCTCGCAGCATGGTGGTCAACGCCACCAGGCAGACCCACGAGCAGGATGGTTCCGTGACCATCCTGCTGGCCTTCGAGGAGATGCCGGGGTCGGGCCGGGAAGGAGCGGAAACGGCGTGAGGGGCGTTCCGTAACCATTGCAGGACAGGGAAGGCGCATGACCGGCGAGAAGGACGACCACGTCGGGAAGGACGACTACGTGGCAAAGTCGCGTCTGCGGCTCAGGGCCGAGGAGCGATTGCGCGCCGCAACGGACAGGTGGGATGCCGGGCAAACGGATCTCATGCGCCTGTACCACGAACTGGATGTGCACCGGATCGAACTGGAGATCCAAAACGAGGAACTGTCCCAGGCAAACGCCGCACTGACGGCCATGCGCGACCGCTACGCTATGCTGTACGACTTCGCGCCGGTCGGCCTCCTGACCCTGGGCCCGGCCGGGACCGTGGCCGAGGCCAACCTCGCCGGTGCCAGGCTCCTCGGCCTGGAGCGCAACCGCCTGCTGGGCCGGCGTCTGGACGCCTTCGCCGCTCCGGAGTCGGTGCGCGACCTCCGATCCTTTCTGGCCGACATCGTCGCGGGCGAGGGCGTCGCCGCCACCGAGATCTGGTGGGTCGGCGCGGGCGGACGACGCTTCAGGGGCCGCCTGGAAGGCGCGGTCGCGGAGGAGCCGGCGGGCGGCGACGCCGTCCGCCTGGCCCTGGTCGACGTCACGGACAAGGAGCAGGCCGAAGCCATGCGGGTGGCCAAGGAGGCCGCCGAAGAGGCCAACCGGGCCAAAAGCGAATTTCTGGCCAACATGTCCCACGAGATCAGGACGCCCTTAAACGGCGTCATCGGCATGATCGACCTGACGCTCCTCGACAAGGTCGATCCCAAGATCCGCGACCAGCTGACCATGGCCCGCCAATCGGCCATGGGGCTGCTGGACATCCTCGGCGACGTGCTGGACCTGGCCAAGATCGAGTCCGGCACGGTCGATCTGCACGTCTCGGAGTTCGACCTGCGGGACGAACTCCAGGCCGTTCTCAAGCCCCTGGCCATGACGGCGCGGGGCAAGGGCCTGTCCTTCGAGGTCTCGGTCGCGCCGGAGGTGGCGGCCCGGTACCGGGGCGACCGGGGGAAAATCCGCCAGGTCGTCAACAATGTGGTCAGCAATGCGGTCAAATACACCCAGGCCGGCTGGGTCCGGGTGTCGGTGGACGACCTCGGCCCGTTCCCGCGCGGGCCAAGGGACGCCAGGGCCGTCGCCGTCAGCGTGGAAGACTCGGGCATGGGCATCCCGGCGGACAAGAAGGAGGCGATCTTCCAGAGCTTCACCCGCCTGGAGGCGGCCCACGCCTCGGGCACGGACGGCACCGGCCTCGGCCTGGCCATCTCCCGGGAACTGCTCCACCTCATGGGCGGGCGCATCGAGGTCGGCAGCGAACCGGGCAAGGGCAGCCGGTTCACGATCCATCTCCCGCTGCAGCCGGCGTCCGCCACGGGGAGCGGGGCGGCGAAAGCCTCCGGGGAGCAGCCGCAACGGCCCCTGCGGATCCTTTTGGCCGAGGACAACAGGATCAACCGCATCCTGGCCACGGAGCTGCTGGTCCGCCGGGGGCACACGGTCGAAACCGCCGCGGACGGCCAGGAGGCCCTGGAAAAGCTGCGCCAGGGGACGTTCGATCTGGTGCTGATGGACGTGCGCATGCCCATCATGAACGGCGTGGAGGCCACTCAGGCCATCCGGAGCGCGACCCTCCCCGGCGTGGACGCGGAAATGCCCATCGTGGCCCTGACCGCCTACGCCCTGGCCGGCGACCGCCAGCACCTCCTGGACGCCGGCATGGACGATTACCTGACCAAGCCCATCGACATGGGGGAGCTGGACAGGACCCTGGCCCGGGTCGCCAGCGGCAAAAGCAGGCGAAAAAACCGATAATCCGTTTCCATGCCAACATCCCCGTGCTACCGTGGCGCAACTGCCATGGGAGGTGGGTATGGCTGGACGCGACATTGTGGTCATCGGCGCATCCATGGGGGGCGTGGCGGCCCTCACCAGACTGGCCGCAGCGCTTCCCGCCGCCATGCCGGCCGCCGTCCTGGCGGTCCAGCACCTGTCTCCGGACCATCCCTCGACACTCGATTCCATCCTCAACCGGGCCGGCCCCCTCAAGGCCAGCTTCGCCACGCACGGCGGCCCGATCCAGCCCGCCAACCTCTACCTCGCCCCGCCCGACCGCCATCTCCTGGTTGAGGACGACCGCCTGGAGCTGTCCCGGGGCCCCCGGGAGAACAGGACCCGGCCGGCCGTGGACGCGCTTTTCCGGTCCGCGGCCGTGGCCAAGGGGACCAGGGTGGTCGGCGTCGTCCTGACCGGGCTCCTGGACGACGGCACGGCCGGCATGGAGGCGGTCAAGCGGTGCGGCGGCGTGACCGTGGTCCAGGACCCGGAGGACGCGGAATACCCGGACATGCCCCAAAGCGTCCTCGCTTCCGGGGTGGAGGTGGACCACTGCCTGCCGTTGGCCGAGATGGCCCCCTTGCTCGTCCGGCTGGCCGGAACCGAGGCCCCCCCGGTTGCGGCCGTGCCCGAGGACCTCCGGACCGAGGTCGCCATGCTCCGAAACGGCTACAAGGACCCGGGCATGATAGGAAAAAACGGCTCACCGTCCTCTTTTGTCTGTCCCGAGTGCGGCGGCGCCCTCTACCAGATGGACCAGGCCAGGACCCTGCGCTACCGGTGCCGCATCGGCCACGCCTACTCGGCCAAGACCCTCATGGCCGACCAGGCCGAGGCCGTGGAAAAGGCCCTGGTGGTCGCGGCCCGGACCCTGGACGAGCGCGCCAAGCTCTACGCGCGCATGGCCCGGGACATGGCCGAACGCAAGCACGAAATCCTGGCCAGCGACTACCAAAAGCAGGCCAGGGACCTGCGCGCCCAGGAGGAGCTCCTCCGCGACCTGCTGCTCAAGGGGACGTACCGCTAAGCGGCGGCCCTGAAAAAATACCATAGTATTTTTTCAAAAAAACATAGCTTCTAAAGCATGTTGTCCATGGGACACGCCTGCGCGTGTTTCGCGGACGCGACACGAGGCGGCGGCCCGGGCCGGGCCCGCCTCCCCGGGAACGCCGCCGAGGCCCGGCCGCCGCTTGGACAGGGCAGGGGAAACCGGCTACAGGGGATTTTCCCTGAAACCGGTCCGACGCCCACGGCGCTCCCCGGTCCGCGTCCGGAAGCGGACCGCGTCGGGCCAGGCCGCAACGCTGCCCGGCCGTTTCCCGCAAAGGCGAACGTCCCATGACCCTGCCCCGCGACATCCCCTGCGAAGCCATCATGGAGTCCCTGGCCGACGGCGTCTTCACCGTGGACACGGACTGGAACATCACGTTTTTCAACCGGGCGGCCGGCGCCGTGGCCGGCATCGATCCGGCCGCGGCCGTGGGCCGCAAGTGCTGGGAGGTGTTCCATTCGAGCCTGTGCGACGGGGCCTGCGCCTTGAAGGCCTGCATCGAGGGCGACACCACCCTGTCCAACCGGTCCATCTTCATCGTCCGGCCGGATGGGACCAAGGTGCCGGTCAGCATCAGCGCCGCGCCCCTGCGCGACGCCTCGGGCCGGGTGGTGGGCGGGGTGGAGACGTTCCGGGACATCTCGGACCTGGCCCGGCTGCGCAAGGAGCTGGAAGGGGTCTTCACCCTTGAGGACATCGTCACCAAGAACCGGGAGATGGCCCGGGTGCTGGAGCTGTTGCCGAAAATCGCGGCCAGCGCCTCGCCCGTGCTGCTGCTCGGCGAATCCGGCACGGGCAAGGAGCTGTGCGCCCGGGCCCTGCACACCCTGAGCCCCAGGGGCGCGGGCCCGTTCGTGGCCGTCAACTGCGGGGCCATTCCGGCCGAGCTGCTGGAATCCGAGCTCTTCGGCCATGTCCGCGGGGCCTTCACCGACGCCAGGGCCGACCGCAAGGGGCGGTTCGCCCTGGCCCGGGGCGGAACGCTTTTTCTCGACGAGGTGGGCGACATGCCCCTGGCCCTGCAGGTCAAGCTCCTGCGCGTGCTCCAGGAAAAGGCCATGGAGCCGGTGGGGTCGGATGCCACCGTGGCCGTGGACGTCCGGGTCGTGGCCGCCACCAACCGCGACCTGGCGGCCATGGCCGCTTCCGGCGAATTCCGGCGCGACCTGTTCTACCGCCTGGGCGTGGCCCGGATCGTCCTGCCGCCGCTGCGGGACCGGCCCGAGGACATCCCGCTTCTGGCCGCGACCTTCATCGACCGGTTCAACCTGCTCCAGGCCAAGGCCGTGGCCGGCCTGACCGAGGCGGCCCTCAAACGACTGGTGCGCCACGACTATCCCGGCAATGTCCGGGAGCTGCAAAACATCCTGGAATATGCGTTCATCCTGCGCGGCCACGGCCGCATCGGCCTGGACGACCTGCCCGACTACCTGCGGCCCGGCGAGCCTGCCCCGGCCGGACCGCCGGCCCCGGCCACCATGCGGGCGGTCAAGCACCAGGCCGCCGTGGCGGCCCTGGCCCGCCACGGCGGCCGGCCCATGGCGGCCTGCCGGGAGCTCGGCGTCACCAAGGACACCCTGCGCCGCATCCTGGCCCTGGGGCCCGGGGACTGACCGGCCGCCCTGCCCGCCGCCCTGTTCGCCCGCCCCGCTGGGCGAGAAATGCGCCCGGCACGGCGTTTCCCTGTCCAGGCCCTCCCTGGACCTCCGGCCGCCGCCGCCCGCTTTCGATGCCCCGTTGGGATAAAAAAACGCCCTGAATTGCCTGATCGGGCGATTTTTTAGCCCTTTGGGCGTCCCCTCTGCCCAGCCTTTCGATCCAACCCAGCGAAATCCGAAGGAAACGCCTTTCTGGCCCAGGCCGTGCTTTTGGGGGGGCGAGGTTTCGCCATGCCCCATGCCGCAAGGAACACGCCCTGCCGTGGCGGCCGCGTCTGCCTGGCCTGCCACGGCGACCGGCTGGCCACGCTCCTGGAGACGGCCTCGGTTTTCCGGCTCTACCGATGGCAGGCCGCCACCGTGGCGGAGGAGGGGAGCCTGGCCATGCCCCAGGATGGCGTGGCTTCCCTGGGGGCGCTTCTGGTCCGCGCCGGCGTGGCCCTGCTCGTCTGCGGCGGCGCGACCTGCTGCTGCCTGCGCCAGGTGGCCCGCCACGGCGTGGCGGTCGTCCCCTGGATCGCCGGGGACGTGGCCGGCGTGCTGGCGGCCCTGTGCGAAAACCGCCTGGAAACCCTGCGCGTCCCCGGGGCGCGGCCCGGCCCCCGCGCCGGCCGGGCCGGGGGACGCGGCAACCACAGCCTGGAGATCGAACCGTGATGCACGAAAGCGGACTGCGGGATCTAAACGACGCGATTCGGGAAAAACCGGCTTCGGGCCTCGACAAGGTCGCGGCCGTGGTGGCCGTGCTGTCGGGCAAGGGCGGGGTGGGCAAGTCCACGGTGGCCGCCAACCTGGCCGCCGGCCTGGCCATGGCCGGGAAAAGGACCGGGCTCCTGGACGTGGACGTCCACGGCCCGAGCATCCCGCGCCTCCTCAAGCTCACCGGCTGCCGGCCGGGCATGGAAGGGAAGTTCATGGTCCCGGTGGACTGGCGCTGGGACCTGGCCGTCATGTCGGTGGGATTCCTGCTCCCGGGCAAGGACGACGCGGTCATCTGGCGCGGCCCGGCCAAGGCCGGGGTGATCCAGCAGATGGCCGAGCAGGTGGCCTGGGGCGAGCGCGACGTGCTCGTGGTGGACTGCCCGCCCGGCACGGGCGACGAGCCCCTGTCCGTCCTGCAGCTCTTCGCGGACAAGGCCCTGGCCGTCGTCGTCACCTCGCCCCAGGACGTGGCCGTGGACGACGTGCGCCGCTCCATCACCTTCTGCCGGGAACTGGGCACCCCGATCCTCGGCATGGTCGAAAACTTAAGCGGCTTCGCCTGCCCGTCCTGCGGCGCGGTCCACGACATCTTCAGCGCCGGCGGCGGCGAACGCCTGGCCGCCGAGACCGGCGTGCCGTTTCTCGGCCGCATCCCCCTGGACCCGGAAGTGGCCCGGTCCGGCGACGACGGCGACGTGTTCCTGGCCGTGGCCGGGCAAAATCCCGCGGCCGTGGCCTTCAAGGCCGTTATCGCCCGGGTCGCGGCCGCCCTGGACCAGCAATCCGCCGCCAGGGGATGACGCCATGGCCCACCCTTCGAACCAGGACGCCCTGGACGCGATTCTCGAGGTCTTCGAGCAGGAGCAGCGGGCCGAGCTCGTGGCCCGGTTCGGCGAGGCCGGCTACGCCGTCTGGCGCGACGCTCCCGAGCGGCCGCGCCTTGTCCGTCCGACCACCGGCGGCACGGT
>CAZIJE010000006.1:0-78613 GCA_964539435.1 uncultured Desulfovibrio sp.
CCCCCCCCCCCCCGCCCCCCCCCCCCCCCCCCCCCCCCCCCCCCCCCCCCCGCCGGAGGCATCAAAAAAACCGCACCTCCGGCATGGAGCGCGGCGGGATCGACAACGGGCGGGAGGCGGGTTTGCCAAGAAGCAAGGCCGCGTGGCCCCGGTGGCCGGCCGGGATGCCCAGCAGATCGCCAAGCGGCGGATGGGCGGCCAGGGCGAAGATCAGGTAGCCGCACCAGCAGGCCCCGTAGCCGTTGGCCGCGGCCGCGATTTCGAGCCACGCGCAGGCGATGGCCGCGTCCAGGAGGGGGGTTATGCCCTCGGCCGGCGCATGGACCGCCACCACATGGGGCGCGCCGCGAAAAATCACGTCCTTGCCCCGCTCGGCCGCCCGGGCCGCGCCGGCCAGGTGCAGGTCCGCCGCCCGGGTCGTGCCGGCCGTCACTTCCGAGGCGATCCAGTCCAGCACGCCGCGCCGGACCACGTCCATGCGTTCCGGACCGTCCACCACCACATAGCCGACCTGCCGGGCGTTGTGTCCGGTGGGGGCATGGCGCACGGATGCAATGAGAGCGGTGATCTCCTCGCGCGGCAAGGGGTTGGGATCGTAGGTTCGGCAGGAGCGGCGGGCCATCATGAGGTGGCGCAGGGAGGCCGGCGTCGGCAGGTCCTTGCGCCGGATGGGCTCGAAGTCCCGGCCGTCCAGCAGGGTGTGGGCAAAGGCCCCGGTCGGGCAGGCGATGACGCAGTGGCCGCAGCGGATGCAGTGGCCTTCCTTGCCGGCCAGGGCGACCGGACGCTCCCCGGGCGCGGTCTGCCGCACCAGGCTGGCCGGACAGGCCGCCACGCACAGGCCGCAGCCCCGGCACTTCTCGCCGATGGTAAAAAGAGCCATTTTTTCTCCTTCCTCGGTCTACACGGCGTCCACGCCGAAACGCGCCTTGAGGGCGGCCAGGGCCTTTTCCTCGCTCGCCACGTACAGGTCCGGCGCGAACAGGGCCTTGTGCCCGCCGGTGACATGGCGCACGTGGCCGGCCAGGGGAACATGGCCGAAAGTGTGTCCCTGACGGACCAGATCCCCGAACCAGGCCACGCCGATGTCCAGGATGCCGTTGCCGGTCCAGGGATTGCCCACGTCCACGTAGGCCCCGAAAGGCCGGGCCGGCCCCTGGGGACAGGTGGCGGGACGGGCCTTGGCCATGTTGATCAGGCAGCAGAATTCGTTGAGCCGGCATTCGGGCAGGGGCCAAGGGTTGCCCACCAGTTCCTCGGTCGGTTCCTCGGTGTAGCGCCGCCGGTATACGGTCGGGTCCATGGCGTCGTAGAGGGCGCGGACCGCGTCGAAATCGGGCCGAAAGTCCAGGTACCGGCCCGGGCCGCAGCGGCCCAGGTGGCAGGCCGGACAGAGCCAGCACTGGCCGATCTCCCCCGCGCCCGTGTGGCCGTCGAGCCGGCCGAGCAGGTGCCCCACCGCGTCGGCCGTGAATTCGCAGTCGTTGTGGATGAGCAGCAGGTAACGCTTGTCCGTGTGCTCGAAGGCGTACTGGTAGCGCAGGGCGTGGCGGTAGTCGGGATCGTCCAGGCGCGTCGGGTCCACGGCGTAGCGCCAGTTCATGAACTTCGGCCTGTAATGGATGACCCGGCCGCCCAGGGCGCGTAAGGTTTCAGCGTGGGCGTAGACCGCGTTGACCCCGTCCGGCTCTTCGATGAAATAGATCCGGTCGATCCAGCGTCCGGAACAGGCGAGCAGCGACAGCAGGGACAGGGCCGTCTGGGCCGGCTTGCCGAACACATTGATCGCCACGTCAACGATACGGGTCTTCATGGAATCGCTCCGCTGCGGCTGCGCAGGCCCCGGATACGGACTCGACGTAGCCCATGCCAGACGCGCCGGCAAGCCCGCGCCGGGGCAAGGACGCGACAGGCCGCGGGTGCCGGCCATCTGCCCACAACCCGAGGCCGCTACTTTTCCGATACCAGGCGCAGCTTACGGAGAAACAGGGCCATGGGCCGGATGTCGGTTGCGGCGAAGGTGGTTTTGCCGTGGTTCCAGTCGGAACAGGCGATGGTGACGGTGTTGCGGCCGGTCCGTCCGGGGATGGGAATGCGGCGGCTTTCCGTGGCGTCGGCCGGCAGATTGGCGAAACGGGCCACAACCTCGCCATTGGCTGCAACCGTCACGGTCTGGCCCGGGAGGACGTTGGCGAAATCCAGCTCCAGGACAAGCGGCGCGGCCTCAGGCAGGTCGAAGGCGAGCCCGCTTTCCGGCCCCAGTCCCCACCGCCAGATATTGGCCTCGTTGTGCTCGATCTTGCCGAGGTGGACTTCCTCGATGCCGGGCACATCCGGCGAATCGAAAAGTCCGGTCGGCACGATCTCCAGGTCGAAGCCCCGGAAGGCGGCGGTTTCCAGGTTGCCGCCGGGGTAGCGGGCGGTAAGCGGCGCGCACACGGTCTCCAGACGCAGGGCGACGGTCTTGTACGGCTTGGTCCGGACCACGGACACGAACCGCTCCACCTCCCCTTCCGGGCTGTTGGACGTGTAAAGGGGCTCTTTCGGTTCGTCGTCGAAGCGGACGGAAAAGGCCATGGTGTTGCCCTGCCCCTCGTTTTTGTATTCCAGACGCCACTGCAGAAGTTGCGGCGCATCCCCGGCGGTATTGTCCAGGCGATATTCGAGGAAGACGGGGACGCTGTTGCGGGTCGGGATGGCCTCGCCGCCCCAGTAGGGATTGACGGTGATGTCCCGGAAGGCCGTCACCTGCCGGTAGAATTCCGGAACCGCCGCCCGGCGGCGCAGGGAAAAGGGGACGGCGGCAATGGCCGGGTACGGTTCGCGGCGCACGGGCAGTTCGTAGAGCACGGCGTTGAGGACCGGTTCGGTCCGAGAGATCGGGCCGACGGCGGCGGCGAACTCCTCCTCGGTCTTTCCCAGGTGCCCCCAGGTTTTGTAGGGCGCGAAAAACGTCAGGCTGTAATCCGGCGTCCGGGCGTCCAGCCGCTGGTTGCGAAACGGGTTTTCGGCCACGAACTGGTCCAGGTACCAGGAAACGCCGTTGACCGTGCCCGGGTCCGAGGCGGCCAGGACCGTGTCCGAGGACAACCGCTGGGCCAGTTCCCGGGCCATGGGCTTGCAATCGGTGACGAAAACCGGGTGGCGGTAGCTCGTTTCCGCATAATAGGCGTCGCCATGGCCCATGACCAGGACGCCGGCCGGCAAAACGGCCAGGAGCACGGCCAGGGGCTGGGCCATCCAGGCACGGGGCAGATAGCGGCTGACCTGTCCGATGACCAGGGCGGCCAGAACGGTCATGTACAGGAAGTGGCGCGGCGAGAAATAAGCGGTTTTCCGCATCAGGAAAAGGATCAGGGCCGGGATGGCCGCCAGCAGCAGGCAGGCGGCCAGTTCGCGGGGCGCGCGCCTGGCCATGGCCGCGCCGCCGGCGACAAGGAGGCCGCCGAAGGCGAGTCGGACGGGCAGGTCGTCATGGCTCCACAGAACATGGGCGGCATAGTCCGCGATCAGCCGGCCGATGTCCGCGTAAGACGCCTTGAAGGCGAAAATCGACAACGTGGTCTGGCTCGGCAGGAAAAAAAACACCAGGACCGGCAAGGCGACAACGGCCGTGCCAAGGCCGAAGACCACGAGCTGGCGCAGGGAAATCCCCTCCCCGTGCGGCCGCCAGTTGCAGGCCAGGACCACGCCCTGGGCGAACACGATCTGAAACGTGAAGTAATGCAGCAAGAAAAGCGGAACATTGACCGCCAGCAGCAGGCACAGGTCGCTGTTGCGCCGTTCCCGGAGGAACCGGAGGAAATAAAACAGGGAGACGGTGAACAGAAGGACCAGGAAGGCATAGGGGCGGACCTGACGGACATGCCAGACCTGCATGGCGCTTCCGGCCAGAAAGGCTGCGGCCACGAGCCCGACAGACCTGTTGTAAAGGGAGGCGAAAAGCCGCCAGCAGACATATACGGCGGCCAGGCCGCAGGCGGCCGAGGGCAGGCGCAGGGTGAAATCCGACAGGCCCGCGTACTCCACCAGCTTCACGCACAGGTGGTACAGCGGCGGGTGCATTTCGCAGTGGCGCGAGAAGTCCAGGATGTAGGCAACAGGAAACCGGGCCGTCAGGGGAACGAGGATCTCGTCCCACCACATGGAAGGGGTTTCCAGGTGGTAGAACCGAAGGCCGGCGGCCACGACCAGGATGCTGGCCAGGGCAAGCCGCCAGGGCCAAGCCGGAGTCGCCTGTCGCAGGGAGGCGTTGTTCGCAGGGATTTGCCGCATGATGTCCGGTAACGGCCAAGCCGGAAAAACTCCCCTGTCGCCGGCCGTTGCGACAGGAGGCTCGCGTGGGCTTCCTGGAAGGACCTCACCGGCGGCCGACCGTGGTCCGGCCTTGGCGAGACGTGGGAAAGGCATCCGAGCCGACACAGCCGCGAAACGCTGCGATTGGCCGGCGCCATCAGGTCAGGACCGGCTGTCTTCGGCCTTTTCAGGGGTCTTGCCCTGCTCCACGGACTGGGTGCGGACGGTTTCCAGGCGTTTGACAAAGGCGTCGCGGCATTCGTAGCTGCAGAAGGCGTAGACCTTGTCGCCGTCTCGGGCGCGGATGTTGGCGTCGGCCGGCACGTAGGTGCCGCAGACAGGATCCTTGACCATCTCGCCGGTGGCGGCCATGCGCTTTTTGGCCTCCACTTCCTGTTCCTTTTTGCGACCCCGGTCGCCCATGAACAGCTTGTAGAGAATAAAGGCGGCGACGATCAGAATGAGCCATTTATACATACTGCTCCTTTGCGGCCCGACAGGGCTCCGTCAACGCGCTGTCTGTAGCGCATTGCCGGCTCGTTTGAAAGGAATTTTCGCCAGCGCCTGCCTGACGCTCCCGCCCTCTGCGTCCGGGATATCCAGGTCCGGCGCGATATCGGCCAGGGGGACCAGGACAAAGGCCCGTTCCCGGAGTCTCGGATGGGGCACGACCAGGTCCGGCTCCTCGAGACGCTCCCGACCGTAGAGCAGGATGTCCAGGTCCAGGGTCCTCGGGCCGAAGCGGCGCGCGTCCCGCACCCGGCCAAGGGCCGTCTCGATGGCAAGCAACGCGCGCAGAAGCCGCCTGGGCGACCAGTCCGGACCGAGGGCCAGGGCCGCCACCTGGTTGCGGTAACGGCCCTGGTCCGGATCGCCCCACGGCTCGGTCTCGTAAATGGGACTTGCGGCCACGAGCCGCGCGCCCGGAAGCGCCGCCAGACGCTCCCGGGCCGCGGCCAGGATGGCGCGCCTGTCGCCGAGGTTGGAGCCGAGGCCGATATAGGCCGTTACAGCTTGGCGATCCGTGACAGCGCCTCCTCCATGCGGGCCACCGGCACGGTCATGGCGATGCGGAAATAGCCTTCCCCGGGCGCGCCGAAACCGTTGCCCGGGGTCACCACCACGCCGGTCTGCTCCAGCACCCGGGTGACGAAGGCGGCCGAGGTCTGGCCGGCCGGGACCTTGCACCAGAGGTAGAACGAGGCCTTGGGCGTGCGGCAGGCGATGCCCATCTTGGCCAGGGCGGCCACGGCCACGTCCCGGCGCTCCTTGTAGATGGCCCGAAACGTTGCGGCATGGGGCTCGCCGTGGGTCAGGGCGGCGATGCCGGCTTCCTGCACGGCCTGAAAGATGCCGGAGTCCACGTTCTCCTTGACCTTGCCCAGCCCCTTGACGAGCCCGGCGTTGCCGACGGCCATGCCGATGCGCCAGCCGGTCATGTTGTAGGTCTTGGACAGGGAGTGGAACTCGATGGCCACGTCCTTGGCGCCCTCGATCTCAAAGATCGAAAGCGGCTTGTCCGTCGGATCGTAATACATTTCCGTGTAGGCCGCATCGGACACGACAATGGTCTTGGTCTCGCGGGCCTTTTTCACCAGCTTTTCAAAAAAGGAACGCGGCGCGGTGGCCGAGGTCGGGTTGTTCGGGTAGTTGATGAAAATCATCTTGGCCCGCTCCCACTCGGCGTCGGTCACGGCATCGAGGTCCGGCAGGAAGTCGTTGGCCTCGAGCAGGGGCAGGTTTTTTACTTCCCCGCCGCAAAAGCCCGTGGCCACGGGGTAGACCGGATAGTTGGGCGGGCAGACCAGGACCAGGTCGCCGGGATTGACATAGGCCAGGGGGAAATGGGCGATGCCTTCCTTGGACCCGATCAGGCTGACCACTTCGGTGGCCGGATCGAGGGACACGCCGAACCTGGCCTTGTACCAGTCGGCCACGGCCGTGCGGAAGGCCAGCAGGCCCACGTAGTCCGGGTACTGGTGGTTCTCCGGCTTTCTGGCCGCGGCTGCAAGGGCCTCGACAATGAATTCCGGGGTCGGCAGATCGGGGTCGCCGATGCCCAGGGAGATGATATCCACGCCCCGGGCCCTGACTTGGGCCTTGACCCGGTCGATTTCGGCGAAAAGGTACGGCGGCAGCGCGGCCAGGCGGTCGGCCATGGGAAATTCGATCATGCGTGAAGGCTCCTTTGGGCGGATATCGTTGGGCACGGGGCAAGGGCGCGAATCTAAATACGAGCAAAAGCCCGTGTCAAGACGGTGGACGCCCGGCCGGCCGGGCCGTTGCCGACCGGGACAAATCGTGGCAGGGTCCGGCCAGCGCCATGATGCCCCCTGACAACACCGCCACACCTGCCCCGTCGCACCCCTGGGTGGACCGCTACCTGGAGCACCTGATCGTGGCCAAGGGGCTGGCCGAGCACTCCATTGCCGCCTACTCGACCGACATTACAAGCTTTTTGATTTTTTTAAACGAGCACGCCGCCACCCTTGAGGGGGTGACGGACGACACCTTGTTTCTCTACCTCATGCACCTGCGCACCCGGGGGCTGTCCAGCCGGTCCCTGGCCCGGCACCTGTCGGCGCTGCGGGGATTTTTCGCCTTTGCCGCCAGCGAACGCTGGCTGTCCGAGTCGCCGGCCGCGCTGATCGAAAACCCCAAGCTCCCCCGGCTCCTGCCCGACGTCCTGTCCCGCGAGGACGTGGAGAGGCTCTTGGCCGCGCCGGACACGGCCACGCCGCTCGGCTACCGGGACAGGACCATGCTGGAACTGCTCTATGCCGCCGGACTGCGGGTGTCGGAACTGATCGGCCTGACCCTTGACGACTACGACGCCCAGGCCGGGCTGTTGCGGGTCTTCGGCAAGGGATCCAAGGAGCGGCTGACCCCGATCCACGCCCTGGCCCGGGACTATCTCTCCACGTATATCCAGACCGTGCGCGGCGCGTTCCATCCTCGGGAGCAGTACGTCTTCCTCAACCGGTCCGGCCAGGGCCTGACCCGGCAGGCGGTCTGGAAAAAGATCAAGGCCCACGCCCTGGCCGCCGGCGTGTCCACCCGCATCTCGCCCCACAGCCTGCGCCACTCCTTCGCCACCCATCTGCTGGAGGGGGGAGCCGACCTGCGCACCGTGCAGATGCTCCTTGGCCACGCCGACATCAGCGCCACGGAAATCTACACCCATGTCCAGGCCGGCCGCCTGCTGGCCGTGCACCGCGCCCACCACCCCAGGTCCCGCGACCGGGACAAAAGCTAAGGTAACACTTCAGGTATGAGCTTTCCGCCCAAGCCTCCGCTGCAAAGCGCGCCGGTCATCGTCACCGGCCACGCCAACGCCGACTTCGACTGCCTGGCCGCCATCATCGCCGCCGGCAAGCTCTATCCGGGCGCAACCCTCATCTTTCCTGGCAGCCAGGAGAAAAACATCCGGCACTTCTTCATCCAGAGCGCGACGTATCTTTTTAACTTCAAGAATTTCAAGGATATCGATCCGGCCTCGGTCCACACCCTGGTCCTGGTGGACACCCGCCAGCGGTCCCGCGTGCCCCACATCGAGCCGGTCTTCGACAACCCGGACCTGGTCATCCACTGCTACGACCACCACCCGGACACGGACGAAGACGTCACGGCCGCCACGTCCGTGGTCAAGCCCTGGGGATCGACCACGGCCATCCTCATGGAACGGATCATGGCCGAGAACCTGTCCCTGACCCCGGACGAGGCCACCATCCTCGGCCTTGGCATCTACGAGGACACGGGCTCGTTCACCTTCGCCTCGACCACGGAGCACGACCTGGCCGCCGCCGCCTGGCTGCGGGGCCGGGGCATGGACGTGGGCGTCATCGCCGACCTCATGACCCGGGAACTGTCCTCGGACCAGATCACCATCATGAGCCAACTCATCGAGTCGGCCCAGACCCACGACATCAACGGTGTGGAGGTGGTCATCGCCGAGGCCACGTCGGACCAGTACGTGGGCGACTTCGCCCTGCTCGTGCACAAGTTCCTGGACATGGAGAACCTGCGCGTCCTTTTCGCCATCGGCCTCATGAACGACCGGGTCCACCTGGTCGCCAGGTCGCGCAGCCCCGACGTGGACGTGGGCAAGATCTGCGCCTCCCTCGGCGGCGGCGGCCACCCCTACGCGGCCTCGGCCTCGATCAAGAACCGGACCCTGACCCAGGTCCGCGAGGAGCTTTTCGGCCTGCTCTATTCCCAGGTCAACCCGCAGATCCTGGTCCGCCAGCTCATGAGCAAGCCGGCCGTGTCCATCGAGGAGACGGCCACCATGCGCCGGGCCGAGGAGATCATGACCCGCTACGGCCTCAAAGCCCTGCCCGTGACGGCCAAGGGCAACCGCCGGTGCGTGGGGGTCATCGAGCACGACATCATGGACAAGGCCATCAACCACGGACTGGGCGACGTGCCCGTGGCCGAGTACATGATCCGCGACCCGGCCGTGGTCACGGCCGAGACCGACCTCTACCCGGTCATGGAGATCATTCTCGGCCGGCGGCAGCGCCTGGTGCCGGTGGTGGAAAACGGCCGGCTCTCGGGCGTGGTCACGCGCACGGACCTGGTCAACACGCTGGTCAAGGAGCCGGCCCGGATCCCGGAGTCGCTCTTGCCGGAGCGCAAGCGCGACCGCAACATCTCGGGCCTTTTGCGCGAGCGTCTGCCCAAGGAGATCCTGGGCCTGCTCAAAAAGGCCGGCTCCCTGGGCCACGACATGGGCTTTTCCGTGTATGTGGTCGGCGGTTTCGTGCGGGATCTCCTCCTCAAGCACCCGAATTTCGATGTCGACCTCGTGGTCGAGGGCGACGGCATCGCCTTTGCCGCGGCCATGGCCAAGGCCTCCGGCGGCCGGTACAAGGCCCACCCCAAGTTCAAGACCGCCGTGGTGGTCCTGCCCGACGACACCCGTGTGGACGTGGCCACGGCCCGGCTCGAATACTACGAATACCCGGCCGCCCTGCCGACCGTGGAGCTGTCCTCCATCAAGATGGATCTCTACCGCCGGGACTTCACGGTCAACGCCCTGGCCATCCACCTGTCGCCGGACCGGTTCGGCGAACTGGTCGATTTCTTCGGCGCCCAGCGCGACATCAAGGACCGGGTCCTGCGGGTGCTGCACGCCTTGAGCTTTGTGGAGGACCCGACCCGCATCGTCCGGGCCATCCGCTTTGCCGAACGGTTCGGATTCCGCATCGGCGGCCAGACCGACCGGCTGATCAAAAACGCCGTGCGCCACAGCTTTTTCCACCGTCTGTCCGGGGCCCGGGTCTTCCACGAGCTGCGGCTGATCCTGGAGGAGAAAAACCCGCTGGCCTGCCTGCGCCGGATGCAGGAGTACAAGCTTTTGGCCGCCGTCCATCCGCTCCTGGCCCTGAATCCGACCCGGGAAGCGGTGCTCATGGAGGTGGAAAACGTCATCAACTGGTACCGGCTCCTTTACATAGAGCCCAAACCCCAGAACTGGCTGGTCTACTTCCTGGCCCTGTGTTCGGGCATGGACCCGGAGCAGTTCACGGTCATTGCCCGGCGGCTCAATTTCTCGAAACGCACGGCCCACGACATCGCCGCGCTGCGCAACCAGATCCGCGAAACGGCCCATGGGATCTTCAACTGGGAATACCACAAGGGACCGCTGTCCGAGCTCTACTTTCTGCTCGAAGACCTGCCCATCGAAGGGGCGCTGTTCCTCATGGCCCGCAATCCCCGGGAGCCGCTGCAGAAATACGTGTCCCAGCACCTGACGAGCCTGCACGGCAAGCGGCTGGAAGTGACGGGCAACGACCTGAAAAAACTCGGCATCGAACCCGGCCCACTCTACACCGGCATCCTGCGCCAGATCCTCGGCGCGGTCATCGATGGCTACGCCCCCTGCCGGTCCGAACAACTGGACCTGGCCCGCCGCCTGGCCCGGGGCGAATCCCTGGAAACCCTCCTGGCCCGGATGCCGAGCGGCGAGCGGTGCGCATTGCCCGAAGCCGAGGCCAACCCCGGACCCGAGGCCTGAACCCATGCCGCGCCAGGCTTCCTAGGCGGCCGTGCCTGCGGCGCAGGCACGGCCATGGCGGTCCCTTCCATGGCCGCCTGGGGACCGGCGTTTTGTGGGGCCACTGGCCTTGGCGGACAGGCCTGCTCCGCCGCCTGACCTGGGGTGCCGCCCGGTTACGATTTGTTGCAATCGGTTGCTGTCGGTTGCGGTCGGACGCCGTTGGCCCGGAAAGCGGTTCCTGGGTCTCACGGCAATGCGTCCCATCGCCTTCTCGACTTTTTCCCGGCTTGGGCATACAAAGGCGGACTTCCGGTTTCATCCCCTTTAGGCGTTTTGCAAGGAAATCCGCTTATGCCCTGCCCCAGTTTCACGGTCGCCGGTCCCAAGGACTTCGCCCCGTTGCGCCAACTGCTCGCCGGCCGCGAAGAGGCCGCTGACGACGCGGCCGATAAAGTCCGGCGCATCCTGGCCGACGTGGCCCAGCGCGGCGACGAGGCCCTGGTGGAATTCACCAGCCGCTTCGACTGCAAGGCCTTTGACACGAGCTGCTTGCGCGTGAGCGCTGCGGACATCGCGGCCGGCGTCGCCGGCGTGCCGGCCGAAGACCTGGCCATCATCAAGGAGGCGGCCCGCAACATCCGGACCTTCCATGCCGCTCAAAAAGAGCAGTCCTGGTGGCTGCCGTCGGCCGACGGCACCATGCTCGGCCAGATCGTCACCCCGGTGGACGCGGCCGGCTGCTACGTGCCGGGCGGGCGCGGCGGCGAAACGCCGCTCATTTCGAGCCTGCTCATGAACGCCATTCCGGCCCAGGTGGCCGGCGTGCCGCGCATCGTGGTCGTGTCCCCGCCCCGTGAGGACGGAACGCTCAACCCCTACATCCTGGCTGCGGCCTCGATCCTGGGGCTCTCCGAGATCTACCGGGTCGGCAGCGCCTGGGCCATCGCGGCCCTGGCCCACGGCACGGCCACCATCCCGGCCGTGGACGTGGTGGTCGGGCCGGGCAACATCTACGTGACCACGGCCAAGCGCCTGTTGATCGGCACCATCGGCATCGACATGATCGCCGGGCCGAGCGAGATCGCCATCCTGGCCGATTCCACGGCCAATCCGGCCTGGCTGGCGGCGGACATGCTGTCCCAGGCCGAGCACGACCCCATGGCCGCGGCCGTGTGCGTTGCTCCGGACAAGGCGCTGCTCGAGGCCGTGTGCGCCGAACTGTCGCGCCAACTGGCCGACCTGCCCAGAAACGATATCGCGTCCTCGTCCCTGCGGCGGTACGGCGCGGTGGTGGCCGTGCCCGACCTCGAGGTCGGCATGGACCTGATAAACGCCATCGCCCCGGAGCACTTCGAACTGTGCGTGGCCGATCCCTGGGCCCATGTCGGCAAGATCCGCCACGCCGGCGCGGTCTTCATGGGCCACCACTGTCCGGAGCCGGTGGGCGACTATTTCGCCGGCCCCAACCACGTCCTGCCGACCATGGGCACGGCCCGGTTCTCCTCGGCCCTGTCCGTGTCCACCTTCACGAAAAAAACCAGCCTCATCGCCGCCGCGCCGGGCTATGTGTCCGCCCACGGGGCCAAGATCGCCCGGCTGGCCAGACTGGAAAACCTCGAAGCCCACGCCCGCAGCGTGGAACGCCGCTTCAAATCCTAAGCGAGGACCGACCATGCCTGCCGTGACCGAAACCGACATCAAGGCCTATTCCCTGCGCTCCCGGGGCAAGGTCCGGGACATCTACGAGCTGTCCCCGGAGAGCCTGCTCATCGTCACCACCGACCGGATCTCGGCCTACGACGTCATCATGCCGGACCCGATCCCGCAGAAAGGCGTGATCCTCAACCAGATCACCCTGTTCTGGATGGACATGTTCAAGGACCTGATCCCGAACCATCTGCTGGCGACCGAAACCGAGGATTTTCCGGCCGATCTCGCGCCGTTTGCCGATATCCTGGCCGGCCGGTCCGTGGTGGCCAAAAAGGCCAAGCCCCTGCCCATCGAGTGCATCGTGCGCGGGTTCATCACCGGCTCCGGCCTCAAGGACTACCAGGCCACGGGCACGGTCTGCGGCCATGCCCTGCCGGCCGGGCTCACCGAGTCCGACATCCTGCCCGAGCCGATTTTCACCCCCTCGACCAAGGCCGAGCTCGGGGCCCACGACGAGAACATCACCCTGGCCAAGGCCAAGGACCTGCTCGGGGCCGAGCTTTTGGCCCAGGTGGAGGCCGTGAGCCTGTCCATGTACGCCAAGGCCCGTGACTACGCCCGGGCGCGCGGCATCATCATCGCGGACACCAAGTTCGAGTTCGGTCTGACCGACGAGGGCCTGATCCTTATCGACGAGGTCCTGACGCCGGACTCCTCCCGGTTCTGGCCGGCCGAGGGTTACGCCCCGGGCAAATCCCAGCCGAGTTTCGACAAGCAGTACCTGCGCGACTGGCTGACCTCCATCGGCTTCGCCAAGAAGCCGCCCGCGCCGCGCCTGCCGGCGGACGTGGTGGAAAAGACCCGGGAAAAGTACCTGACCGCCTACGAGATCCTGACCGGGAAAAAGTTGGCCTGACCCGCATTTTCCGCTTGCCAGGAGCCGGGTTCGCAGCTATTTACCAGTGCTTCGCGGAGAGGTGTCCGAGCGGCCGAAGGAGTACGATTGGAAATCGTATGTACCTTAACGGGTACCGAGGGTTCAAATCCCTCCCTCTCCGCCACAAATTTAGGGAAGTCGGGCGGCGGTTTCGCCGCCAACCCCGTCAGGTCCGAAAGGAAGCAGCGGTAACGGTTGAAGCCGGGTGTCCGGCTTCCCTTGAAAGCGCGAGGCAACTCGCGCTTTTTTTGTTGCCGCCGTCCCGGCCGGGCCTTACCCGGCCGCCTCCTCTGGTTCGAAGGCCGGGCCGGCGAGTTTCAGGGCGTATTCCCTGACGTGCGGCGGCCAATGGGCGACAAGGGCGGCGAAATCCTTGCCCCGGCCCGTGAAAAGGGCCCGGGTCGCCTCTTCGTAGCCCGGCAGGTTGCCGGCCAGGGCGGTCATGAACCGGTAGGCGGCCTCGGCCGCGCGCCTGGCCCGTTCCGGGCCGGCGTTCTCGCGCATGGCCCGCTCCACCAGTTTCCTGAGCGCCACCGACGCCCCGCCCGGCTGGCCGGCCAGCCAGTCCCAGTGGCGCGGCAGAAGCGTCACTTCCCGGGCCACAACCCCGAGCTTGGGCCGCCCCGGTCCGCGCGGCCCGGCCTCCGGAGCCGGCGGAATACGGGCCGCCGCCTCTTCGGGCGTGCCGCGCCAGTCCAGGTCGATGGGCCGGCTGGTGGCGTCGTCAAAGACCAGCACCCCGTTGCCGTCGTGTCCGGCCTCCTTGACGGCCAACACCACTTCTCCCAGCGGCCCGGCCGCGACCCGCGACGTGCCGGCAAAGGCCGTGCACGGCGTCTCCTTGTGCGTTTCCATGGTTTCCTCCAAAAGGGTCGGGAGGAAATACCCGGGTAAAACGTCGCTGTCAATATCACCCGGGTAAAAATTACGTATCCAGAAACGCCAGCTCCTCTGCGGCAAAGCTCCTGGCGTCGCCGGACAGCCGGCCGGTGTCGAGGCCGTGGCGCAGCAGTTCCGTCAGGGTCAGGGGCGCGGTCACGGGCAGGGGAAAGGCAGCCTGCCGGCTGGCCGGTCGCTTGTCCACGAACACGAAAAGCGACGTGCCGGACGCGCCGCTTGCGGCCAGGGCGTCGGACGCGGCCAGGGCCGTGCCGCCGGAGGTCAGCACGTCGTCCACCAGCACCACCGGCCGGGTGTCGGCCTGGCCGAAGACAGATCCTGCCAAACCCTTTTCCGAGGCATCGGGCCGGAAAAGGACCAGGGGCAGGCCGAACCGGAGGGAAAAGGCTCCGGCCAGGACCGGGGACAGGAGGCTTGAGACCGTGCCGAGGGCTATCTGGCGATTATCGGTCAGCCAGGTGCCGAAGGCGTCGGTCAGAAGTTGCAGGTTGGCGGGCTCGCACACAAAGTGGCGCAGCGTGACATAGACGTGGCTGCGTCGGCCGGACTTGAGGGTGACGGGTTCGGCCGCAAGCGTCACGGCCCCGGTCTCCCACAAGGCGTCGCGCAGTCTCTGGCGCGTGTCCATGGTTCTCCTCCTTGGCCTTCCGGCCTCACTGCCCGGCCCGGTGGCGGTCGTACATCTCCAGGTGCTCGCGGAGCATGTCCGGGATGGGCAGGTTGTAGGGGCAGCGGGTCAGGCACTCGCCGCAGTCCAGACATGCCCGCACCGTCTCCATGGTCTCGCCGGCAAAGGCCACGGCCTTGGCCGGAGACATCCGCTTGGCCACCACCCTGTACATCATGGCGTAGGTGATGCGCACGCCCTGGGGACAGGGCTGGCAGTATTCGCACCGCCGGCAGAACCGGGAACCGAGCTCGTCGCGGTAGGCCTGGGCCTTGGCTGCGTCGGCCTCGGTCCAGACGGGCTCCCTTTCGTAGAGGTCCGCCGCCTGGTCGACTTGCTCCACGGTGTCGCAGCCCGGAAGGACGAGCAGGTCGGGGTCGCGGCGCAGGAAACGCAGGGCCAGGTCGCCGTCGTCGAGCATGCCGCCGGCAAAGGGCTTCATGACCAGGATGCCCATGCCCGCGGCCTTGGCCTCGGGAAAGAGGTTGGCGGCCGCCTCGGTCTCCACGATGTTGTAGGGAAACTGGATGGTGGAAAAAAGCCCGGTGGCCACGAGCCTGCGCGCCATCTCCAGACTGTGGGAGGTGATGCCGATATGGCGGATCTTGCCCTGGCTTTTGGCTTTGTCCAGGGCCTCCATGGCCCCTCCCGGCCCGAGCAGCACATCGAGCTCCTCTGGCTTGGACACCTGGTGCGGCTGGTAGAGGTCGATATGGTCCGTGCCCAGGCGCTTGAGGCTCAGCTCCAGTTCGTCCATGGCCGGCCCGGCCTCGCGTTGACCGGTCTTGGTGGCGATGACCACCTTGTCGCGGATGCCGGCAAAAGCCCGGCCCATCTTCTCCTCGCTGTCCACGTACCGGTTGGCTGTGTCGAAAAAGGTCATGCCCCGGTCCACGGCGTGACGCAGAACCTTTTCCGCTTCCGCGAAGGTCAGCCGAATGATGGGGATGCCGCCGAAGCCGACGGCGGAGACGATCAGTCCCGTTGTTCCTAGTTCCCTCGTGCGCATGGTTCCTCCGTGTGGCCCGTGCCTACGGCGCGGCATCGGTGTCCGTTGCCGGCTGATGGAAAGAAAGAAAAAGGACGCCGGCCAGGCAGACGGCCCCGGCCAGGCCGATGGTCAGGGGCGCGCCGAGCAGGCTCGACGCGCCGCCGGCGAAAAGCGAGCCGAACGGGGCCATGCCGACCAGGGTGATGGAATACAGGGCCATCACCCTGCCCCGCATGGCGTCCGGACTGCGCAGTTGCAGGAGCGTGTTGGCCGCGGCGAAAAAGAGGATCAGGCAGAAGCCGAGCACCGGCGACAGGACCAGGGAAAGCCAGAAAACACGGGAGCAGGCGAAAAGGACCAGGCCCAGGCCAAAGCCCAGCCCGGCAACGATGCGGACCCGGCCAAGGCCCCGGCTCCCCTGGCGTACGGCCAGAAACAGGGCGGCGGCCACGCTGCCGACGCCGGTGGCGGCCATGATGAATCCCAGGCCCCGCGCCCCCTGGCCCAGAACCTGGTCCACGACCACCGGCATGAGGATCATGTACGACGCGCCGAAAAGGCTGACAATGCACAGCCCGGCCAGGATCGCCCGCATGGTCCGGTCCTTCCAGGCGTGGGCCAGCCCTTCGGCCATGTGGGAAAAAAGGCGTGGCCTGTCCGGGCGGCGCGGCGCGGGCGGCAGGCGCATGAGCAGCAGGCTGGCGATGACGGCCAGGTAGCTGAGGCCGTTCACGAGGAAGCACCAGCCCTCGCCCACGGCCGCCACCAGCACCCCGGCCAGGGCCGGCCCGACCACCCGGGCGCTGTTGAACATCGAGGAATTCAGCGCAATGGCGTTGTGCAGGTCTTCCTTGCCGACCATCTCCACCACGAAGGACTGGCGGGTCGGCATGTCCACGGCGTTGACCACGCCAAGGACCATGGCCAGCCCGCCGACCTGCCAGACCGTGGCGGCGCCGGTGAAGTCGAGGACCGCCAGGGCCAGGGCCTGGGCCATGGCCGCCGCCTGGGTGGCCACCAGAATGGCCCGCTTGCTGCCCCGGTCGGCCAGGTAGCCGCCCCACAGGCCGAAGACGAAGACCGGCAGGTGGGTGACGAAACCGACCAGTCCCAGGGCCAGGCTCGAGCCGGTCAGTCGGTAGACCAGCCAGGACACGGCCACGGACTGCATCCAGGTGCCGATGAGGGAAACGAACTGGCCCGCGAAAAAGAGCCGGAAATTGCGGTGGCGAAACGAGCGGGACAACAGTCCCAGGGACTGGCGCGAACGGCCGCGAAAGCCGCCGCCCTCCCCGCCGCTTGTGGCATGCACCATGATCACGTCTATCCCGTCCGGCTTCAGGCCGGTCACCCCGAAGGCTGCCGGACGCGAGCCGGCCCGCCGCCCGGACGCGCGACGCCGGCCTCGAAAGGACAGGCTGCGGCCGCGCTCGGCGAAGCCATGCCGGGCGGCGGGCAAATTGTTCTATTACTCCGGCCGGCGACCGGCAGTTCGCCGCCGCCTTCCGGCCGGACATCCTTTTTGCGTGAAACCCGTTACGCCTCGGCCAGTTGGGGGGCCCGCTCCTCGACAACGCCGCCGTCAAAAAGCTGCCGCAGAAACCGCAATCCCGTGGTGACGATTTCGATGCCGCTGGCGTCGAGATGGGCGAGCTTGGCGGCAAAAGCGGCCTTGACGGCCTCGCGGGTCTTGGACAGCACGGACAGCCCCTCCTGGGTCAGGTGCAGCCGCACCCGCCGCCGGTCTCCGGGGTCGGGCTGACGGTCCACGAACCCCCGATAGGCCAGGGTGTCCACCAGCTTGGACATGGACGGCAGGGAAACGCCGATGTGTTCCGCCAGGTCGGTCAGGTTGGAGCCTGGATTGTGCCGCAAAAATGCCAGGCTTCGCAGTTCGGGGACGCGCAGGTCCGGGGCGGCGTGGCTGCGCATGGTCCGCCGCAGGTCCTGCATGACCAGGGGCATGACCTCCAGGAGTTCGCGGGCGCATGTATCCAGCGTGTCGGCCATGGCTTTTCCCCTTAATAGTTAGTTAATGAAACTTTAGACCTTCGGGACAGCCGCGTCAAGCGGGGATGTTGCGATTTGACAGCAGGTCAGGCTCCATGGTCGCGGCCGGCTCCAGCCCCAGGGTACGGCAGACCGTGGCCGCCAGCCGCGTCTGGGGCGTGGCCGCGCCGGTCGCCAGGGGCAGGTTTGAAAAGAGCGTGCCCGGCACGAACGAGGCGTCCACGCAGTGGTCCCCCGACCACTTCTGGCGGTTGTCCGTGAAGACGTCCGGACCGACGCCGCCGATGGCCGAGGTCCAGGCCACCCGGTACGGAGGCCGGTAACCGACCACCAGGTCCGGGGCTTGGTCGGCCAAGGGACCGCCATAGAGGGCGGCCTTGCGGTGCACCGCGGCCACGGCCGGCCGGCCGGCGTCGGTCAGGCCGGCAAGCCGCCCGGCGATCTCCTCGGCCAGGGCGCGGGAAGCCTCGCCCGGGGCCACGGTTCCGTCGCGCTCCCGGCCGGCCATATTGAGATAGATCGAGCCGAATCCCAAGGCATAGGCCCTGGTCCGCGACCAGTCCACGTGGCGGAACAGTTCGCCGGCATCGGCCGGATCGTGGGACCGCAGGGCGAGGTAGCCGTTGGCGGCCAGCCAGGCGTTGAGGTTGACGGACCGGTCGTAGGAGCAAAAGCCGTGGTCCGAGCAGACGAAAAGCGCGGTGTCGTCCCCGGCCGCCTCCATGGCCCGGCCGACCACGGCGTCCATGCGGGCCAGGTGGTTCTCGATGACCGGCCCGAGCCGCTTGGCCGTTGCCGCGTCGTACAGGGGGTGGGTCGGGTCGTGGAGCCGCCAGAAGCAGTGCTGGATCCGGTCCGAGGTGTCGAAGACCACGGACAGCAGGCCCTCGCGGAAACGGTCAAGCTCATGGTCGAGCATGGCCTCCCGCTCCCGGGTCACATCCTCGCAAAAGGCCAGGAAGGCTTCGTCCGTGACCACGCCGTCGGTCAGGCCCTTGGTCTCCTCGGGCATGCCGAGGGTGGAAAAGGGGCCGATGGCCGCGGCCAGTTCGGCCGCGTATGCCGTCGGCGAAGCAATGGGCAGGACCGGATCGCGGGGATCGACCTGAACCGGGCCGAGGTAGAGTTCCAGGGGATCGAGGCGGGTCGCGAGCAGCCGGGTGATGCCGGCCACCCGCCGTCCGTCGGCCGTGGCGAACTCCAGGGGCAGGTAGGGCGACCACTGCCCGGCCGTCAGGCGTTCGGTCCGGTCGCCGACCGTGCAGGTCAGTTGCCCGGCCTGGCGCGCAAGCTCCAAGGTGGTCTTGGCCGGCGTCCTCTTCCCCGCCGCCACGGTGGTCGGGCCTTCCACGGAAACCGTGGCCCGACCGTCGACGAAGCGGACGGTTTCGATCCGGCCGCGCCCGCCGCCGGCCGCCTGGGCCGCCTCCACATACTGGACATAGTTGCCGAGCATGCCCTTGACATCGGGCGCGCCGAGTCCGGACAGAACCCGGACGCCGGCATACGCCGGCGGATAGGTCACGGGCCAGCGCACGGCCGTGGCCGGCAGGCCGGCCTTGGCCGCCACCTCGAAAAAGGTTTCGGCCGTGTAGGCCGGGGCCGGCCGCCCGCCCGGGCCGTGGCGCGTCAGGGACAGGCGGGGCAGGTAGGTGGCCGGATCCCGTACGATGAAATCGTAGACACCGTGGACGCCGGGATTGGCCCCGGTGGCCAGGCAGGTCCAGGCCACCGGGCTCTGGGCCGGGTTGACGGTCGACAGGTCGGCCATAACGCCCTGCCTGGCCAGCTTTTCCAGGTGCGGCAGGAGCCCCCGGGCCATCAGGTTGCGGCACAAGCCCGGGTCCAGACCGTCGATGCCGAGCACGAGCGTCTTGCGATAGCTGTTGCGAAAACCCATGGATGGTATCTGTCCTTGATCGTGGTGTGGTCTCGCCAGGTCGTGGCGCTTTTGCCCCTGTAGCAGAAAAAAGGCCTCCTGCCCAGGAGGGCGGCCACGACGGCGGGTGTTTCGGGCCGTTTCGGCCAGACCAACACGCCTGCCGGAAAGAAGCAACCGCCAAGCTCTTGACCGCGTCCCCACCGGCTCCGCCAGGGCGCATCCTGGGGCCGAATGCGGCCCGGATTCGGGATTCCGTTGCACCCGCCCGTCCCTGTGCCAAAACTTCCTCTTGGCCGCTGATTTTTTCTCCCAAATGGGATAAAACCACCGGAAATCGCGTCCCCGGTCCGCCTGCGGCCCGGACGCAACCGGCGCAACGGTAAAGGATCATGCGAGGTTGCATGAGGAAATCCGCCGGTGTCCGCTCCGACCCACACCGAACCGGACCGCCACCCACAGCCGTGGCGCGCTCCAAGGAAAAGAGACTGGTTGCCATGAACAACGCTTTCCGGCCCTTCCCGTTCCTCCGGTCCCACTGTCGGCCCCTTTGGGCGGGCGGCCTGGCCGCCGCGATCCTGGTCCTGGGCCTGGCCTGCCCGCTTGCCCTGGCCCAACAGCAGGCTCCGGCCCAGGCCCAAGCGCCTTCCCAACCTGGCCCCCCGCCGCAACCCGAGCAACCGCCGTTTTCCTTTGCCTTCGTGGAGCAGGCGGCCAAGGATCTCGCGGCCACGCCGTTCCAGGCGCCGCCGCCCATTCCGGAACCGCTCAAGAAGCTCGACTACGACGACTGGCGCAAGATCCGGTTCCAGACGGACCAGGCCCTATGGAGAAAAGCGGAACTGCCCTTTGAACTGCAGTTTTTCCACCCCGGCTTCCTGTACGACCGCACGGTCAAGGTAAACATCGTGGACGACGGCAAGATCGAGCCTCTGGTCGTGACCCGCGAGATGTTCGACTACAGCCAGGTCAAGGACATCGAGGGACAGATGCCGCCCGAGATCGGCGCGGCCGGCTTCCGGGTCCATACGGCCATCAACACCCACACCTATCTGGACGAGTTCGTGGTCTTTCTCGGCGCTTCCTACTTCCGGGCCGTGGCCAAGGGGCAGGTATACGGGCTGTCGGCCCGGGGGCTGGCCGTGAACACCGGGCAGCAAGGGGGCGAGGAATTCCCCTGGTTCAAGGAGTTCTGGATCGAGAAGCCGGACAAGGGCCAGAAATCCCTGACCGTCTACGCCCTGCTCGACAGCCAGAGCCTGACCGGCGCCTACGCCTTCACCCTCATCCCGGGCGAAGAGACCGTGATGGACGTGACCTCGCGCCTCTACCTCCGCAACCAGGTCAAGACCCTGGGCATCGCCCCGCTGACCAGCATGTTCATGTGGGGCGAGAATTCCCTGCCGAGCGCCCATATGGACTGGCGTCCCGAGGTCCACGACTCCGACGGCCTGCTGCTCCACCTGGAGAGCGGGGAATGGCTGTGGCGTCCGGCCCAGAACCCGTCCACCCTGATGCTCAGTAATTTCGGGGCGGACAATCTCCTGGGATTTGGCCTCTTCAACCGGGACACCGACTTCGCCAACTACCAGGACACCGAGGCCCGCTACGAAAAAAGGCCGAGCCTGTGGATCGAGCCGCGGGGCCAGTGGGGGCCGGGCCGGGTGGAATTGCTGCTCATCCCGTCGACCCAGGAGATCCACGACAACGTGGTGGCCTTCTTTGCTCCCGCCAACCAGGCCCCGCCCGGTGTCCCCATGAGCTTCGACTACCGGATGCGCTGGTTGAACGCTTCTTCCGGCCTGCCGCCCGGCGTCATGGTCGCGGCCACCCGGACTTCCCAGCCGGAAAAGAACAGCCGGCTGTTCGTGCTGGATTTTGTCGGCGAGAAACTCAAGCAGACGGAAAATGACGCAGACGTGGAAGCGGTGGTCAGCGTCGGTCAGGGCGGCACCCTACTCGAACAGCAAAGCTTTAAGAATCCGGTGACTGGCGGCTATCGGCTGGTCTTCAAGATTGGTCTGGACGGTGGTTCGGCCCTGCAGGACATCCTGCCGGAAAAGCGACCTCCCGTGGAACTTCGGGCCTTTTTGAAGTTCGAGGACAAGAGCGTGAGCGAGACCTGGAGCTACGCCGTGCAGCCGGGCAAGTCATGAACCACCCCGATCGTCTGGAAACGGCGACGTCCACGGCCCCTTCCCGGCTCGATGCGGCCGGGGTGCGGCTCATGGCCTACCTGCGCCGCCTGGCCATGTCCGAACCGGAGCGCCTCCGCACCGCCCTCGAATGCCTGGAGGCGGTGCCGAGCCGCATCGACGACGCGGAAGAAGCGGCCTGGATCGCCATCAGCAGCCTGGCGGCGGCGCTCGAACTCCCGCGCCCCGCCCCTGACCCACGCTCCACGCCTCCGCTTGTCCGTACGCCCATGGCTCCGGAATACATGGGAGCCCGCGCCTGGCGCAGGGCCATCCAGCGCCTTCTGCCACGGCCCGAGGCGGAGCCGGAACCCAAACCAGGCCCTGCCGCCCCGCCCCCCGGCTACGCCCAGGCGACCTGGGGCCGGGTCGCCGCCAGACGTCGCGTGCTGCTGGCGCTTCTGATCGCCGCACCCACCGCCGTGGCGGTCCTAAGGATGGCTTCGGTCCTGCCCCACGAGGGGCGCACGGTGCTGGAGATGGTCCTGCTGGCGGTTTTCGCCGCCCTGTTCGCCTGGATTTCCATAGGCTTCTGGACGGCCATGGCCGGTTTCGCCACCTTGCTGCGGCGTTTCGACCGGTTCGCCGTCACCCGGCCCGCCCCCTCGGATACGGTCATGCGGCCCGGGAGCCGCACGGCCGTGGTCTTTCCGGTCTACGGCGAGGACATGGACAGGGTCACGGCCGGCATCGAAGCGGTTTACCGGTCCCTGGAGCGGGATGCCGACATCGGGCAGTACGATTTCTTCATCCTGAGCGACACCCGCGATCCCGACGCCTGGGCAGAGGAAGAGGCGGCCTGGGCCGGCCTTCGCGACCGGGTCGGCGGCCATGGCCGCATCTTCTACCGCCGCCGCCGCAAGAACGCCAAGATGAAAAGCGGCAATATCGCGGACTTCTGCCGCCGCTTCGGCGCGCGCTACGTCTATATGCTGGTCATGGACGCCGACAGCGTCATGGCCGGGAAAACCATCGCCGCCATGGTCGCGGTGATGGAGGCCAAGCGCCATGTCGGCATCCTGCAGTCCGCCACGGTCCTGGTCGGCCATGACACGCTCCTGGCCCGGACCCAGAAGTTCGCCAGCCACCTCTACGGCCCCATGTTCGCCGCCGGCCTCCACTTCTGGCTCCTCGGCGACGCCCAGTTCTGGGGCCACAACGCCCTGATCCGCATCCGGCCCTTCATGCGGCACTGCGCCCTGCCCCGGCTTCCGGGCAAGCCGCCGCTCGGCGGGGAAATCTCGAGCCACGACTTCGTGGAGAGCGCGCTCATGCGCCGGGCCGGCTGGGGCGTGTGGCTGGCCTATGACCTGCCCGGGACCTACGAGGAGGTCCCGCCGAACCTGCTGGCCGAACTGGCCCGGGACCGGCGGTGGTGCAAGGGCAACATGCAGCACCTGCGGCTGCTGTTCAGCCGGGGGTTCATCCCGGTCCACCGGGCCCTGTTCGTCAACGGCATCATGGCCTACGGGTCGGCCCTGCTCTGGTTCCTGTTCCTGGCCATCTCCACGGCCGAGGCCGTCATCGAGACCCTGACCCCGCCCACCTATTTCCCTCCGACCCGCACCCTGTTTCCGGAATGGCCGACCTGGGAGCCCTGGTGGGCCCTGAGCCTTTTGGCCACCACCGGCATCCTGCTCTTCCTGCCCAAGTTTTTCGCCGTGGCCCTGGCCATGGTCAAAGGCCGAGCCAGGCTTTTCGGCGGCTACTTCCGCCTCCTGGCCGGCATCGTCCTGGAGGTGGTCGTCTCGTCCCTGCTCGCCCCGGTGCGGATGCTTTTCCACAGCAAGTTCGTGTTCCTCACGCTCCTTGGCATGGAAACCCGCTGGGACAGCCAGGCCCGCGACGCCGCGACCACGCCCTGGTCCGAAGCCGTCCGGTTCCACCTGGGCGGTACCGTGCTGGCCGGGCTGTGGGGCGCCATGCTTTTCATGGTCAACCGGGAATTTTTCTGGTGGATTTGCCCGGTTCTCGGACCGCTGCTCCTGTCCATGCCCCTGTCGGTGATCACGAGCGCGCCCGGGCTCGGGCAGCGGCTCAAACGGTGGGGCCTCTTCCGTTTCCCCGAGGAGACCGAGCCGCCCAGGGAACTGACCGACACCGCCGATTTCCACGCCCGAAACACCGCCGCCCCACGGCCGTTTGAGATTCCCCGGGAACAGGGCGTGGCCCTGGCCGTGGTCGATCCCCTGACCTGCTGCCGGCGGCTTGGCCTCGTCTGCCGTGCCGTCAGGCAGGACGACGCGTCCCGGAGGGCCCTGGTGGACAAGGCGGTCCGGAAGGGGGCGCAGGGGCTGACGCGACCGGAAAAAACCGCCCTTCTCAACGATCCCGTGGCCCTGGCCGAGGCCCACCGGGCGGTCTGGCGGCTCGACGAACCGGCCCTGCGCCACCGGTGGTTCGCCAGGCTCCGCTGACAGGCGTGGCAACGGTCAGGCCGGGCGCGACGACGCCCGTTCCACCAGACAGCAGCCGGCCCCCAGACGCCGGGCCAGACCATGGGCGCCCCACTCCATGACCTTGGCGTGGTTCCAGCAGACCAGGGGCCGGGCCAGCCGGGAAATGACCGCAAGCCACGGCGCCGTGACCCGCACCCGCCACTCGTGCCGCACCACGGCCAGATCGCCTTCCATGGAAAACCACCAGGTCCCCGTGCCCGCCACATCCCCCGTGGCCTCGCCCTGGATCAGGCGCAGGGGTTCGACGCGCACGGTGCGGATGTCCGTGGTCAGCCGGTACGGGAGCACGCCTCTCCAGACGAACCGCCGCAGGTCCCGCAGTCCATCGGGCCCGCCAGGGTCCAGTTCGATGGCCGCCTCGACCCCGCGCCACCACTGCGGCCACTGGGCCGGCCGGGTCAGGGCGTCCCAGACATTGCCGAGGCTTGCGCCGATGCGCCAGATGGTGACGAGATCGAAACGGGCCATGCGGTGCGCCTTTGTCGCGGTGGGCGGTATGGCCGGCCTGGACCGGCTCATGGAAGAGGTACCTTGATACGCGCCTTCGGTTCAATGGGTATTTCGTCCGATACACGCGGGGCGCGTTCTCCGAAAGCACCGAAACCCCTGTCGCAGGCGCGGCCCGCGCCAATGCGCGGTGCGCCCGGCCGAGAACTCGTGGCCCGAAAATGGACGCTTGCCCACAGGACGCATTGAAAAGGACGTCAAAAGAGGCTAGAAGCCTTTCCTTGCCTGCGGAAGCGTTTCGTCACCGGTGTGGCGCCTGGACTTCAAATCCAGTGTGCGGCCGCGAGGTCGCAGGTAGGTTCGACCCCTATACGCTTCCGCCATCATTGAATAATATCTCATTCCTCAACGCTTTCCAGTCTCTTCCTCCCCAGAGGCAGTGATGATGCGCTCCACTTGCTCCAACAGAAAGATGGAGTGATGGCTCGATTTCGGAAGCGCGGAAAGCTCATTCCAGCCGATACCCCACGCCTGTCTCAGTTTTGAGATGCACTGGCCGGGCCGGTTCGCGCTCGATCTTGTGGCGCAGCTGGTGCACGTAGACGCGCACGTAATGTCCTTGCTCCGTGGACGACCGGCCCCAGACCTCCCGCAGGAGCTGGGCCTGGGTGACCACCTTGCCGGCGTGGCGGGCCATCACGGCCAACAGCTTGAATTCAATGGGCGTCAGATGCGCCTCCACGTTCCCCACCGTGACCTTGCGGGCCGCGAAATCCACGCGCAGGTCCCCGGACGCGAAGACCGCCTCTTCCTCGCCCGACCCGATCTTGGCGGCATGGCGCAGGGCGACCCGGATGCGGGCTTCGAGCTCGCCCACCCCGAACGGCTTGACCAGGTAATCGTCGGCCCCGGCGTCCAGGCCCGCGACCTTGTCGTTTTCCTGCCCCCTGGCCGACAGGATGATGATGGGCGTTTGCGTCCACTCCCGAAGCCGGGAAAGAACCTCTAGCCCCTCGATGTCCGGCAGCCCCAGGTCCAGCAGGATCACGTCCGGATTGTGGGAGGCGGCCAGGGACAGGCCCTCCCCGCCGGTTGTCGCTTCGAGCAGGGCAAAGCCCCGGCCCTCGAGATAGGCCCGCAGGAAACGCCGGATGGGCGCTTCATCCTCGATGGCCAGGATCGTTGTCCGCGTCTGGACCATGGCTGGCGCTCCCTTGCCTGGCGGCCTCCAACGGCAGGGTGACGATGAACCGGGCGCCGCCCTTGGGCCGGTTCTCGGCCCGGATGTTGCCGCCGTGGGCCACGGCCACGGCCCGGCAGATGGCCAAACCCAGTCCATACCCCCGTGGATGCTTTTCGCCGGGCCCACGATAAAAGATTTCGAAAACCCGCTCCAGGGCCTCGGGAGGAATTCCCGGCCCCCGGTCCGCCACGATGAGTTCCACGGCCTCTCCGGCCCTGTGGGCCGCGATCTGGACCGGGGAACCGGCCGGGGCGTATTTGGCGACGTTCTCCAGAAGATTGACCAGCAGTTGCTCCATGAGCAGGCCGTCCAGGGGCGGCATGGGCAGGTCTTCGGGCAGGGAAATGGTCACGGGCCGCTCGGCCAGGCTCTTTTCCATGCGGGACAAGGCGGTACCGACGATCTCCTCCAGGGGGGTGGGCTCCTTGCGCAGGCGCACGGCCCCGGATTCCAGCCGGGTCAGGCGCAGCAGGTTATCGAGCAGGCGGCTCAGGCGGGCGGCCTCGTCCCGGATGTTTTGGGCCAGCATGTCGTGGGTGCGCGGATCGTTGGCGGCATCCGGCAACAGCAGGCTCTCGGCCGAGCCCGAGATGGCGGCCAGGGGCGTCTGCAGGTCATGGGTCACGGCGCTTAAAAGCGAGGCCTTGAGCCGTTCGGCCTCGGATTCGAGTTGGGCCTGCCGGGTCGATTCCTGGAGCCGTTCCACCTCCAGGGCCAAGCCCACCTGCCGGGCGAAGGAATCCAGGATCCGCATCTGTTCCGGAAGAAACTCCCGTGGCGAGGCCGGAGCGGCCGCCAGGACGCCCATGACCCTGTCCCGGCCGGAAAGCGGCAGGAAAAGCGCGGCAACGTCCGGCAGGGTGTCGGTGCCAAGGCCCGCGGCGTGGCCGTTTGCAAACGCCCACTGGGCCGCGCCCAGTCCCTTGGCGTCCAGAAAGGCCGCCCCGGCTTTTCCGGGCGCCTGGAGGTTTCCGTTTGCGTCAGGCGCCAGGACGGTCGCGTCGCAATCCAGGAGTTCCGTCACGGCCCGCCCGGCCGTTTGCGCCACCACCTCCACGCCCCGGGCTTCGGCCAAACGCTGGGAAAGGGCCAGCATGAGGCCGGCGCGCCGCTCCAGGTCCCGGGCCAGGGCGGCATGGTCGCGCATGCGCGTGGTCAGCCGGCTTATGGCCAGGGCCACGCCGAGCATGATGAGGAAGGTGACGACATATTGCGTGTCGCTCACGGCAAAGGTGAAACGCGGCGGCACGAAGAAAAAATCAAAGGCCAGGACGCTGGCCACGGCGGCAAGAAGCGAGGGGCCCCGGCCGCAGGTCATGGCCGCCACCACCACGCCGAGCAGGTAGACCATGATGAGATTGCTGATTTGGAAGGCGGGAAACACGGCGAAGGACACGGCCGTGGCCGCCGCCCAGATGCCGCAGCTGGCGGCGTAGGGCCGCCAGGACGCCTGCCGCTTGGCCCGGACCGTGATGCGTTCGGCCTCGCCCCCGAAATCGCCCCGGATGACGTGGACGTCGATCTCGCCGCTGGTGCGGATCAGATCGTCCACCGGACTGCCGAGGAGGAAATCCTTCCAGCGTGGCCGCACGGGTTTGCCGATGATGATGGTGGAGACGTTTTTGGCCCGGGCCAGGGCCACGATCTCCTCGGATACCCGGGGACCGGCGATGGTGGCCGTTTCGGCCCCCAGCTTTTCGGCCAGGCGGAGGTTTTCCGCCGCGGACTGGCGCTGCGCGTCGGACAGGCGCGGCGATTCCACGAAGGCCGCGATCCAGTGGACGTGCCGGGCCGCGGAGGCCCGCTTGGCCGCCCGGATGAGCTTGGCCGAGGAGGGGCTTGGTCCCACGCACACCAGCAGCCGCTCGGCCGTGGGCCAGGTGGCCTCGATGGCGTGGCCGTTGCGGTAGACCAGGACTTCGGCGCTGATGCGCTCGGCCGTGAAGCGGAGGGCCAGTTCGCGCAGGGCGAAGAGATTGCCGGAGCGGAAAAAGTGCTCCGCCGCCCATTCGGCGCGTTCCGGCACATAGACCTTGCCCTCGCGCAGCCGGCGCAGGAGGTCCTCCACGGGCAGGTCCACCAGCACGATGGCGTCGGCTTCTTCCAGGACCGTGTCGGGCACGGTCTCGCGCACCCGCACGCCTGTTATTTGCGCCACCACGTCGTTGACGCTTTCGATGTGCTGGACGTTGACCGTGGTGTAGACGTCGATGCCGGCGGCGAGCAGTTCGCGGACATCCTGCCAGCGCTTGGCGTGGCGGCTGCCCGGGGCGTTGGCGTGGGCCAGCTCGTCCACGAGCAGCAAGGACGGCCGCCGGGCCAGGGCGGCGTCCAGGTCGAATTCGGCCAGCTCATGCCCCTTGTAGGCGATGCGTTGCCGGGGCAGGACGGGGAGACCGGAGAGAAGCTCCTCGGTTTCGGCCCGGCCATGGGTCTCCACCACGCCGACCACCACGTCCCGCCCCTCGCCCTGGGCCGCCCTGGCCGCTTCGAGCATGGAATAGGTCTTGCCCACGCCAGGGGCCGCGCCGAAAAAGAGGCGGAGCTTTCCCTTGCGGCCGTCGGCTTCCTCCTTGCGGGCCAGGGCCAGCAAGGCGTCGGGATCGGGACGGCCGTCGTTTTTCCTGGGCATGGCGGCTCCTACCGGGTGGCGGATGGGCTCTTGTCCGCTTTTCCCGCCAGGGCGTCCAGGTCCAGATTGAGCCGCAGGACATTGACCCGGGGCTCGCCCAGGACCCCGAACTGGCGGCCCTCCAGGCGGCTTTCCACCAGGCCGTGCACGGCCTGCTCGGAGAGGCCCCGGGCCTTGGCCACCCGTTTGGCCTGGTGGAAGGCGGCGGCCGGACTGATGTCCGGGTCCAATCCCGAGGCCGAGGACGTGACCAGGTCAACGGGCGGCGCGGCCGTGTTGCCCGGATCGGCGGTCGCCAGGACGCGCATGCGCCGGCTGACGGCCTCGGCCAGGGCCGGACTGCTCGGGCCGAGGTTCGAGCCTGACGAGGCCATGGCATTGTAGGGCATGGGCGCGGTGGCCGAGGGCCGGCCCCAGAAATAGCCGGGCGAAGCGAACTCCTGGCCGATGCGTTCCGACCCCACCACCACGCCGTCCCGGACAACGGCGCTCCCCGACGCCTGGCCGGGGAAGAGGACGCCGCCCAAGGCCGTCACGGCCAACGGGTAGGCAAGTCCCGCAAGCACCGTCATAAACGCCAAAAACCCGATGCCTCTCGTGCATTCCGTACGGAGCGCGCGCCACATGGTGTGTTCCTCCTAAGCCAGGTGCAAGGCGGTGAGCAGCATGTCGATGGCCTTGATGCCGATAAACGGCGTCACCAGGCCGCCGAGGCCGTAGACGAGCAGGTTGTCCCGCAGGGCCCGGGCCGCGCCCACGGCCCGGTAGCGCACGCCCGTCAGCGCCAGGGGGATGAGGCAGACGATGATCAGGGCGTTGAAGATGACGGCCGAGAGGATGGCGCTTTGGGGCGTTTTGAGCCCCATGATGTTCAGCGCCGCCAAGGCCGGATAGACGCCGACGAACGCGGCCGGGATGATGGCGAAGTACTTGGCGATGTCGTTGGCGATGGAAAAGGTGGTCAAGGCCCCCCGGGTCATGAGCAGCTGCTTGCCGATGGCCACGATCTCCAGGAGCTTGGTGGGGCTCGAATCCAGGTCCACCATGTTGCCGGCCTCCTTGGCGGCCTGGGTGCCGCTGTTCATGGCCACGCCCACGTCGGCCTGGGCCAGGGCCGGGGCGTCGTTGGTGCCGTCGCCGGTCATGGCCACGAGCCGTCCCTCGGCCTGGATATCCCGGATCCGCTGCAGCTTGGTCTCGGGCCTGGCCTCGGCCAGGAAGTCGTCCACCCCGGCCTCGGCGGCGATGGCCGCGGCGGTCAGCGGGTTGTCGCCCGTGACCATGACGGTTTTGATGCCCATGCGCCGCAGTTCGGCAAACCGCTCCTTGATGCCGCCCTTGACGATATCCTTGAGCCACACCGTCCCGAGCACCTTGCCCTCCTCGGCCACCAGAAGCGGCGTGCCGCCGTCCTTGGCCACCCGCCGCACCGCTTCCCGCACCGCTTCGGGAAACGGGCCCCCGGCCTCGGCCACGTAGGCCTCGATGGCGTCCGGGGAGCCCTTGCGGATTTCCCGGCCGGGCAGGTCCACGCCGCTCATGCGGGTGGCGGCGGTAAACGGCACGAAATGCGCGCCCAACGCATGGATGTCCCGGCCGCGAAGCCCGAACCGCTCCTTGGCCAGCACCACGATGCTGCGGCCCTCCGGGGTCTCGTCGGCCAGGGAGGACAGCTGGGCGGCGTCGGCAAGCTCGGCCGGATCGACCCCCGGAGCCGGCAGGAACTCGGCCGCCTGGCGGTTGCCCAGGGTGATGGTGCCGGTCTTGTCCAGCAGGAGCACGTCCACGTCGCCGGCGGCCTCCACGGCCCGGCCGGACATGGCGATGACATTGACGGCGATGAGCCTGTCCATGCCGGCGATGCCGATGGCCGAGAGCAGCCCGCCGATGGTGGTGGGGGCCAGGCACACGAACAGCGCCGTCAGCACCGTGACCGTGATGACCGAACCCTGCCCGGCCTGTTCCACGGCAAAGGCGGAATAGGGATACAGCGTCACGCACACCACCAAAAAGATCATGGTCAGGGCGGCGAGCAGGATGTTGAGCGCGATTTCGTTGGGGGTCTTGCGGCGCTTGGCCCCTTCCACCATGCCGATCATGCGGTCGAGGAAGGTCTGGCCCGGCTCGGCCGTGACCCGGACCACCAGCCAGTCGGACAGGACCTTGGTGCCGCCGGTGACGGCCGAGCGGTCGCCGCCGGCCTCGCGGATGACCGGGGCGGATTCGCCGGTGATGGCCGACTCGTCCACCGAGGCGATGCCTTCGAGGATTTCGCCGTCGCAGGGGACGGCGTCCCCGGCTTCGACCAGAAACAGGTCGTCCTTGCGGAGCATGGCCGAGGACACCACGGTCGCCGGCCCCTGACGGGAGGCCTGGGCCAGTTTTTTCGCCGGCAGGTCCTTTTTGGCCTTGCGCAGGGAATCGGCTTGCGCCTTGCCCCGGCCCTCGGCCATGGCCTCGGCGAAGTTGGCGAAAAGGACCGTGAACCACAGCCAGCAGGCAATGGCCGCCGTGAAGCCGGGCGCGGCCTCGCCGCGTCCGGTCAGGGACTGGGCGAAAAGGAGGGTGGTCAGGATGCTGCCCACGTATACGGTGAACATGACCGGGTTTCGCACCTGGCGGGCGGGCGCGAGCTTGCGCAGCGCCTCAATGGCGGCCCGCCTGACCAAGGGCGGATCGAACAGGGGACGGGAGCGGGTTTTGGCGCGCATGGCGGTATCCTTTCCTTACTGGGCGAGCATGAGGTGTTCGGCCACGGGGCCGAGGGCCAGGGCCGGAATGAAGGTGAGCGCGCCCACGGCCAGGACCACGGCCACGAGCAGGCCCACGAAAAGCGGCGTATGGGTGGCCAGGGTTCCGGCTCCGGCGGGGATGCTCTTTTTCCCGGCCAGGGAACCGGCCAGGGCCAGGACCGGCACGATGAGCCAGTACCGGGCCACGAACATGGCGATCCCCCCGGCCCAGGCGTAGTACGGCCTGTCGGCGGCGAGCCCCGCGAAGGCGCTGCCGTTGTTGTTGCCCATGGAGGAAAACGCGTAGAGAATTTCCGAGAATCCGTGGGCTCCGGGATTGCCGATGGCCGTCCCGGCCCCGGTGGCCACGGCCACGGCCGCGCCGCCAAGGACCAGAAACGGCGGGATGAGGATGACCAGGGCGGCCATCTTCATCTCATAGGCCTCGATCTTCTTGCCCAGGTACTCCGGCGTGCGCCCGACCATCAGCCCGGCCACGAACACGGCCACGATGGCGAACACCAGCATGCCGTAAAGCCCGGACCCCGCGCCGCCGAAGACCACCTCCCCGAGCTGCATGAGGAGCATGGGAAAAAGGCCGCCCAGGGGCGTGAAGCTGTCGTGCATGGAATTGACCGAGCCGTTGGAGGCGGCGGTGGTGGCCGTGGCCCAGAGGGCCGCGTCCACCACGCCGAAGCGGACCTCCTTGCCTTCCATGTTGCCGCCCGGCCTGGCCGCGGCAAGGGGGGCGTCCACGGCCGCGGCGTCCACGCCCAAGGCGGCCAGCCGGGGATTGCCGGCCCGCTCGGCCGCCAGGCAGGGAAAGAGAAAGAGCGCGAAAAGGATGGTCATGGCCGCGAGCACGGCCGCGCCCTGGCGCATGTCCCGGACCATGCGGCCGAACGTGACGCACAAGGCGGCCGGAATGAGCAGGATGGCGAGCATCTCCAGGAAATTGGAAAACGGCGTCGGGTTTTCCAGGGGATGGGCGGCATTGACGTTGAAAAAGCCGCCGCCGTTGGTGCCGAGCTGCTTGATGGCCTCCTGGGAGGCCACCGGACCCAGGGCGATGTGTTGCTCCGTGGCCACGGCGGCTTCGGCCACGGCCCTGCCCGCCCCCTGTGCCTCGGACACCGCCGAGGCGTCGGCAGCCGGCTTTTCAAAGGCGACCGGTTCCAGAAGTTGCGCCGTCATCGAGCTCCGAAAGGTCTGGGGCACGCCCTGGGAGACGAGGGCCACGGCCAGGACAAGGGACAGGGGCAAAAGGACGCGGGTGACGGACCGGGTGCAATCCACCCAGAAGTTGCCGAGGTGCCGCGCCTCCCGCCGGGCCAGGCCGCGAAGGAGCGCGGCCAGGACGGCCATGCCCGTGGCCGCCGACAGGAAGTTTTGCACGGTGAGCGCCAGCATCTGGGTGGCGAAGCTCATGGTGGATTCGCCGCCGTAGGCCTGCCAGTTGGTGTTGGAGGCGAAACTGACGGCCGTATTGAAGGCTACCGCCGGCGAGACGCCGCCGAGGCCCAGGGGATTGAGCGGCAGCGCGCCCTGCAGGCGCTGCGCCGCGTACACCGCCAGCATGCCCAAGGCGTTGACGGCCATGACCGCCAGGGCATAGCCCTTCCAATCCATCTCCTCCTCCGGCCGCACGCCGCACACGCGGTAGAGGAGGCGTTCCACGGGCCGGGCCAGACGGTCCCCGAAAACAGGCCGCCCTTCGTACAGGCGGGCCATATAGCATCCCAGGGGCCAGGCCAGGACCAAAAGGACCAGCACATACAGAAGGACGCGGGTGCAATCGATGGTGGTCATTCGAAGGACTCCGGTTTGAGCAGGGCGACAAGGAGATAGACGAAAAGGCCGCCCGCCACGACGGCGGCGACAACGCGCATGGTTTCCACGGCTACTTCTCCTTGAGGCGGCCGAGGGTCTCGACCAGGAACAGCGTGGCAAACGTCGGCGCCACCATGACGAGCACCGCCAGCAGGTCTTGCAACAAACGCGAGATCATGGCGTGTTCCTCCCTTCGCGCGGATTCGGACGACGGGAAGATAGCCGGGCCGGCGTCAGGACGGCGTTAAAATGCGGGGTGGGGTCGTAAGGATTTTGTTAAGGCAGGCATGACAAGGATCCGCAGGAGCCGAGTTGGGGGTTGGACGGTGGCCCCTGGCCGAAGAGGGTCCGGTCTTGACTTCCCTCCGGACCGTGACAAATTCCAACCAAAGGCCCGGATCGCCGTGGCCCTCACCTCTTTCCCACGGACACCCATGGCTTGCCGGCTCCTTTCCTGGCTGCTTCTCCTGACCTGTCTGACGCCCCAGGCCGCCTGGGCGGAAAAGATCAGGAAAAACGTCCTGTATTTCAATTCCTACCAGAACGGCTACCAGTGGTCCGACGAGATCCTGGCCGGCATCCGGGCGGGACTGGAAAAATCCGATTTCAACGTGGACCTGCAGATCGAGTACATGGATTCGAAGAAGTACACGGATCCGACCCTTCGCGGCATGCTCCACGACTTCTACAAGCTCAAGTACCGCAACACCCGGTTCGAAGTCATTCTGGCCTCGGACAATTTTGCTTTCGAATTCCTGCGCGAATACCAGGACGAACTGTTTCCCGGCACGCCCCTGGTCTTTTGCGGGGTCAACGACTTCCACGCCGCTTCCCTCGACGGCCACCCGAACTTCACCGGCGTGCTCGAGGAGCCGGACATCCGCGAGACCCTGGAGCTGGCCCTGACCTTCCATCCGGACCGGCATCGCCTGATCATCTTCGGCGACTCGTCGGTTACGGGGCTGGCCATCGGCAACCAGCTCCGGGCCGTGGAATCCTCTTTCGCCGGCCGGCTGCGCTTCGAATACCAGGACAACCTGAGCCTGTCGGAGATCCTCGACGCCGTGCGCAGCCTGCCGAACAACGTCATGATTTTCCTGATCCCTTTTTACAAGGACACGGAAAAAGACGTCTATTCCGTCACCGAGGTCCTGGCCGCCATCCGCGCCAATTCCGACGTCCCCATCTACAGCGCTTGGCAGTTCATGCTCGGCCACGGCATCGTGGGCGGCAAGCTCCACAGCGGCGTCGTGGAAGGCCGGCTGGTGGCCGAAATGGCCGACAAGCTGCTCCACGGCACGCCCATCGCCGATCTGCCCATCGTGACCAGGACCAACGACGCCTACATCTTCGATTTCAAGGAGATGCTGCGTCTTGGCATCACCTCGGACAAGCTGCCGTCCGGGTTCACGCTCATCAACGAGCCCTATCCGTTCTATCACATCAACATCGCGGTCTTCTGGACCATCATCATCAGCTTTCTCATCCTGTGCTACGTCATGGTCCTGCTCGTGACCAACATCCTGCGCCGCCGGTCGGTGGAGGAAAAGATCAAGGACCAGCTCTCCTTTCTCGAAACCCTGATCAACACCATCCCCATTCCCATCTACTACAAGGACGGGGCCGGGGCCTACCGGGGCTGCAACACCGCCTTTCGCCGCTGGTGCGGCGGCGCAGACGGCGACACCTCCATCCAGGGCTGCGCCGGGGTCGGGGAATCCCCGCTTTCGCGGTCCCTGGCCGAGGAGGACACGGTGCTGCTGCGGGAACCCGGGGTGCGGGTCGGCGAAACCGAAATCATGGCCGCGGACAACACCACCCACTCGGTCATCCTCCACCGGGCGGTCTACGAAAGCGCCAAGGGCGAGATCGCGGGGCTGGTCGGCGTGCTCTACGAGGTGTCGGAACTCAAGCGGGCAGCGGAAAAGCTGCGGCTGGCCGAGGAGAAGTACCGGGGTATCTTCGAGAACTCCGCCCTCGGCATCTTCCGCATGACGCCCGACGGCCAGGCCGTGGACGTCAATCCGGCCCTGCTCGCCATGCTCGGCGTGGACGATCTGCGCACCCTGGCCGAGCGCCGGGGCGAGCTCCTGGACGTGCTCTTTTCCAGCCGCGCCCGCTTCGAGGCCTTGATCGGCTCGGCCGCGGACGACGACGCGACCATCAAGTTCGAAACCCGGTTCGTGCGCCCGGACGCGCGGCTGGTGACGGCCAACATCAACATGCGCCTGGTCGCGGACCGCGACGGCTACCTGGCCTATGTGGAAGGCGTGGTCGAGGACGTGACCATGCGCCACGAGGCCGAGCGGGCCCTGCGCGAGTCCCAGGAGATGCTGCGCCTGGTGCTGGACAACATCCCGCAGCTCGTGTCCTGGAAAGACAAGGCCCTGCGCTACATCGGAGCCAACCGGGCCTTTATCGAGTTTTTCGGCTTCCACGACCTGTCCGAGCTCATGGGCCGCGACGACTACGCCCTACCCCTGCGCCAGGAGGACATGGACGCGGTCAGGGCCACGGACGTGGACGTCATGCGCAACAACCGGACCGTGGCCGGGGAACTGGCCGCCAGAAACGTCCGGGGCGCGGACGTCCTGCTGGAGATCAAGAAGGTGCCCCTGCACGACGACCGGGGCGCGGTGGTGGGCGTGCTGTCCACGGCCGAGGACGTGACCCAGAAGGTCAGTCTCGAACGCCAGCTCCTGCAGTCGCAGAAGATGGAGGCCATCGGCACCCTGGCCGGCGGCATCGCCCACGACTTCAACAACATCCTGACCTCGATCATCAACTCCACCGAACTGGCCCTCATGGATCTGCCGCCCGAGGGGCCCATCGAGGACGACCTGCGCCGGGTGCTGCGGGCCGGGGAACGGGGCAGCCGGCTGGTCAAGCAGATCCTGTCGTTCACCCGTCCGTCCCAGGCCGGGTTCGCGGCCATCAACGTGGTCGACGTGGTGGCCGAGGCGGCGGGCCTGATCAAGGCCTCCATGCCGCGCAACATCAAGATCGTGGTGGATGTGCCGGACCGGGCCGTGCCTTGCCGGGCCGACCCCACCCAGCTCCACCAGATCGTCATGAACCTGTGCACCAACGCCTTCCAGGCCATGCGCGAAACCGGCGGCGTCCTGACCCTGTCCCTGGCCGAGGACACCCTGGACGAGACCCTGGCCGGCCAGGTCGGCGTCCGGGCCGGCCGCTACGCCAGGCTCTCCATCGTGGATACCGGGCCTGGCATCCCCTTGGAGATCATGGACAAGATCTTCGATCCGTTTTTCACCACCAAGCAAAAGGGCGAAGGCACCGGCCTCGGCCTGGCCGTGGTGCGCGGCATCGTCAAGAGCCACCGGGGCGCGGTGCGCGTGGTCAGCCAGCCCGGAACCCGCACGGGATTCGACGTCTACCTGCCGCTTCTGGCCGAGGCCGACGCCGCGCCCGCCCTGCCCACGGTCCGGCCCAACCGGGGCCGCGACAGGATCCTTTTTGTCGAGGACGACGAGGACCAGCTGCTGACCATCCCCCGCGTCCTGGCCCAGCTCGGCCACGAGGTCTCGGCCCACGGCGGCGCGGCCGCCGCCCTGGCCCGCCTGGCCGCCGATCCCGACGCCTTCGACGTCTGCATCACGGACTTCGACATGCCCGACGTCAACGGCCTGGAACTGGCCGGCCGGATCGCGGTCCTCGCCCCCACCCTGCCGGTCATCCTGGTGTCGGGCCGCCTGGGCGACATCGAGGAGCGGGAGCTGGCCGGCAACATCAAGAAAATCGTGCTCAAGCCCTACAACCAGGCGATCATCTCGGCGGCCATCCGCGAGGTGCTCGACGCCAAACCCCAGACCAAAGCCGCATGAAATCCGTCTGCATCATTGACGACGACCCGGAAGTCCGGGAGACCATCGCCAGCCTCACCCGCAAGATGCGCCTGACCAGCGAAACCGCCGGCACCCTGGCCGGGGGCATGGAGCTGCTGTCGCGGGAAAGCTTTGACGTGGTCTTCCTGGACGTGCGCCTGCCCGACGGCAACGGACTGGCCGCCCTGCCGGAGATCAAGCGCCTGCCCGACGCGCCGGAAGTGATCATCCTGACCGGCATCGGAGACCCGGACGGCGCGGAACTGGCCATCCAGGAGGGGGTCTGGGACTACCTGGTCAAGCCCTCGCCCATCAAGCAGATCATGCTGACCCTCAAGCGGGCCCTGCGCTACCGGGAGGAACGGCGCTCCGACCGGGCTCCGGTCTCCCTGTCCCTGGCCGGATGCGTCACGGTCAGTCCCCGGATGCAGCCCTGCCTCGACCAGGTGGCCCACGCCGCCTGGTCCAACGCGGCCGTGCTGGTCACCGGCGAGACAGGCACGGGCAAGGAGCTCTTCGCCCGCCTCATCCATGCCAACAGCTCCCGGGCCAAGGGCGCCTTTGTCACGGTCGACTGCGCCTCCCTGACCGAAACCCTGGTCGAAAGCACGCTTTTCGGCCACCGGAAAGGGGCCTTCACCGGCGCGGCCGCGGACCGGGTGGGGCTTGTGCAACTGGCGGACGGGGGCACGCTCTTTCTCGACGAGGTGGGGGAGATGCCGCTGAGCCTGCAAAAGACCTTTTTGCGGGTGCTCCACGAAAAGACCTTCCGGCCGGTGGGCGCGGTCCAGGAGGCCAAGAGCGATTTCCGGCTCATCGCGGCCACCAACCGCAACCTGGAGAACATGGTCGAGGCCGGCCAGTTCCGTCGCGACCTCTACTTCCGCCTGAAGACCATCGGCCTGTCCCTGCCGCCCCTGCGGGCGCGGCCCGAGGATATCAAGCCCCTGACCCTGTCCGTGGTGGACGGACTGTGCGCCGAATACGACCTGCCGCCCAAGGGGTTTGACGCGGAGTTCCTGGCCGTGCTCGAGGCCTACGACTGGCCGGGCAACGTGCGCGAGCTGCGCAATGTGGTGGAGCGGGCCGTTCTGGCCTCGGGCCGGGAAAAGACCCTCTACAGCATGCACCTCCCCCAGGACCTGCGCATCAAGGTGACGAAATCGACCCTGGAGCGGGGGCTGCAAGCGCCGGACGCGTCCAGGGACGCCACGGCCGCGTCGGCTCCCTTCCCTTCCCTGCCGATCGACCGCCAGACCCTCAAGGACTTCAAGGAAGCCATGGAACGCCGCTACTTGGAAGGCCTCCTGCGGGAACAGGGGCGGGACGTGGCCGCCATGCTCGACATCTCCGGCCTCTCCCGCTCGCATTTCTACGCCCTGCTGAAAAAAAACAACCTGTCCATACCGGACTGACCTGCCATGCCGGCTGCCCTGCCCAAGGGCAGTCGCGGCCTTGGCGTTCCAGGGCCCGTGCGAAAAGCTCCTGGCCTGCCGCCCGCCTATCCCGCGACTCGGGAACCTGTCTCGCAACTGCTTGCGACCCCAGCGCCGCCAATGCGTCTTCTGTGTGGCGCCTCCATTTTTTGCGTGCCATGGATGGCGAGTTATGGCAGTTTGGGGCGGAACCCGGAATCCCGGACAGGGAAGCCTTGTTTGCGGCCCCCTCTGTCCGAAATTTCAGACAAGAAAGAATTGTCTGGAAAATCAGACAGGGGTTGGAGCTGGGAATCTCTTTACGAAGCCATATATTTCACCGTATTAGAAGCGACACGGCATCCGGAAAACCGGATGCTCCTCTCGCGCCTGGGTCTGGAGGCGGCTTCCCTGATCCTCTATTCCACGTAGTTTTATTGTTTTTTTATATGTGGCACGAGGATTGCCTTGGGGAAAGCGTCGAAAACGGCCTTTCTCTGTTCGGTCGAACGACAACTTTTAAGGAGACTTGAGCATGGCCAAGAAGATGAAAAGCATGGACGGCAACACCGCCACCACGCACGTCGCGTACGCCTTGAGCGACACGGCGGCCATCTATCCCATCACCCCTTCGTCCACCATGGGTGAGGTAGCGGACGAATGGGCGGCCAAAGGGCTGAAAAACATCTTCGGCCAGACCCTGAATATCCGCGAGATGCAATCCGAGGCCGGCGCGGCCGGCGCGGTCCACGGCTCCCTGCAGGCAGGGGCCTTGACCACCACCTTCACCGCCTCCCAGGGTCTTTTGCTGATGCTGCCCAACATGTTTAAGATCGCCGGCGAGCAGCTTCCCGGCGTCTTTCACGTGTCGGCCCGGGCCATCGCCACCCACGCCCTGTCGATCTTCGGCGACCACTCCGACGTCATGGCCGCCCGGTCCACGGGATTCGCCATGCTGGCCGCGGCCTCGGTCCAGGAGTGCATGGACATGGCCCTGGTCAGCCACCTGTCCGCCATCGAGGGGAGCCTCCCCTTCCTCCACTTCTTTGACGGCTTCCGGACCTCCCACGAGATCCAGAAGATCGAGACCATCGACTACGAGGACATCAAGAGCCTGGTGAACCACGAAAAGATCGCCGCCTTCCGCGCCCGGGCCATGAACCCCGAGCACCCGGACCTGCGCGGCACGGCCCAGAACCCGGACATCTTCTTCCAGGGCCGCGAGCGCGCCAACCCCCTCTACCAGGCCCTGCCGGGCGTCGTGACCGCCATGATGGAGAAGGTGGCCGGGGTCACCGGGCGGCCCTACAAGCTCTTCGACTACGTGGGCGCTCCCGACGCCTCCCGCGTCATCGTGTCCATGGGCTCCTCGTGCGAAACCATCGAGGAAGTGGTCAACTACCTGAACGCCAAGGGCGAAAAGGTCGGCCTGGTCAAGGTCCGCCTGTTCCGCCCCTTCGCCCCGGACTACCTGTTCAAGGTCATGCCGGCCTCGGCCGAAGTGGTCACCGTGCTTGACCGGTGCAAGGAGCCGGGAAGCCTCGGCGAACCGCTCTACGAGGACGTCTGCGCCGCCTTCATCGAGCGCGGCGGCTCCATTCCGAAGCTGATGCGCGGCCGCTACGGCCTCGGTTCCAAGGAGTTCCGGCCGGGCATGGCCAAGTCCATCTTTGACAACATGTCCGCGGCCGCGCCCAAGCGCCACTTCGTGGTCGGCATCGTCGACGACGTGTCCGGCTCCTCGCTGCCCATCGGCGGCCCCCTGCCCACGGTCCCCGAAGGCACGGTCCAGTGCAAGTTCTGGGGTTTCGGCTCCGACGGCACGGTCGGGGCCAACAAGTCGGCCATCAAGATCATCGGCGACAACACCGACCTCTACGCCCAGGGCTACTTCGCCTACGACTCGAAAAAATCCGGCGGCATCACGGTCTCCCACCTGCGTTTCGGCAAGATGCCGATCCAGTCCACCTACCTGGTCGACGCCGCCGACTACATCGCCTGCCACAAGCCGAGCTACGTCCACGTCTACGACATCCTCGAAGGGATCAAGGAAGGCGGCACCTTTGTGCTCAACTCCTCCTGGGGATCGGCCGAGGAGCTGGAGAAGAACCTGCCCGGCCAGATGCTGCGCACCATCGCGGACAAGAAGCTCAAGGTCTACAACATCGACGCCGTGGCCATCGGGGCCAAGGTGGGCCTTGGCGCGCGCATCAACATGATCATGCAGACCGCCTTCTTCAAGCTGGCCGGCGTGCTGCCCATCGAGCAGGCCATCAGCCTGCTCAAGGACTCGATCAAGAAGACCTACGGCAACAAGGGCGAAAAGATCGTCAAGATGAACATCGACGCCGTGGACATGGCCATGGAGGGCCTGGTCGAGATCCAGGTCCCGGCCTCCTGGGCCACCGCGCCCGACGCCACGGTGGAGCGGCCCAACGAGCCCGAGTACTTCAACAAGGTCATCCGCCCGATCCTGGCCCAGAAGGGCGACGAGGTGCCGGTGTCGGCCTTTGCCGAGGACGGCTCCTTCCCCACCGCCACCGCCCAGTACGAAAAGCGCGGCGTGGCCATCAACATCCCGCACTGGATCAAGGAGAACTGCATCCAGTGCAACCAGTGCTCCTTCGTGTGCCCCCACGCCACGATCCGGCCCTTCCTGGCCGACGAGGCCGAGATGGCCGGCGCTCCCGACACCTATGAAACCCTGCCCGCCACCGGCAAGGAGCTCAAGGGCCTGGCCTACCGCATCCAGGTCTTTCCCATGGACTGCATGGGCTGCGGCTCCTGCGCCGAGGTCTGTCCGGCCAAGCAGAAGGCCCTGGTCATGAAGCCCATGGAGTCCGAAGCGGGCGACCAGGTGAAAAACCACGCCTTTGCCATGACCTTGAAGAACAAGGCCGGGCTGGTGAAGCGTGAAAACCTCAAGGGCAGCCAGTTCCAGCCGCCGCTGCTCGAGTTCTCCGGGGCCTGCGCCGGTTGCGGCGAAACCCCGTACGTCAAGCTCATCACCCAGCTGTACGGCGAGCGGATGATGGTGGCCAACGCCACGGGCTGTTCCTCGATCTGGGGCGGCTCCGCGCCCACCGCGCCCTACACGGTCAATGCCGAGGGCTTCGGTCCGGCCTGGAACAACTCCCTGTTCGAGGACGCGGCCGAGTTCGGCTTCGGCTTCAACCTGGCCATCAAGCAGCGCCGGGCCCGCCTGGCCGACAAGGCCAAGGCCGTGCTCGCCGGCGAACTGTCCGACGAACTCCGCGTGGCCCTGGCCGGCTGGCTCGAAGGCATGGACGACGCGGGCAAGTCCCGCCAGTTCGGCGACAAGATGAAGTGCCTGCTCAACAAGGATGTCCCGGCCGAGGCCGATATCCTGGCCGACGCGGACATCTTCACCAAGAAGTCCATCTGGATCTTCGGCGGCGACGGCTGGGCCTACGACATCGGCTTCGGCGGCCTGGACCACGTCATCGCCTCAGGCGAGGACGTCAACATCCTGGTCATGGACACCGAGGTCTACTCCAACACCGGCGGCCAGGCCTCCAAGTCCACCCCCCTTGGCGCCATCGCCAAGTTCGCCTCGGCCGGCAAGGTCACGGGCAAGAAGGACCTGGGCGGCATGGCCATGACCTACGGCTACGTCTACGTGGCCTCCATCGCCATGGGCGCGGACAAGAACCAGGCGCTGAAGGCCCTGATCGAGGCCGAGGCCTACCCCGGCCCCTCCATCGTGATCGCCTACGCCCCCTGCATCAACCAGGGCATCAGAAAGGGCATGGGCAAGTCCATGGAAGAGAGCAAGCTGGCCGTGGAAACCGGCTACTGGCCCCTGTACCGCTTCAACCCGCTGCTCAAGGCCGAGGGCAAAAACCCCCTGGTCATCGACTCCAAGCCCGCCACCGGCGATCTCGGCGCCTTCCTGTCCGGCGAGGTCCGCTACGCCGCCCTGGAGAAGATGGCTCCGGAAATGTCCCAGAAGTATCGCGCTGAAATGGACGCGGCCTACAAGGAACGGTTCCGCCACCTCCAGTACCTGGCCGCCATGCCCGGAAGCGGCAACGGTTCCGGCGACGGTTCCGGCACGGACGTGGTCGGTTCCGATGCCGCCCCTGACGGACAGCTGCCCCGCAAGACCGACGACGGGCACTGCATCGTGCCGGCCTACGCCGAAAACGACCGGCCCGACACGGCCCACGACTGCAACGAAGGCCGCGACGGCAAATAAGCACTCCAAGCGAGAGGAAGAACATGGATAACCACCTGTCCCAGAAGTTCGAGGAAATCGTCGGCAAGGACAACGTCCTGGCCAGCGAGGTGGACCGGCACGCCTATTCGTACGACGCGGCGGTCCTGCCCCCCAAGCTCCCGGCCCTGGCCGTGCGCCCCGAGACGCCCGAAGCCCTGGGACGGGTGGTGAAAACCTGCAACGAGCTGGGCCTGTCCCTGACGGTCCGCGGTTCGGGCACCAACCTCTCCGGCGGCACCATTCCGGCCACCGGAGGGGTGGTGGCCCTGACCGGGGCCCTCAACAAGATCATCGAGATCAACGAAGCCGACATGTACGCCGTGGTCCAGACCGGCGTGGTGACGGCCAAATTCGCGGCCGAGGTGGCCAAGCGCGGCCTGTTTTACCCGCCCGATCCGGGCAGCCAGGCCGTGTCCACCATCGGCGGCAACGTGGCGGAAAACGCCGGCGGCCTGCGCGGCCTGAAATACGGCGTGACCAAGGACTACGTCATGGGGATGAGCCTCTACGACGTGGACGGGGAACTGGTCAAAACCGGCTCGCGCACCGTCAAGTGCGTCACCGGCATGAACCTGCACGGCCTGATGGTCGGTTCCGAGGGCACCCTCGGCGTGTTCAACGAAATCATCCTCAAGCTCGTGCCGCCGCCCAAGGCCAGCAAGGCCATGATGGCCATCTTCGACGACCTGGGCAAAGCCTCGGAGACCGTGGCCGCCATCATCGCGGCCAAGATCGTGCCCGCCACCCTGGAATACATGGACGACTTCACCATCAAGACCGTGGAAGACTTCGCCCACGCCGGGCTCCCCACGGACGCCAAGGCCCTGCTCCTGATCGAGGTGGACGGCCATCCGGCCCAGGTCGAGGACGAGGCGGCCGAGGTCGAGGCCATCTGCAAGCGCGTCGGCGCCACCCGCATCCAGGTGGCCAAGGACGCGGTGGAGCGCAACAAGGTCTGGGAGGCCCGCCGGGCCGCCCTGTCCGCCCTGGCCCGGGTCCGGCCGACTACGGTGCTCGAGGACGCCACCGTCCCCCGCTCCCAGATCCCGGCCATGGTCGGGGCCCTGGAGAAGATCGCGGCCAAGTACAAGCTGACCATCGGCACCTTCGGCCACGCCGGCGACGGCAACCTCCATCCGACCATCCTCACGGACAAGCGGGACCATGAGGAGTTCAAGCGGGTCGAGGCGGCCATTGACGAGATCTTCGACGTGGCCCTGTCCCTCGGCGGCACCCTCTCGGGCGAGCACGGCATCGGCACGGCCAAGTCCAAGTACATGGTCAAGGAAGTGGGCAAGGGGTCGATCCTCTACGCCCAGAAGCTGAAAAAGGCCCTGGATCCCAAGGGTATTCTCAATCCCGGCAAGATCACGGGGGAATGACATGAGCGAGATGCGCGAACTCGTACGCCTGCTCAAGCAGATCGACGACCAGCTGGTGGCCTGCATGCGCTGCGGCATGTGCCAGGCCGTGTGCCCGCTGTACACGGAAACCGGACTTGAGGCCCACGTGGCCCGGGGCAAGATCGCCCTGCTCGAATGCCTGGCCGACGAGGTCATCAAGGACCCGGCCGGGGTCAAGCAGCGCCTGGACGCCTGCCTGCTCTGCGGCTCCTGCCAGGCCAACTGCCCGAGCGGCGTCAAGGCCCTGGACATCTTCCTCAAGGCCCGCGCCTTCCTCACCGGCTATTACGGCCTGCCGCCGGTCAAGCGGGCCATCTTCCGGGGGCTTTTGAAAAACCCAGGCGTCTTTGACTCGGTCATGGCCATTGCCGCCAAGTTCCAGGGCATCTTCACCCGTCCGGTCAACGACATGATCGGGTCGTCGTGCTCCCGGGTGTTCTCGAACCTGATCGGCGGACGCCACTTCGCGCCCCTGGCCGACACGCCCCTGCACGCCAAGACCGACGAGCGGGACACGCCCCGGGGGTTTAGCGGCAAGAAGGTGGCGTTTTTCTACGGCTGCGTGGTGGACAAGATGTTCCCGCGCATCGGCGAAACCGTCCTGTCGGTCCTCGACCACCACGGCGTGGGGGTCTACATGCCCCACGGCCAGGCCTGCTGCGGCATTCCCGCCCTGTCCTCGGGCGACCGGGAGACCTTCGAGTCCCTGGTGGCCAACAACATGGCCCTTTTCGGCGACCAGGACTTCGACGTCCTGGTCACGCCCTGCGCCACCTGCACCTCGACCATCAAGAAGCTCTGGCCCATGATGGCCGAAAACCTGCCCGAATCCATCCGCTTCCGGATTCGGGAGCTGGCCCCGAAGGTCAAAGACATCAGCGCCTTCCTGGTCCAGGACCTGGGCGTGACGGCCCTGGCCGACGCCGCCGGCGGGGGCGAGGTCGCGGTCACCTACCACGATCCCTGCCACCTCAAGAAGTCCCTGGGCGTCTCTGCGGAGCCAAGGGCCCTCATTCAGACCAACCCGCGCTACCGGCTCATCGAAATGGAGGGCGCGGATTCGTGCTGCGGCTCCGGCGGCAGCTTCACCTTGCAGCATTACGACCTGTCCAAGCGCATCGGCAAACGCAAGCGGGACAACATCGTGGCCACGGGAGCCTCGGTGGTGGCCACGAGCTGCCCGGCCTGCATGCTGCAGATCGGCGACATGCTGTCCCAGGCCGGCGATCGGCTGGCCATCCGGCATCCGGTGGAGATTTACGCGGAGACCCTGGCCAGGCGCTAGCTTGGCCGCACCACAACAGGCGAGCGAGGAAGTCGAATGAGTTTGAAAGACAATATCCAAGCGCTGTTCGCGCCCAAAACCGTGGCCGTGATCGGCGCTTCGTCGGCTCCGGGCAAGGTCGGGCACACGGTGGTGGCCAACATGCTGGAGGCGGGGTATTCGGGCACGCTTATCCCCGTCAACCCCAAGGCCGACGAAATCCTGGGCCTGCCCGTGACCAAGCGGATCGAGGACCTGCCCGAGGGCCTGGACCTGGCCGTCATCGTGGTGCCGGTCGGCGCCGTGGTGCCGTCCATGGAGGCCCTGGCCGCCCGCAAGGTCCGGTCCGTCATCATCATCACGGCCGGTTTCAAGGAAGTGGGCAAGGAAGGCTATGTCCTGGAGCAAAAGCTCATCGAGCTGTGCAACGCCCACGGCATCGCCATGGTCGGCCCCAACTGCCTGGGGCTCATCAGCACCCAGGACCACAACAACGCCTCCTTTGCCGCCGGCTATCCCAAGGAAGGCTCCATCGCCTTTTTCTCCCAGTCCGGGGCCCTGTGCACGGCCATCCTCGACTGGGCCCTCGGCGAGAACGTCGGCTTTTCCAAGTTCATCTCCCTGGGCAACAAGGCGGTCATCAACGAAGCCAACATGCTCGAGTTCCTGCGCACCGATCCCAACACCAAGGTCATCCTCGGCTACATCGAAAACGTGGAGCACGGCGCGGACTTCATCGAGCAGGCCGCCACGGTGACGCGCGAGAAGCCGGTCATCATGATCAAGTCCGGCACGACCACGGCCGGCGCCAAGGCCGCGTCCTCCCACACCGGCGCCATCGCCGGTTCCGACGCCGCCTACACCGCCGCCTTCCGCAAGACCGGCGTCATCCGGGCCGACGACATGGCCACGCTTTTCGACCTGGCCCAGGCCTTCTCCACCCAGCCCCTGCCCGAGGGGCCGGGCCTGTGCGTGGTCACCAACTCCGGCGGTCCCGGCATCCTGGCCGCCGACGCCACGGAAAAATCCTCGCTCATCAACATGGCGCGGCTGTCCAATTCCACCATCGAGCGCCTCAAGGAGTTCCTGCCGCCCTATGCGTCGCTCTACAACCCCATCGACCTGATCGGCGACGCTCCGGCCGAGCGCTACCGCAAGACCCTGGAGGTGGTGGTCGAGGATCCGCTGGTCCACTCCATCCTGGTGCTTCTGACGCCCACGGCCTCGGCCGAGATCATGGAGACGGCCCAGGCGATCATCGACGTGGCCAAGACCACGAAGAAGCCTATTTTCGTCAACTACATGGGCGGCATGCGCACCCGGCCGGGCCAGCAGCTGTTAAACGACGCCGGCATCCCCTGCTCCATCTACCCCGAGCCGCTGATTGCCAGCATCGAGACCATGTACAAGTACTACCTGTGGCGGCAGACCCCGGCCCAGGAGTACCCGGAGATCCGGCGCAACCGCCAGAAGGCCAGGCTGGTGATCAACGAGGCCCGGGCCAAGGGCGCCACCGAAGTGGTGGAGTTCCAGGCCCAGGAAGTGCTGCGGGCCTACAACCTGCCCACGCCCCAGACGGTCCTGGCCCGCTCGTCCGACGAGGCCGTGGCCGGGGCCGAGAAGATCGGCTACCCCGTGGTCTTGAAGATCGCCTCGCCCCAGATCTCCCACAAGTCCGACGTCGGCGGCGTCAAGGTGAACCTGCCCGACGCCGAGGCCGTCAGGAACGCCTTTTTCGACATCACGGCCAGGGCCCAGCGCCTGCGGCCCGAAGCCTACATCGCCGGCTGTCTGGTCCAGGAGATGGCCCCCAAGGGGTGCAAGGAGATCATCATCGGCTTCAAGCGCGACGACCAGTTCGGCCCGCTTCTGATGTTCGGCCTCGGCGGCATCTACGTGGAGATCCTCAAGGACATCGCCTTCCGCCTGGCCCCCCTCGGCCGGGACGACGCCAAGGCCATCATCCGCGAGATCAAGTCCTACATGCTGCTCAAGGGCGTTCGCGGCGAGCCGCCGATCAACTTCCAGGCCATCGAGGACATCCTGCTCACCATGTCCGAACTCTCCCTGGACTTCCCGGAAATCCAGGAGGCGGAGTTCAATCCGGTGCTGGTCAATGCCGAAAAGGCCGTGGTGGCCGACGTGCGCATCACCCTTTCCGCCTAAAAAGAACCCAGGAGGAACAATCATATGATCGGTCTCTATATCGGGTCCACGCAGGGATTTTCGGGCAAAAACCTCGTCACCCTGGCCCTGGGACAGCACTTGCAGCGCGAGGGGCGGCGCGTGGGCTACATGAAGCCCGTGGGCGCCGTGCCCCACAAGATCGAGAACCAGATCGGCGACGAGGACGCCCATTTCATGCAGCAGGCCCTGGGCCTGTCCGAAACCCCGTCCCTGGTCACGCCCGTGGTCATCACCCGCGACTTCCGCATGCGGGCCTTTCTGGAGGACTGCGCCAACCTCCTGCCCGGCATCGTGGACAGCTATAAGAAGCTCTCGGCCGACAAGGACGTCATGCTGGTCGGCGGCTCGGGCAGCTTCCTGTACTCCGGCAAGTACTGCGGCGTGGACGGCATCGCCGTGGCCCAGGCCCTGGGGGCCAAGGTCCTGCTCGTGGACCGCTACCTCCAGGAATACAACTACGACTATCTGGCCGCGGCCAAGGAGGCCCTGGGCGACGACCTGGCCGGCGTCATCCTCAACGACGTGCCCGAGCACTTCCGGGAGGAGGCCGAAACCCTGATCACGCCCTTCCTCAAGCGCCGGGGCGTGGACGTGCTCGGCATCATCCCCCACGACCCGATCATGTTCGCGGTCCGGGCCGGCGACCTGGCCCACGGCCTGGGCGGCCGGATGATCTCCACGGGCGGCCGCACCGACAACCTGGTGGTCAATTTCCTGATCGGCACCATGCAGGTCGAGAACTTCGTCACCTTCTTCAAGCGGCACAAGGACGTGGCCATCCTGTGCGGCGGCGACCGGGCCGACCTGCAGCTCGTGGCCCTGGAAGGCGGCTGCGCGGCGCTGATTCTGACCGGCAACCTCTATCCCAACGACATCATCCTGGCCAAGGCCGAGGACAAGGGCGTGCCCGTCATCGTGGTGCGCGACGACACCTTCACCGTGGCCAAGAAGATGGAACTCATGCTGACCCGGGAAAAGCTGCGCGACAAGTCGCGCATCGAGCACGGGACCAAGCTCGTGCAGCAGGCCGTCAACATGGCGGTGCTCAAGAAGAACCTGGGACTGTAGACGCAACCCGGGAGGCCGCGGCCGCTGGACCGCGGCCTCCCGGTACGTGGCGAACCGGGCGCGTTGGCCTGCACCTGCTTCCGAGCCACGGGAGCGGGAGCGGATGGGTAATTATCAACCAGGAAGGAGCGTAGTCTATGTCGTGGGTCCAACAGTACCAACCGCTTGGCAGTGTGGGAATCTCCGCGCTGGTGGCAGGCATTCCGCTGTACATGCTTTTTTACATGCTGGCCGTCAAACGCATGGCCGGGCACAAGGCGGCTTTCGCGGCCACGCTCACGGCCGTCATCCTGGCCATCGTGGCCTGGGGCATGCCCGTGGGACTTGCCCTTGACGCCACGCTCTACGGCGCGGCCTTCGGCATCTTCCCCATCGTCTGGATCGTCATCACCGCCATCTGGGTCTACAACATGACCGTGGAGTCCGGGGAATTCAACATCATCAAGAACTCCCTGGCCCAGATCACCGACGACCGCCGGCTCCAGGCCATCTTCATCGCCTTCGCCTTCGGCTCGTTCATCGAGGGCACGGCCGGCTTCGGCACGCCCGTGGCTATCACCGCCGCCATGCTGGTCGGCCTCGGCTTCAACCCGCTCTACGCCGCCGGCATCTGCCTGATCGCCAACACCGCGCCGGTCGCCTTTGGCGCCATCGGCATCCCCATCGTGGTCGCGGCCAAGGTCACGGACCTCGACATGATGAAGATCAGCGCCATCTGCGGCCGTCAGCTGCCGTTTTTGTCCGTGATCGTGCCCATGTGGCTGTCGGTCACCATGTGCGGCTTCAAGCGGACCATGGAAATCCTGCCCGCCGTCATCATCGCCGGCGTCTGCTTCGCCGGCTCCCAGTTCCTGGTCTCCAACTACGTCGGCCCCTACCTGCCGGACATCATTTCGGCCATTGTCACCATCATTGGCCTCGGCGCCTTCCTCAAGGTCTGGAAGCCCAAGAACATCTGGCACTTCCCGGATGAGGCGCCGGCCTCCCAGCGCTCCGTTGCCTCGGAATTTTCCGGCGGCGAGATCTTCCGCGCCTGGCTGCCCTACATCATCCTGGCGATCATGGTCTTTTTGTGGGGCATCGACTCCTTCAAGGCCGGCCTGGACAAGATCTTCCTCGTGAAGTTCGAGTGGCCCGGCCTGCACAACGAGGTCATCAAGACCCTGCCCATCGTGGCCAAGGACAGCCCCTACGCCGCGGTGTTCACCTTCAACTTCCTGTCCACCCCGGGCACGGCCATCCTGCTCGCCGGCCTGCTCTCGGTCATCTTCATGCCGGGCTACGGCTACGGCAAGGCCATTCCCTGCCTGTTCAAGACCATCAGGCAGCTCCGCTGGCCCATCGCCACCATCTCCATGATCCTGGGCCTGGCCTACATCATGAACTACTCGGGCATGAGCTCGTCCATGGGCCTGGCCTTTACCGCCACGGGCGCCCTGTTCCCGTTCTTCGCCCCGATCCTCGGCTGGCTCGGCGTGTTCCTGACCGGCTCCGACACCTCGTCCAACGCCCTGTTCGGCTCGCTGCAGAAGACCACGGCCCAGCAGATCGGCGTGGACCCGCACCTGACCGTGGCGGCCAACTCCTCGGGCGGCGTCACCGGCAAGATGATCTCGCCCCAGTCCATCTCCGTGGCCACCGCGGCCTCGAACATGGTCGGTCGTGAAGGCGACATCTTCCGCTTCACCCTGCCCCACTCCATTGCCATGCTCGTTGTCGTGTCCGTGCTGACCCTGCTCCAGGCCTATGCCCTGAAGTGGATGCTTCCCTAACCGTAGCCATCCCTTCCCAACGTTCCGGCCGGCCCCGCCTGTGGCGCGGCCGGCCGGAACGCTTCCGCGATCCGCAAGAGAGGTTCCCATGTCGACACAACAACCCCTGGTCGACCGTTTGAAGGAAAAAGCCGGCCTCGTGTCGGCTGATGTCCGTTCCGTGGCCTCCATGGACGAGGCCCTGGCCTATGTGGCCGACGTCTGCGCCAACAAGGACGCCTGCCAGATCCTGGTTTCGGGGTGCACGGAACCGCTGTCCGAAACGGCCGCCACCCTGTGCGAGTCCAAACAGCAAAAAATCATCTGCGCCCCGGCCATGCCGGCCGACGATGTGGCGAAACTCACGGCCCTTTGCGACGAACGCGGCATCCGCGTGATCACGGACGGCATGCGCGGGCACCTCGGCGGCATCGACATCGCCCTGACCATGGCCGACGCCGGCATCGCGGAAACAGGCACGCTGGTCCTGCGCTCCACCAACGAGGAAGTCCGCCTGGCCACCATGATCGCCGAAACCCATGTCGCCATCCTGCCGGCCTCGGCCATTGTGGCCGACTCCTACGACCTGGAGCCCAGGCTCGTCGAATGGATGCAGCAGCCCGACTACACCGCGTTCATCACCGGTCCGAGCCGCACCGCGGACATCGAACGCGTCTTGGCCCTTGGCGTGCACGGCCCCCTGGAACTGCATATCCTGGTGTTGGAGGACAAGTAGATGCAAGACGCCAGCACCCTCTCCGAATATCGCAAGCAGCTGCGCGAGGCCCTGGAAAACGACTTTCAGCGCCAGGCCCTGGACAAGTTCGCCGTGGCCTACCGCACCTCCCGGGCCAATGCCTTCGCCGGCATCGACGCTCCGGAACTGATCGCCGAGATCGCCGCGGCCAAGGACGAGGCCGTGGACCACCTCCAGGAACTTTTTGAGGAGTTCAAGCGCCACGCCGAAGCGGCCGGCACCAAGGTCCATCTGGCGGCCACGGCCCACGAGGCCAACGAAATCATCGCCAGGATCGCCAAGGAAAACGGCGTCAAGACCATTGTCAAATCCAAGTCCATGACCGCCGAGGAAACCCATCTCAACCACTACCTCGAAGCCCAGGGCCTGGAGGTGACGGAGACCGACCTCGGCGAATGGATCATCCAGCTGCGCCAGGAAGGTCCGACGCACATGGTCATGCCGGCCATCCACCTCTCCCGCTACCAGGTGGCCGACCTCTTCTCCGAAGTCACGAACCAAAAGCAGGACGTGGACATCCAGAAGCTGGTCAAGGTGGCCCGCCGGGAGCTGCGTCCCAAGTTCTGTCAGGCCGACATGGGCATTTCCGGGGCCAACTTCGCCATCGCCGCCACCGGCACCATCGGCCTCATCACCAACGAGGGCAACGGCCGGCTGACCACCACCCTGCCCCGGGTCCACGTGGCCCTGGCCGGCATCGACAAGCTGATGCCGACGCTCCACGACGCGCTGCGCATCATCAAGTGCCTGCCGAAAAACGCCACCGGCCAGGCCATCACCTCCTATGTCACCTGGATCACCGGCGCGGTGCCGAACCAGGTCGGCCCGGAGGGCAAAAAGGTCCACCATGTGGTGTTCCTGGACAACGGCCGCCTGGCCATGGCCCGGGATCCGGAGTTCAAGCAGGTGCTGCGCTGCATCCGGTGCGGGGCCTGCGCCAACGTCTGTCCCATCTACCGGATCGTCGGCGGCCACAAGTACGGCCACGTCTACATCGGCGCCATCGGCCTGGTGGCCACCTACTTCTTCCACGGACGGGACAAGGCCAGGAATCTGGTCCAGAACTGTCTCAACTGCGGGGCCTGCAAGGCCGTGTGCGCGGCCGGCATCGACCTGCCGACCTTGATCAAGGAAGTGCACGCCCGCATCCAGGACGAGGAAGGCCACCCGCTCTATTCCTCGGCCGTGGGCGCGCTGCTCAAGAACCGGACCCTCTTCCACGCCATGCTCAAATCCGCCCGGCTGGTGCAAAAGCCCGTGACCGGCGGCACGCCCTACCTGCGCCATCTGCCCATGTTCCTGTTCAAGGACCAGGACTTCCGCGCCCTGCCGGCCATCGCCGACCAGGCCTTCCGGGACCGGTGGGAAAAGATCCGCCCCCGGGTCGAGAACGCCGACCTCAAGGTGGCGCTTTTCTCGGGCTGCGTGCAGGACTTCGTCTACCCCGAGCAGATGGAGGCCGCCGTGGCGGTCATGGCCAGCCGCAAGAGCGTGTCCATGGACTATCCCATGGGCCAGTCCTGCTGCGGTCTGCCGCTCATGATGATGGGCGAGAAAAAAGCCGGACGCGAGCTGGCTGCCCACAACATGAACGCCATCGACGCCCAGGGCTACGACTACATCGTGACGCTTTGCGCCTCGTGCGCCTCGTACCTCAAGCACGGCTACAAGCGCCTCTTCAAGGACGATCCGGCCATGGCCTACAAGGCGGCCCAGTTCGCCCACCGGGTCATGGACTTCAGCTCCTTTGTCCGCGACATCCTGGGCATGACCGACGAGGCCTTCTCCGGCCCGACCAAGCAGATCACCTACCACGCCCCGTGCCACCTGTGCCGCGGCCTCGGCGTGACCGAAGCCCCGCGCGCCCTGCTGCAGGACGCCGGCCTGGACTACCTGCCGGCCGCGGAAGAGGACGTCTGCTGCGGCTTCGGCGGCACCTTCTCGGTCAAGTTCCCGGAACTGTCCAAGGAGCTGCTCCAGAAAAAGCTCGACAACCTGAAGGCCACGGGCGCGACGGCCATGGCCACGGACTGCCCGGGCTGCATCATGCAGATCCGGGGCGGCTTCGAGCGCGAAGGCACGCACTTCGAGGTCCGGCATGTGGCCGAGTTTCTGGCCGAACGGCTCAAGCGCAAATAGAGCCTGTAGACGTCAAGGCTCCGAAACGGCCGCGGCTCCCGTCGCGGCCGTTTCTTTTTTCGGCTACCGGACCCGGGCGCGCCTTGTCCCCCGGCCGCGCCGGCGGTACAAGGCGCTGGTATCCCGTGGCGCAAGGAGAAGGTATGGCCGTTCCCCGCGTTCCCGTTCGTCCGGTTCCGGTTTTCGTCGTCGCCCTGTGGCTCCTGGTGTCCAGCCTGGCCGGATGCGCCGGGGAGGACGTGCGCGACAACCTGCAGGCCCTGCGGGACAAGCAGCGCCTGATCGCAGCCCTGCGGGTTGATCTTCTTTCAGCCGTGGATGCGGAAAAAAGCGCCCTGCTGTCGTCCGATCCTGCCGACGCCAAGGCGTTTCTCGGCAGGGCCAGGGAGGCCATGGCCGCCTGCGGCAAGAGCCTCAGCGACCTGAAGACCTTGGTGGATAAGGGGAGCGTCCCGGGAGAAAAGGACGCCCTTGAGACCGTTGCGGCCGATTTCGAGGGGATCGGGGCAGTGGACGCCACCCTGGCGGAACTTGTCGGGCGCAACACCAATCTGCGGGCCACGGTCCTGTCGCAGACCGAAGCGGCCCTGGCCGTCGCCCGCTTCCAGCAGGCCCTGACGCCGATCATCGACGGCCCGTCCTGCCCGGCTGCTCGGGAAGCCCTGCGCGTGGTCACGGCCGGGCTCTCCATCCTCTCCCTGCACCCGCAGCATATCGGGGAAAGCACGGCCGCCGGCATGGACACCCTGGAAGCGGCCATGGACAGGCAGAACAAACGGGCCGAGGCCGGGCTGGAACGGCTCCCGGGCCTGCTGCCGCCGGAGGGCGATACGGGCCTGGCTGAAGCCAAAACAGCCTATGCCGACTTCTGGCGCGTGACCCAGGAAGTGCTGCGACTCTCCCGTCAGAACACCAACATCGAGGCCGCGGCCCTGGCCATGGGGCAAAAGCGTCTGGTCACGGCCAAGGCCCTGGCCGACCTGACCGCCCTGGAAACCGTGGTCAACGCCAGGGAGTTCACCGCCACCCGGTAAGGCCTGGCCGGATGAGGCGTGTGTTGCGTCCTCGAAATCCGCGCCAGGGACTTCGAGGATGACGTGACTAGCGCCCGGTGACGTCGCTTTTGGGACAGGAGGCGCGCAGGTGGCAGACCGCGCAGCCGCCGCAGTAGGGGGCGTGGGTCATGACGGCGTACTGCACGCTGACGCTGCCGGCGTCGTTCCAGACCAACCCGAGGTGTTCCAGCCGGCGCTTGAGGTCCCGGTCGGGCGTGGGCAGGGGGGCGCAGGCCCCGGCCTCGATTTCCGGCACATGCTCGGCCGCCGCGCCCATGACCATGGATACGGCCAGGTTGTGCAGGGCGAATCCTTCCGACGGCGACCTGGCCCAGGCCTCCTCCACCATCCCCTCGGCCACGGGCTCCAGAAAGAAAAGGACCACACCGCGTTTCGCGCCCGGAGCGGCGAAACGGTATCCCTTGAGGTGCTCCTTGAAGGCGTCCCAGTGGGCTTCGCACAGGTCGCACTGCTGTTGCTCCACCTTGGCCGCGCCGGAAACCTTCAGATACAAAAAGAGGTCGAACGCCGGATTCGGCGTGAGTTTCTCCACCGTGATCTTGCCCAAGGCATCCTCCAGAAACGAATTCGACCGGGTGTAGCCCAGGCGGACCATGACCTCAAGCGGCAAGTCCGTCGGATGTTTCCTTGCCAGCGCATGGGTGGGCGAGCCGGCGTCGGCCTCTCGGTTCGGGAGAAGAGGGGCGGGGTCTTGCGATGCTCCTCATTTCCGACCGAAGCCTGGTTTTCCCTTGTTGAGCAGGTCCAGCATGGTGGCGGGATCGGTGGTCGGCGGCTGGCAGGACCCGGCCCGGCAGACGTGGGCCGCGGCCTTGCCGTCCACGGGCAGTTGGAACCGGGTGAACGGGGCGAGGCCGACGATCTCCGGCTCTTCTTCGTCCGGCCGCAGGACCACGGCCACTTCCGGCAGGTAGCGGTCAAAAAGCGCTCTGGCCAGGGCATGGGTGTCCGGCGCGTCCGGGTCGCCGGCCAGGGTCACCTCGGCGGCCGGAGCCAGGATCTGGGACAGGCCGCACAGGAAAAAGGTGAAGCCCGACGGGTGGCCGGCCACCCAGGGTGCGGCGGCCCGGGCCAGCCTGGTCGCCTCTTCCATGAACGTCTTGTCGCCGGTCAGGCGGTAGAGGGTGGTCAGGACCAGGAAGGCCACGCTGTTGCCCGAGGGAATGGCCGCATCGTAGTAGGTCTTCTGGCGCAGGAGCAGCGTTTCGCCGTCGTCCGGGGTCAAAAAGAATCCGCCGGCCGGGTCGCCGCAATGTCGGATCATGGCCTTGGCCAGGACCACGGCCCGGCGCAGGCAGTCCGGGTCGAACACGGTCTGGTAGAGTTCGACCAGGCCCCAGGCCAGGAAGGCGTAGTCGTCGAGCATGCCCATGACGGCCGCTTCGCCCAGGCGCAGCCTGTGGAGCAGCCTGCCTTCCGGCAAGGCCAGATTCTCCCATACGAAGTCCGCAGCTTTTACGGCCCTCGCGGCCAGTTCCTCGTCGTTGAAGGCCCGGGCAGCCTTGGCCAGGGCGGCGATCATCAGTCCGTTGAGGTCGGTCAGCACCTTGTCGTCGCAAAGGGGCCGGACACGCTGCTGCCGGGCCGCCAGAAGCCGCTCGCGGCTTCTGGCCAGACGGGCTTCCGTTTCCGCCGGATCAAGCCCCCGTCTGGCGGCGGCGGCCGGAATCGATTCCTTGAGAAACGGAATATTGGCACCAGTGGCCTGGCCCGTGGCCTCGTCGTGGAAGTTGCCGGCCGGGCTGACGCCGTAGACGTCCATGAACAGCGCGGCCTCGTCCCCGGGCAGAAGCGCGTGGATTTCGTCGGCCGTCCAGACGTAGAACTTTCCTTCCACGCCTTCGCTGTCCGCGTCCTCGGCGCTGTAAAACGCCCCTTCCGGGCCGGTCAGGTCCCGGCGGACGTATTCGAAGATATCGAGCGCCATCCGGCGCGGCCCTTCCTCGCCCGTGGCCAGGAAGGCCTCGGTCGCGGCCATGGCCGTGAGCGCCTGGTCGTAGAGCATCTTCTCGAAGTGGGGCACCAGCCAGCGCTCGTCGGTGCTGTAGCGGTGGAGCCCGAGGCCGACCTGGTCGAAGACGCCGCCCCGGCGCATGGCGTCCAGGGTGGCCGTGACCATGGACAGGTTTTCCGGCCGTCCGGTCCGTCTGTATTCCCGCAGGAGGAACAGGAGGTTGTGCGGCGACGGAAATTTCGGGGCTCCACCGAAGCCGCCATGCTCCACGTCGAAAAGTCGCGTCAGCTCCTGTTTGGCCGCATCCAGCTCGGCTTCGCCCGGGTCGCCGGCCTCGCCCGCCCCCCGGCTGTCGAGCTGGTCCCGGATGGCGTCCAGGATCTGGCTGGCATTGCCGAGCACGGCCTGGCGGTTGCTCTTCCAGGCCATGTGGACCCGCTGCAGCACCTCCCGCAGGCCGGTGCGGCCGAATCCGGAATCCTTGGGGAAATAGGTGCCCGCGAAAAAAGGCCGGCCGTCCGGGGTCAGAAAGACGTTGAGCGGCCAGCCGCCCCGTCCGGTCAGGGCCTGGCAGAAGGTCATGTACAGGTTGTCGAGGTCCGGCCGCTCCTCCCGGTCCACCTTGACCGCCACCACCGTGGCCCGCATGAGCGCCGCGATGTCCTCGTCCTCGAAGGACTCGTGCTCCATCACATGGCACCAGTGGCAGGTGGAATAGCCGATGGACAGGAAAATGGGCTTGTCCTCGTCCCGGGCCAGGGCAAAGGCCTCCTCTCCCCACGGGAGCCAGTCCACCGGGTTGTAGGCGTGTTGCTGGAGATAGGGACTTTTTTCGTGGATCAGGCGATTGGCTTTGCGGTCCATGGCTGCCTCCGTGCTCCCTTCTACCAGGGAAGGCTCCTTTTGCAAGGATAGCCGCCTCGTTTCGGGCAAGCCCTGCGGGAAACGATATCCCTTGAAGGGAACAAGGGAAACGGGTATGGAAACACGAAATTGTGAAATCGGGAGCAAGCGATTCATGGCGGAAAAAACGGTGCTTCTGGTGGACGACGAGGCCGGCCTCACGGCCATCCTGGCCAAGCGCCTGGGCGCCCGGGGACTGGCCGTGAAAACCGCGGCCTCGGGCGAGGAAGGCCTGCAGGTCCTGCGGGACGACCCCTGCGTCGGCCTGGCGGTCCTGGACGTGAACATGCCGGGCATGGACGGTCTGGAAACCCTGCGGGAGCTCAAGGCCCTGCGCCCGGACGTGGAGGCCCTGATCCTCACGGGGTACCCGTCCGTGGAAGGGGCCCTGGAAGGCCTGCGCCTGGGGGCCTACGAAATCCTGTCCAAGCCCTACGACATGGAAGAACTCTACGCCCGGGTGATGGAGGCGCTGTCGCGCGCCCGCACCCGCTGCGAAAAGACATGACCCGCATCCCCGCGTTCCCGGCCCGGCCCCTGACGCCGGCAACGTCCGGCAAGGCCCCGTCCCCAGTCGTCCGAAACCCATGCCGGTCCACCGGCCATAACGACGCCACCGCTCCCGTGGAGGTCCGGTCATGAAGCAGTTGCAACGGATCCTGGAAAACATCATCGCCCGGGCCAACATCAACCTGCGCCGCAGCGCCATCGACGTCGGCCCCTATGTCCACGGCGCGGTGCCCCAGGACAACTACGCTCAGTTCTACGCGTTCTACGGCATCACCACCGAACATCCCCTGTTCTTCAATTTCCAGTGCTCGTCCCTCGCCGGCTCGTACTTCTTCGGCAAATGCGACGTGCAGCACTCGGTCCTCTACAAGTGCGACGTCCGAGGCGACGAGCTCAAATCCGTGTACAACGGCTTCAGCGTCGACGGCGTCTGCCTGCGCCTGCACAGCGACGAAGTGATCAAAATCATCGACAGCTTCCTGCACAAGACGCTCATCCACAGTTTCAGCCACGACCCGGAATTTCCGGAAGAGTTCGTGATCAAGAACACCGTGGCCCTGTCCTACGCCAATATCCATGGCGCGCCGGTCATGGGCTCCTTTCTCGGCCCGTTTTCCACCATCGACCTCTGCACCGTGCAAAACACCTCCATCGGGGCATTCGCCTACGTCCAGGTCTGCGATCTGCAACCGTCCATCGTGGAGCCCGGCCACATCTGGATCCGCAACAAGGCCGGCGACGAGTTCAGCTACCGCTACACCCCCGAGGTTCTTTCCAAATATGTCTCCATCGTTCCGGGCGAGCGGGCCAAGGGCCTGTTCATGGACTTCGTGGAAGGCCGCAAGCGCGACTTCGAGCGCGTCTTCGGCTTCCTCTACGCCTCCCGGCCCGAGACCTACGCCCAGGGCTCCTTTGTCTCGCGCTACGCCGTGGTCAAGGGCGAAACCAGCATCGGCGAAAACGTGCTGGTGGCCCAGCGGGCCTACCTGGAGAACGCCCGCCTCGGCAAGGGGGCCAATGCCCAGGAGAACAGCTATGTGGTCGATTCCGTGCTCGAAGGCTACGACGTGACGGCCCACGGGGCCAAGATCATCGGCAGCCGGCTCGGCAAGAACGTGTTCGTCGGCTTCAACTCCTTCCTGCGCGGCACATCCCAGGCCCCCCTCACCGTGGGCGAGGAGTCCGTGGTCCTGCCCCACACCATCATCGACCTGGCCGAGCCCGTGGCCATCCCGGCCCGGCACGTGGTCTGGGGCTATGTCACCAAACAGGAGGACCTGGCCACCCAGTCGGTCTCCATCGACGAGTTCGCCAAGGTCGACGGCGAGGTCTCCATCGGGGCCATGACCTTCGCCGGCAACGGCGGCCGGTTCATCCGGGCCTTCCAGAACCGCATCCACCACATCCTCGAGGCCAACGGCGCCTATTATGACGGCGTCCAAAACCAGGGCCACGCCCAAAAGACCAAGAACATCACCTACAACCTCATCCAGCCCTACGTGGAAGGCGGCTTCAAGGGGGTGTACCCCAACATGCGCATCTTCCCGCTGTGCTGCGACGACACGAACGCTTAAGCCCAGCTTGCCGCCGCGCCGGAGGCCTTGGGCCTTTGGCGCGGCGTTTTCCGGCATCGCCTCTCCTGTTGCCTTGCCAAGCCATATGTTGCATAGGCTGGAGGCAGGACCGACACCTTCGTCGGACCATTCCCAGCCCCTGGAGAGGACGCCATGCAAGACAAAAAAGCCCTGATCGTTTCGGCGGACAACTTCGAGGACAGCGAACTGTTCTACCCCCTCTACCGCCTGCGGGAAGCCGGATTCTCCGTGGATGTGGCCGCGCCCAAGGCCGGGACCATCTCCGGCAAGCACGGCATCGGCGTTGCCGCCAACCTGTCCGTGGACGACGTGGAATCCGCCGGGTCCTGCGGCTACAAACTGCTCGTGCTGCCCGGCGGCAAGGCCCCGGCCACCCTACGGGAAATCCCCAAGGTCATCGACATCGTCAACGACTTCGCCTCCTCCGGCATTCCCATCGCCGCCATCTGCCACGGCCCCCAGATCCTGGCCAAGGCCCGGCTGTTGCAGGGCCGCCACGCCACCTGCTACAAGTCCGTGGTCGACGAGATCAAGGCAGCCGGAGCCATCTACGAGGACAAGCCGGTGGTGGTGGATGGCCAACTCATCACCTCCCGTCAGCCCGAGGACCTGCCGGACTTCATGCGCGAGGTTTTGAAAAAAGCGGGCTAGCAGCCTGTTGCATAACCATCTGCCAGTCGGCACGAACGCCTCCGGCGGCCGGGAGGGGATGCTCCCCCCGAACCCATCCCGACGCGGTAAGGCGGGAGGACATCGACGTTTGCGCCCGGAGTGAAGCGCGGCAACAGTTTTTTCCCAACTCCCGGGAGGCCTTCCTGGTCTCCTTTGTTTGTGGATGGCCTTTGTTCCCGGCCGACTTTCGGCCGGGAACAAAGGCCATCCACAGGCAAGGGGTCCGGGGGGATTATCCCCCCGGCCGCCGGAGGCGTCTTCCCACATGCCCATTCCTCTCTTCCTGCGCCGGTTGGACGGCTACGACGATCCCGGACTGGCCGGAACCGTGGCCGCGCTGCTCGAAGCCACGGGCTGCCCGGCCGGGCGCGGCGACCGGGTGCTGGTCAAGCCCAATCTGGTCGCCCCGCGCAACACGTCGCTCTCCTGTTCCCACCCGGCCGTGGTCCGGGCCGTGTGCCTGCGCCTGCTGGAGCGCGGCGCGACAGTGACCGTGGCCGATTCCCCGGCCTTCGGCACGGGCCGCATCATGGCCCGGCTGGCCGGCCTGACCGAGGCCCTGAGCGACCTGCCGGTGCGCCTGGCCAGCCTCGACGGCCCCCGCCCGGTCCGCCTTTCCCAGGGCGGCTGCATCGGCGTATCGCGCCTGGCCCTGCAGGCCGACCACATCGTCAACCTGGCCCGGCTCAAGTGCCACGACCAGATGGGCATGACCCTGGCCGTGAAAAATTTCTTCGGCTGCGTGTGCGGCTTCCGCAAATCCGCGGCCCATCAGCGGTTCGGCAAACATCCGGATCGGTTTGCCCGGATGATCCTCGACGTCTTGGCCGCGCTGCCGCCCTCCACCTCGCTCCTCGACGGGGTCGTGGCCATGCACAAGGCCGGCCCGGTCGGCGGCGAGCCCTTTCGCCTCGGGCTCGTGGCCGCCGCCGCCAACCCCGTGGCCCTGGACACGGCCGTCTACGTCCGGCTCGGGCTTTCGCCGGACGCCATTCCGCTGTGGCGCGAGGCCCTGGCCCTGGGGCTTCCCGGTTCCAGTCCCGAAGACCTCGTTTTTCCCATGGAACAGCCGGCGGCCTTCAATACCGAAGGTTTTTCAACGCCTGCGATGTTGGCCCCGCTGGCCTTCGAGCCCAGGCGGTTTGTCCGGGGACGGGTGCGAAGCCTGCTGCTGACCCTCGGCCGGGGACGTTGACACGCCGGCAAAGCCCGGTACCTTGCCCCGCATGCCAGCAAACACGCGTCGCCGCCATGTGGTGGCCGGCCAGGTCCAGGGGGTCGGTTTCCGGCCGTTCGTCTACAGGCTCGCCCGGGAACTGGGGCTGACGGGTTTTGTCCGCAATACGCCCGAGGGCGTGGTGATCGAGGTCGAGGGGCCGGCTGCGGCTGTCGCCGCCTTCGGGGAGCGCCTGTCCGCCGAGGTTCCGCCCCTGGCCCGGATCCTGCGCCACGAGGACGCGGCGGCCACGCCGTGCGGGGATGCGTCCTTTTGCATCGTGCCAAGCGCGGCCGGAGTTGGCCACGACGTCCTCATCAGCCCGGATGTGGCCACCTGCGCCGACTGCCTGGCCGACATGGCCGATCCGGCCGACCGCCGCCACCACTATCCGTTCACCAACTGCACCAACTGCGGCCCGCGCTACACCATCACCCGCCGCGTCCCCTATGACCGGGAAACCACGTCCATGGCCTGCTTTCCGCTCTGTCCGGACTGCGCCGCCGAGTACGCCGACCCGGCGGACCGGCGGTTCCACGCCCAGCCCAACGCCTGCCCGGTCTGTGGCCCCCGCATCTGGCTGACCGACGTCACGGGAAGTGACCTTGGGAACGGCCAGGCCGCCATCGACGCCCTGGCCGACGCCCTGGCCCAGGGGAAAATCGCCGCTCTCAAGGGACTTGGCGGTTTCCATCTCGTGTGCGACGCCGCGAGCGAAGCGGCGGTGGGCATGCTTCGGCACCGCAAACACCGGCCGTCCAAGGCCTTGGCCGTGATGGTCCCGGACCTGGAGACCGCCGCCCGCCTCGGCCGCCTCGGCGAACAGGCCCGCAGCCTCCTGACCGGGACCGTCCGCCCCATCACCCTGCTGCCGGCCCTCCCGGACAACGGCCTGGCCCGGCTCGTGGCCCCGGACACCCGGGAGATCGGGGTCATGCTGCCCTACACGCCCCTGCACCACATTTTGCTTGCCGCCTACGCCAAGGCCGTCGGACCGGACCGGCTGCCCGCCCTGGTCATGACCTCGGGCAACGCCGGCGGCGAACCCATCAGCTGCGGCAACCGCGAGGCCCTGGCCAGGCTTGGCGCGCTGGCCGACCTTTTCCTGTTCCACAACCGCGACATCCTGATTCGGACCGACGATTCCGTGGTCCGCCCCCTGGAAGACATGGAGCAGCCCGGTGAAGAAGGCGCGTCCCGGGCTCCCGTGTTCCTGCGCCGGGCCAGGGGGTATGTCCCGTCGCCGGTGGCCCTGGCCGCCTCGGGGCAGCCGGTGGTGGGGCTTGGGCCGATGCTCAAGGCGACCGTCTGCCTGACCAAGGGCGGGCAGGCCTTTGTCAGCCAGCACATCGGCGACCTGGACGACCTGGAGACGTTCGGCTTTTACCAGGAAACCTTGGACCACTTGCAGGGGGTGCTCGGAGTTTCGCCCGCAGCCTGCGTGGCCGACCTGCACCCGGACTATCCGAGCACCCGCTTCGCCCTGGAGCAGGACCAGTGGCCGGTGCTGCGGCTCCAGCACCACCTGGCCCACGTCTACGCCGTGCTGGCCGAACACCGTCTCCTTTCGCCCGTGCTGGGGCTGGCCCTGGACGGCACCGGCCTGGGCGAGGACGGCGCGCTCTGGGGCGGGGAATGCCTGCTGGTCGATCCCAGCGCCGGCACCCACGCCCGGTTGGCCCATTTCACGCCCATCCGCCTGCCCGGCGGCGACGCGGCCGTGCGCGAGCCCTGGCGCACGGCCCAGGCCTGCCACTTCGCCCTGGGCGATACCGAGCCCGCCGGCCAGCCCTGGCCGTGGCTGGCCGACCGGGCTTCCCAGGCGACCCTGGTCGGCCGGATGCTGGAAAAAGACCTCAACTGCCCGGTCACCACCAGCTGCGGCCGGCTCTTCGACGCGGTGGCGGCCCGGCTCGGCCTGTGCCAGGCCATCGACTACGAGGGACAGGCGGCCATCCTCCTGGAACAGGCCCAGGACATGGCGGAAACAGAAGCCTACGACTGCGTGGCGGACCTATCCCGGACGCCGGCCCGGCTGGACACCCTCGGCCTTTTCGCCCGGGTCGCGGCCGACGCGGCGCGCGGGACGCCGGTCGGCCGCATTGCCCGGCGCTTCCACCTGGGCCTGACCCGTGGCCTGGCCGCCCTGGCCCGGCACATGGCCGACCAGACCGGAATCTCCGTCATTGCCGTAAGCGGCGGCGTCATGCAGAACCGGACCCTGGCCAGCCTGCTGCCGGCAGCCCTGCGTGCGGTCGGCCTGACGCCGCGCCTTCACCGATTCCTGCCGCCCAACGACGGCTGCATCAGCCTCGGTCAGGCCTACTTCGGCCTTCTGCGGACCCGATAGGCCGTCTTCTCCACCCTTGTTTCAGGGATGCGCCCTGACCGCTTGCACCAGCCTCATTGACAACCAAAATGGTGCGGTATAGGCATCGGCCCTCCGAACAGGCCAATCTATGGGCTGCCCCAGGGGACGTGGACCCGGACGCGGCGCGTGGCGTGGAAGCCGTTCCCCCGGCAGGAACACGCCCAGCACATGGTGATTCGGGCTGTCCGATTTTTTGACGGGAAAAACAGAATACTGGCAACCGGTGACAGGGCACGGCCGGGCAGCAGGAGACGGGAGGACGTCTTCTTTCTGAGGCCTTGCGCTGTCGCATCCGTGCACGTTATTGGCTATAATATTCACTATTTTTTGTCCGGCTGGAGCCACAGGCCATAACATGGCGCAGGCGCGGAGGCGTCAATGGCTCTTGCGATATATTGGTTGACACTAATTCTTCCGGTACGTAGATAATAATACAATTACCGTTCCCTCGTGCGGAATCGAGGGAAACGGCCTGGGGCTTGTTTAACCTTGAGCCGAGGCTCACGGTACATATGACGCTGTTCCTTATCCTTGCTCCTCATGAAGCAACATCCTCTCACGCTGGTGATGCCAAGCCAGACAGGTCGTTTGTTTCAGGCGCTGATGGTTTCCGATGCGGCCAGCCGCCCAGGACGGGCGCACAGGCTGGACCACCGCGCATCACCCGGCCGGAAAATACCTTGTGTGCGCTGGAGGCGCTATGAATGAAGGCAATACCCCAACAGGAAGCAACCGGTTTGATGAGGCATTCGATCGCATCAAAAAAGCCACCGATATGCGGACGCAGGTGGAGATAGCGAAACTCCTGGACATCAGACAGTCCAGCATTTCAGACGCAAAACGGCGTCAATCGATTCCCGACAGCTGGTTGATCAAACTCTATCAAATTTACAACCTCAACCCGAATTGGATCATTGACGGCGAAATGCCGCAGTTTTTGGGCGAGCAACGTGGAGGCGCCCTGCAGGTCAAGGAATCGGGCGACCTTTACGGACGAAGGCCCAAGTACTACCAGATGCCGGTCTGCTCCATGTCCCTGCCCGATCAGGGACAGGGGCCGTGGACCGAAACCACGCTGGAAACGCTGATCGTCCCCGAACAATTCCACCGGGCCTCACTCCTGATCGTTCGCATGGACGAAAATGACATGGAACCGGTCATCAAGCGAGGCGCCTATGTCGGAATTGACAAGGAACGCAAGACAATCCGGTCTGGAGCCTTGTATGCGTTGGATATGCCTGTAGAGGGTCTGGTCATAAAACGGGTCTTGCACGACACGGAAAATGCCCGTCTTATTTTGCGATCTGAGAATCAGGCTTTTACGGATCAAGCCATAGCGGCGGAAGGATTCGGCGACCGCGTCATCGGTCGCGTAGTCTGTGTATTTCAGGAAATATGACAACGGCCGCGCCGCAGGCGCAGCTATTTTCTCCGTTGCCTCATGCAGGGGACTACAGGCAGGAGCGCTTTGGCGCTCCTGCTTCTGTTTTACAGTAGTTTTTCTGTATCGAAACCTTCATGTCTAAAGAGTTCCCAATCTCTCATCTGGCCTGCCAATGACTCTGGAGCATTGACGAAGACCATAAAGTGTTGTAGGATATCGGTTAATTAATCAATTGCTATTTTTTACCGATATCCCTATCTCCAGCGTTTGCCCAAGAACGCTGGACAGCCGGAGGCTGCGTGAAGCCTGACACGTTCGAGGATGCCTACGCCCGTATCCAAGCCGCCACCAAGACGCGGACACAAACGGAAATTGCTACTGTCCTCGGGATCAAGCAGTCCAGCATCTCCGATGCGAAGAAGAAAAACACCATTCCCGACGGTTGGTTGGTGACGCTCTACCGTACGTACGGCCTTGAACCGGATTGGATACTGTACGGCCAGCCCCCCCTGACCAGGCAGAACGGCGTCGCCATTGCGCCTGGCGTGCGGGAATCAGCCGGTGAATACGCCGCTTCGCCTTGCAGAACCACGGTCTACGCCATGGCGCGCACCGATCCCGAGACAGGAGCCTGGGTCCGGGAAAGCCTGGAAACGATCCCCCTGTGCGACGCCCTGGCGCGTCCGAACCTGCTCGTCGTCAAGATGGACAATACCGCCATGGAACCGGCCATCCGCCGTGGAGCGTATGTCGGCATCGACTGTGACGATGTCCGGATCCGGAGCGGCGAAATCCATGCCCTGGATTTTCCGGGCGAAGGACTGGTCGTCAAGCGTATTGTCCGGGACCTGGAAGCCAAGCGCTTGGCTGTTTTGGCCGACAATCCCTCGCATCAGCCCCAGCACCTGCCCCTGGAGGACCCGGGCGTCACCGTGCTCGGCAAGGCGGTTTGGGTCATCCAGGAATTGTAGCCGCCTGCCGCCAGTCTCGGCTTTGCCACCGCCGTCCAGGGGACCGCGAGGAAGCGGCCGGGCGCGCAAAAGGTTGGAACCCGCCCTGTCAGGCCGGCCAGCGACTTGAGACCGGTGGTCGTCTATTTGTAAACCTTTACAAATTTACCATTCCGCCTTATCCTTCTCCACGGTTGCGGGAGAAGGCAGGAAACACGACGCGCCCGTCCACCTTTCGCACCGTCCCAAAGGATCGTGAAAATCCGACTGGGCACTGTGTTGCCGGGTTGCGTAACCCCGTTCCTCCCGCGTCAGGCCGACTCCCCCTCCAGGAGGTCCAACGCATGGAGCGTGACGACAACGCCAGCCCGGGGTCCTTCCCGGCTCCGCCGGATGCCGGATCCGACCACGCTTCCGCTCCGGACGCGGCAGCCGTTCCTGTCTTTTCCCTGTCCGCCACCGACTCCCGAACCGGTCGCTGGGTCCCCACCGAGGTGGAACGGATAGTCCTTCCGTCGGCCCTGCTCGCCCCCACCCGCTTCGTCACCCGCATGGACAGCCGGGCCCTGGAGCCTTCCATCCGGCTGGGCGCCTATCTGGTCGTGGACATGGCCCAGACAAAGGTCCCGGCCACGGCCACGCCCGGGATTCCGCCGGCCAGCCTGGCGCCCTTTGCCGTGGAGGTGTCGGGCGAGGGACTGGTCGTCCGCCTCGTGCGCCACGACCCGTTGCGCGACCGATTGGAACTCGTGGCCCTGGATTCCCGGACGCCGGCCCTGTCCGTTTCGTGCGGGAACCATGGTTGCCAGGTGGTGGGACGGGTGGTCTGGACGGTGCAGAACCTGTGACAGGGCGGTGCCCTGGTTGTGCAGCCGCCGCCGAGGGTTGCCGGAAACCTTCTGCCTCAGCCTTCCCGGTCGTAGCGCCGGTTGCGCGGATCGAAGCAGTACTGGCAGCCCCGGGGCAGAAACCACCGCACCAGGGCCAAGCCGGCCGCGAATCCGCCGGCATGGGCCCAGAAGGCCACGGTCGCGGCCTGCCCCTGGCTCACGCTCCCCGTGACGCCGGAAAGCAGTTGCACCGCGAACCATATGCCCAGGAAGACCACGGCCGGCAGTTCGATGATCCACGGAAAGATGAAGATCGGGATCAGCGTCACCACCCGGGCCTTGGGGAAGAGCCGGAAGTACGCGCCCATGATCCCGGCGATGGCCCCGGACGCGCCGATGACCGGCATGGTGGAGTTCCAGTTGAAAAGGATGTGCGAAAAGACGGCGAACAGGCCGCAGGCAAGATAGAAAAAGATAAAGCGCCAGGAACCGAGGGCCTCTTCCACGTTGTCCGAAAAAATCCACAGCACCCACATGTTGAGCAGGAAATGCAGCCAGCCGCCGTGCAGGAACATGTAGGTGACAAGGGACTCGTAACCGCCCGGAGGATAGCCCATGGCCGCGGCGTAGGCCCGATCCGTGTAGCGTGCCGGCACGACGCCGTAGATGTGCAGGAACTCCGCCAGGATGCCTTCCGGCAGAAGCTGCTCGAACAGGAAAAGCAGGGTGCAAAGCCCGATCAGCGTCCAGGTCACAAGGGGCCGGCGCGAACTCGGCACGTTGTCGCGAAGCGGTATCACGGCGTCTCCTGATGGGTTGCGCGGGGCATGGCCGCAGCGCGGGCTTCCGGTCCGGGAATCATGCCCCGGTTCGGGGCGGGGCGGCATAGCCCCTTTCGACCAGCCACCGGTAGCGGGCCGCAAGGTCCTGCCGTCGCAGCCTGGCCAGCTCCAGAAGAATCCGCCGGGCCTCGCCGGCCAGGGCGGCCGGGCCGCCGGCATTGTCCGCCACGAAACGGCATTTCGCCAGCTTGGCCTCCTCGGACCACTGCCAGCCGTCCATGCGGTCCATCAGATCGTGGTCCCAGCCCCGGCCGACGGCCAGCCGTTCCCGCCGTTCGGCCTCGCCGCAACGGACTCCCACGACCATATCCACCATTTCGCCCGGAGGCCAGCCTGATTCGAACAGCAGGGGCACCTCGGCGAAAATCGCCCGGGCGCTGGCGTGGGCCTGGGTAAAGGCGGCCAGTTGGCCCTTGACCAGCGGGTGGACCAGGTCCATGACCTCGCGCCGGAACCGTTCGCTTTCACGCATGCCGGCCAGAAGCCAGGCCTTGTCCACGGCCCCGTCCGGACCGAGGGCCGCCTCTCCGAAGCGGCGCGACAGCAGGTGCGCCCCGTCCCCGCCCGGGGCGTAGAGCGCGGCCACTGCGGCGTCCGCGGAAAAGACCGGATACCCGGCCGATGCGAAATGCCGCAGCAGGCTGGACTTGCCGCACCCCGGCATGCCCACCACCCCGATCCGCTGGCAACGGCGGCCGAGCAGCAGGAGCAGCCGCCAGAAATCCGGCGGCACCGGGCAGGCGAAGGTCCGCTCTTGCCCCAGGACCGGGTGGGTGAAGGACAGTTTCCAGGCGTGGAGCATCTGCCGTCCGGCCAGCCGGGCCACGGCCCCGGCCCGCCGTTTCCAGGCGGCGTGCTGGCCGGGGCCATAGACCGCGTCGCCGACAATGGGATGGCCAAGGGAGGCCAGGTGGACACGGATCTGGTGGGTGCGGCCCGTGAAGATCATGACTTCAAGCAGGCTGGCCGTGGCGTCCGGCGCGGTCCAGACCGTTCGCCACCGGCTGTGGGCCGGCCGCCCCCCCTTGGGGGCCACGGCCATCCGGGTCCGGTTTTTGGGGTCGCGGCCGATGGGCAGGCGGATGTCGCCCCCCTCCCCCTGGGGCCGGCCGTGGACCAGGGCCAGGTAGGTCTTGTGCACCCGGCGGGCCGCGAAATCGGCGGCCAGGGCCAGGCGGACCGGTTCGGTCAGGGCCACCAGCAGCAGGCCCGAGGTGTCCTTGTCCAGGCGGTGGACAATGCCCGGCCGCTCGCCGGCCATGTCCCGCAGTCCCGGGAAATGGTGCAGCAGCCGGTTGACCAGGGTCCCCTCGGGCAGGCCGGGCGCGGGATGCACGGTCAGGCCGGCCGGCTTGTCCAGGACGAGCAGATGCGGGTCGGCATGGAGCACGCGCAGGCTGCCGGCCTCGGCCACGGTCTCGCTGGGGTTGCGGGGCAAGACGATGGTCAGGGCCTCGCCGCCGCGCAATTTCATGCCCGGTTTGCGGCAGACAACGCCGTCGACCAGCGCCAGGCCGGACTCGATGGCGGCCCGGACCTTGGCCCGGGACACGTCCAGGTCGGCCAGGCGCGCCGACCAGAACACGTCCAGCCGCGTGCCCGCGCCGCCGTCCGCAGCCGGGTCGAAGACCGCCTCGCGACGCTCCAGGGGTTGGTTTTTTTCCATAACGCCTCGAAATGCAGGCCCAGGCATCGGCCAAATCCCCTTTCCGGTCAAGATCGGCCGGGGAAACGGATTTGAGGAAGCCGGCTCCATGGGCTAGCATGGCCTGGAGCGTTTCCCAAGACCCACCAAGGAGGCCGCCGATGCGGGCCGTGACCTTTGCCCATGGAGCCGTCCAGTGGACGGAGAAGCCCCGGCCCCAGCCGCGTTCAGGCGAGGTCCTGATCCAGGTCCGCCTGGCCGGGATCTGCAACACCGACCTGGAGCTCCTCAAGGGCTACATGGGCTTTGCCGGCGTCCCGGGACACGAGTTCGTGGGCCGGGTTATTGAGGCTCCGGATCAACCCGGACTTCTTGGCAAGCGGGTCACGGCCGAGATCAACCTCGGCTGCGGCCGGTGCGACGCCTGCCGCAAGGCCGACGCCCGCCACTGTCCCCACCGGACCACCCTGGGCATCGCGGGCAAGGACGGCGCGTTCGCCGACTATGTCGTTGTGCCGGCTGCGGTGGTCCACGAGGTGCCGGAAAGCGTGTCCGACCGGGAAGCGGTCTTCCTCGAACCGCTGGCCGCCGCCCTGGAGCCGGGCCAGCAGCTCCACCTGACGGCCGACCGGTCGGTCCTGGTCCTCGGCGACGGCAAGCTCGGCATCCTGACCGCCTGCGCCCTGCGGCACCTCGTGCCGGGCCTGGTCCTGGCCGGCCGGCACCCGCGCAAGCTGGCCATTGCCGCCGCCCAGGGCGTGGCCACCCATCAGGCCGGGACTTCCGAGGCCCTGGTCGCCGGCCTGGGCCGGACAACCGGCCCCTTTGACGTGGTCATCGAGGCCACGGGCCGACCCGAGGGACTCGCCTGCGCCCTGGAACTGGTCCGGCCCGAAGGCACGGTGGTGCTCAAGACCACCACTTTCGCCCCCACGCCCGTCAACATGGCCCGGGTGGTGGTGGACGAGATCACCCTCGTCGGCTCCCGGTGCGGCAACTTCCGGCTGGCCGCCGCCTTCCTGCGCGACCGGCTGGTGGATGTCCTGCCGCTGATCGAGGCCGCCTATCCCTTCCAGGCCTTTCCCGAAGCCCTGGCCGCCGCCGCCCGGCCCGGGGCCATGAAAGTGTTGGTGGAATTTGACGGGTGAAAGAACTGGGCCGCTGCCCCAGGCCCCGCCGGGGGGATAATCCCCCCGGACCCCTTGAAGGGGGATGGGATCAGACATCCAGCAGGGATTTGCGGGTTGAAGCGGTGCTGGTCTTGGGTAGGAGCGCCATGAACTCGGCGGGCGACAGCACGGTCACGCCGAGGGCCTGGGCCTTGGCCAGCTTGGACCCGGGATCGGTCCCGGCCACCAGGTAGTCGAGCTTTTTGGAAACGCCGGACACGATGCGGCCGCCGGCCGCCTCCACGAGTCCTTGGGCCGCCTCACGGGTCATGTCCGGCAGGGCGCCGGTGAAGAGAAACTTCTTGCCCGCGAGCGGCCCGGCCGATGAAGCCGGCGCTGCCGGTTTGGGCTCGCTCACCGGCCAAAGCCCCAGGGCCTTGAATCTGGCAACCAGTTCCCGGTTGGCCTGGTTTTCGAAAAACTGCCGGATGGAAGCCGCCACTTCCGGGCCGATGTCCGGCAGGGCGGTCAGGTCCTCAACGGTCGCCCCGGCCAGGGCGTCCAGGTCCCGGAAGTGTTCGGCCAGGGTCCGGGCCGTGCGCGCGCCGACCTGCCGGATGCCGAGCGCCGCGACGAGCTTGGTCAGCGTAGCGTTTTGCTTGGCTTTTTCCACGGCGGCCACGAAATTGGAGGCAGACTTTTCCGCCATCCGGTCCAGGGAGAGGAGGTCGGTTTCGGTCAGGACAAACAGGTCCGCCGGAGTCTTGACCATGCCCTTGTCGATGAGGATTTCCACCCACTTCTGGCCAAGCCCCTCAATATCGAGCCCGGCCCTGGACACGAAATAGGCGATGCCCCGGCGCAACATGGCCGGACAGGCCAGGTTGACGCACCGCCAAGCCGCCGCGCCGTCGTCGCGCACGGCCGGGGTCTGGCAGGCGGGGCAGATGTGGGGAAAGAAAAATGCCTGCGCCTCGGCCGGCCGCTTCTCCGGCACGACCTTCACCACCTCCGGAATGACGTCCCCGGCCCGCCGGACCAGCACGGTATCGCCTTCACGCAGGTCCTTGGCTTTGATCTCGTCTTCATTATGCAGCGTGGCCCGCGCCACCGTCACCCCCGCCAGGGTCACGGGCCGCAGCTTGGCCACGGGCGTCAGCACGCCGGTGCGTCCTACCTGAACGTCGATGCTCTCCAAGACCGTCTCGGCCTCGTGGGCCGGAAATTTGAGGGCCAGGGCGAAACGCGGCGCCCGGTCGGTAAAGCCCAAGACCTCCTGCAGGGCCAGGCTGTCCACCTTGACCACCACGCCGTCGATCTCGAACGGCAGTTCCTGACGACGCAGGCCCATGGCCTGGAAATAGGGATACACGCCCTCGGCCTCGACCACCCTGCCCTCGGACGCCACAGGCAGGCCCAGGCCGGCCAGGCCGGCCATGACGCCGGAGTGGCTGGTCCAGGGCGGCGTCTCCCCGCCCCACTCCTGGCTGCCCACGCCGTAGGCGAAAAAGGTCAGGGGCCGGGAGGCCGAAATACGGGAATCCAGTTGGCGGACAGAACCGGCGGCCGCGTTTCGCGGATTGGCGAAGATCTTGCCCCCCTGCTCCCGCTGGCGTTCGTTGAGTTCGAAAAAAGCCTGCCGGGTCATGACCACCTCGCCCCGGACCTCGAGCAGGTCCGGCACGGGCAGGCCGGCCCGGGCGGCATGGGGCCGCAGGTCCAGGGGCACGTTGCGGACCGTGCGCACGTTTTCCGTCACGTCTTCGCCCATGACGCCGTCGCCGCGGGTCAGCGCGCCGACATACACGCCCTTTTCGTAGAGGATTTCCAGGGCCAGGCCGTCGAATTTGGGATCGACCCAAAAGGCGCGGTCAAAGGCCGCGTCCTCCTTGCGCAACTTATTCTCGGCCCGGGTCAGGAAATCGAGCCATTCGGCCTCGGACATGGCGTTGTCCAGGCTGTACATGCGCAGCCGGTGCCTCTTGGAGGCAAACGCCGGCAGCACCGCGCCGCCGACCCGTTTCGTCGGGGAATTGGGATCGGCCAGTTCGGGATGCTGCGCCTCCAGGTCCACCAGTTCCCGGTACAGGGCGTCGTAGGCCGCGTCCTCGATCTGCGGATCGTCGAGCACGTAGTATTGGTAATTGTGGTGGTGGATCAGGTCGCGTAGCTGCTTGAGCCGGGCGCTGGGGTCGGTGGGGGGCGCGGTTTCCATCTGCGTCAGGTCCAGTCGGTACGGTTCAGGCGGGCGTCGCCGTTGAAAACAAGATGCCACAGCCGCTCAAAGGCGTGGCCGGTGTTGTTCGCGTCGTCGGGATCGGCGGCGACGATCTCCAGGGCCTTGCGGTAAAAATCCGGGGGACGGGCCAGGATCCGCTCCCGGGCCACGAAGAGCATGCCGGCCGGGGCGGGCACGAGAAAGGTTTCGGGCACGGGGCCGGCGAAAAGGGCCTCATAGACCGCGCCGACCGGGATGTCTTTGCCGAACCCGGGCCGGTGGCCGTGCAGCTCCGGATCGGCCATCTGGTGGGGCCGACCGAGACGGTCGCACTTGAGCTTGAACGAGGCGAATCCGCTGCACTTGAGCCCCAACCGGACGTTCTGGCGGATGCGGTCGGCAAAGGTCTGCGGCGTGGTCCCGGCCGGCATGTGCTCGAAAGGCGCGGCCTGCACAAAGACGGTGAACCCTGCCAGGCTGTCGTAACGGCGCACGATGTGGGTCAGGTAGGTGTGGCTCTCCCGGCCGATGTTCGGCAGGGCCAGGGGGCCGGGCTGTCCGGACTTGTCGTAGACCGTGACCGGCAGGCCGAGGCTCTCGGTCCAGGCCACGTCCTCCCGGAAGCGGGCCACCACCACTTCCACGTCGGGTCCGGTCACAGGATCTCCCGCAGCCCGTCCAGTCCGTCCTTCCTGCCGACCAGGATCATGGTGTCTCCGGTTTCGAGCACGGCCTGGGGCTGGGGATTGAAGATCATCTCGCCCGACGCCTTCTTGACCGCAATGACGATCAGGTCGAACCGGGGCCGGATACGGGCCTCAATGAGGTTCTGGCCCACGATTTCCGAACTCTCGGTGACTTGCAGCTCTTCCATCTGCAGGTCGATCTCGTTGCCGCGCCCGGCCAGTTCCAGAAAGCTCGTCACTGTCGGCCGCAGCACGGACTGGGCCATGCGGACCCCGCCGTAGAGGTGCGGCACCAGCACCTTGTCCGCCCCGGCCCGCTGCAGGCGCTGGGTGTGGCCCTGGGCGTCGGCCCGGGCCACGATGTGGATGTTCGGATTGAGCTGGCGGGCGGTCAGGGTCACGTAAACGTTGGCCGCCTCCTGGGTCAGGGCGGCGACCAGGGTCTTGGCCCGCAGGAGGCCGGCGGCCAGCAGGACCTCGTCGGCCGTGGCGTCCCCGGCCACGTAGGGAATGCCCTGCTCGTCCAGCAGGGCCGTCACCTCGGGACTGCTCTCCACGATGACGGCGGCCACGTTCTCGGCCAAAATCTCGCTGGCCACGATGGAGCCGATGCGGCCGTAGCCGCAGATGATGACATGGCCGGAAAGCCCGTCGATGAGCTTCTGCATGCGCCGTCTCCCGAGAAACTGTTGCAAACGGCCCTCCACCAGGACCTGGGTGAAGGCGCCGACCAGGTAGGCGAAGGAGCCGACGCCCGACACGATGAGGAGCATGGTCAGGACGCGGCCGTTGCGGGACAGGGGGTAGACCTCCTGGAACCCGACCGTGGAGAGGGTGATGACCACCTGGTACAGGCTGTCGAAAAAGCTCCACCCCTCCACCCGCATGTAGCCGACCACGCCCAGGCAGAAGACCAGGGTCAGGGCGAACAGGCCGCCGACCAGCGGCCCCCAGGTTCCGAGCCGATGGTGGAGGCGCACGGCCCGGCTGTGCAGGCGAAGCGCCCGGTGGGCCATTAGCCCATCTCCAGCAGCCGGGCGCGCAGGGCCGCCACCCGGTCCCGCAATTCGGCCGCCTTTTCGAATTCCAGGGCCTTGGCCGCTTCCCGCATCTCCCGCTCCAGCATCTTGATCTTTTTTTCCAAGGCCTTTGGCGACATGTCGCCGTAGGCCGCGACCTCTTCCCGCACGACGCCGGCCGCCCTGGCTCCGCCGGCCGCATCGCCCCCCTGGCCGTACAGACTGTCCAGCACGCTGTCCATGGCCTTGGTGACGGTCCGGGGCGTAATGCCGTTTTCCCTGTTGGAGGCCTCCTGCTTTTCCCGGCGGCGGGCGGTCTCGTCCATGGCCGCGCGCATGGAGCCCGTGACCACGTCGGCATAGAGGATGACCCGGCCGTCGACGTTGCGGGCGGCCCGGCCGAAGGTCTGGATCAGGGACCGGGCGGAACGCAGGAAGCCCTCCTTGTCCGCGTCCAGGATGGCCACCAGCGACACTTCCGGGATGTCCAGGCCCTCGCGCAGGAGGTTGATGCCGACCAGCACGGAAAATTCCCCCTGCCGCAGGGCCTTGATGATGGCCACCCGCTCCAGGGTCTCGATGTCCGAATGGAGGTAGCGCGAGGCCACGCCCATGGAATTGAAGTATTCGTTGAGCTCCTCGGCCATCCGCTTGGTCAGGGTCGTGACCAGCACCCGCTCGCCGCGCGCCACCCGGGTCCGGCACTCGGCCATCAGGTCGTCCACCTGGCCCTTGGGCGGCCGGACCTCGACCAGGGGGTCGAGCAGGCCCGTGGGCCGGATGATCTGCTCCACCACCACGCCCTCGGACCGCTTGACCTCCCAGTCCCCGGGCGTGGCCGAGACGTAGACGGCCTGGCCGATGCGGCCGAGGAATTCCTCGAAGTTGAGCGGCCGGTTGTCCAGGGCCGAGGGCAGGCGGAAGCCGAAGTCGACCAGGGTCTGCTTGCGCGACCGGTCGCCGGCGAACATGCCGCCGATCTGGGGCACCGTGATGTGGGACTCGTCCACGAACAGGATGAAGTCCTCGGGAAAGTAGTCCAGGAGCGTGTACGGCGGCTCCCCGGCCCTGCGGCCGTCCAGGTGGCGCGAATAGTTCTCGATGCCGTTGCAGTAGCCGAGCTCCTCGATCATCTCCAGGTCCTGCAGGGTGCGCATCTCCAGGCGCTGGGCCGCCAGCAGGTCGTTGGCGGCCTTGAGCTCGGCCAGGCGCAGGCGCAGTTCCTCGCGGATGTCGGACACGGCCCGGTTCAGGTTGGCCCGGTCCGACACGTAGTGGCTGGCCGGAAACACGATGGCCTTTTCCATGGACCCGAGGACCTCGCCGGTCAGGGGATCGGTTTCGAGGATCGCTTCCAGCTCGTCGTCGAAAAATTCCAGGCGCAGGGCCCGGTCGCGGCTGTAGGCCGGAATCAGCTCGATGACGTCGCCGCGCACGCGAAAGACGCCCCGGTGGAAGTCGTAGTCGTTGCGCTCGTACTGGATCTCGACCAGCCGGGCCAGCACCGCCTCCATGCCGGTCTTTTCCCCGACCGTCAGCGTCAGGACCATGCGCTCGTAATAGTCCCGGGAGCCCAGGCCGTAGATGCACGAGACCGAGGCGACGATCAGGACGTCGCGGCGGGTCAAGAGCGAATGGGTGGCGGCGTGGCGCAGCTTGTCGATGTCGTCGTTGATGGAGGCGTCTTTTTCGATGTAGGTGTCGGTGCGCGGCAGGTAGGCTTCCGGCTGGTAATAGTCGTAGTAGCTGACGAAATACTCCACTGCGTTGCGGGGAAAGAGCCCCTTGAACTCGCTGTAGAGCTGGGCGGCCAGGGTCTTGTTCGGGGCCATGACCAGGGCCGGCCGGTTGAGCCTGGCCACGACCTGGGCCATGGTGAAGGTCTTACCCGTGCCCGTGGCCCCGAGCAGGACCTGGCTCGGCACGCCCTGGGCCAGGTTGGCCGCCATGGCGTCGATGGCCGCCGGCTGGTCGCCCTGGGGCGTGTATTCGGATTCAAGCTGGAAAAGCATGGTGTTTTCTATTACATCCCTCTCAGGCGCAACAAAAGCAAAAACCCCGAGGCGTCCGGGCCGGCGGACCGCCGGACCGCATCCGGGGACACCCTGTCGTCAAGGAGACGCCCAATGGAAATAGACGTCGTACCGGCGGATTTCACCATTCCCGTGGACCGGGCCTGGACCGTGTCCATGGTCATCAAAAGCTTCAAGGGCCGCAAGGACGTCACCGTCCACCTGTTCCGACCGGAGTGGGACCCGGCCGAGGAAGAGATCTACGACTGGGACGTGCTGACCGGCGACCCGGTGCAGCCGGACCTGCCGGTGAGTTACGCCAGCTGCCGTCGCATCGTGCTCGAGTCCTTCACCGAAGAGGAACGCGACGCGCTCGTGGACTACCTCAAGACCCGGTATGCCGACAAGGTGTCCGAGGTCCATGCCTGCGCGCTGAACTTCCCCATTCCCCTGGGTCTGACCGCCCTGTCCGAACTCAGCGAAGGCAAGGACATCGGGTTTATCCATTTCGACAAGATCCCGAACTACACCCTGCCGTTCCCGGTGCGGGGCTATTTCGACCTGAGCCAGCACAAGCCGCTCATCGAGGGTCTGGAATAAGGGCCCGTTTCCGTTCCGTCAGCATCAAGAGATCGGGGCCGCCCGGCGGCCCCTTGGAGCGCTTCATGCAGAGCCTGTGCGTCTTTTGCGGTTCGTCGTCCGGGTCCGATCCGGTCTACGTGGAAGTGGCCAACCGGCTGGGCCGGGTCCTGGCCGAGGAACGGATCAGCCTGGTCTACGGCGGGGCCTGCGTGGGGCTCATGGGCGCGGTGGCCGACGCCACGCTGGCGGCCGGCGGCCGGGCCATCGGCGTGCTGCCCGACTTCCTGCGCCGCAAGGAACTGGCCCACCCGCGCCTGACGGAACTGCACATCGTGTCGTCCATGCACGAACGCAAGGCCCGCATGGCTGAACTGGCCGACGCCTTCATCGCCCTGCCCGGCGGCATGGGCACGTTGGAGGAGTTGTGCGAGATCATCACCTGGGCCCAGCTCGGGCTGCACGAGAAGCCCTGCGGCCTGCTCAACACCCAGGGCTACTACGACCCGCTCCTGCAATTCGTCGGCCGCATGGCCGACGAGGGCTTTCTCAAGGAGAAACACAAGGGCCTGGTGCTGGCGGCGGATACGCCCGAGGCACTGCTCATGGAGATGCGGGCGTTCAAGCCGGTGCGGGTGGAGAAGTGGGTGGACAGGAAGGAGAAGGCCTGATCCTTTCTTCCCGGCACCCGGACCAGGCCTTGCCTTGCTAGCAAAAAAAGATATCCTTTTTCCATGAACAGCGCCCAGCGGAACACGCTGCAGGCCATTTTCGCCAGACCGACGCCAAAAAATTTGGAATTCTCGTCGATTGTCTCGCTTTTGGAAGCCTTGGGCTGCACCAGGATCGAAGGTTCCGGGTCACGCGTACGGTTTGTCAAGGGCGAGAGGGTCCTCACCTTTCACCGGCCGCACCCCGCGAAAGAGGCCAAACCCTACCAAATCAAGGATGCTCGGGATTTTCTGGTCATGATCGACGTATCGCCTGATAGGGAGTAAATCGAATGAATCCCATGACGTACAAAGGATATGCAGCGCGCATCGAATACAGCGACGAAGACGGATGCTTCATCGGCCATATCGCCGGCATTAGCGACCTGGTCGGCTTTCACGGCGAAACCGTGCAGGAAATACGCGCCGCCTTCGCCGCGGCCGTGGACGACTACCTGGAAACCTGCGCCAAGGCTGGAATCGAGCCCAAAAAGCCCTACTCCGGGAAGATTCTCCTCCGAGTGTCGCCGGAACTGCACGCCAAGGCGGCCATGGCCGCAGCCGCCCAGGGCAAGAGCCTGAACGCCCTGGCCGTCGAGGCTTTGGAGTCAGTCACGTCCAACCTGTAGCGCCGTCCGCCGTTCCTTTGGACGTCCGCCACGGCCCCACCATCCCCTCGTACTGCCGGGCGATATCCAGCCGCTTTAAAAATTCGCTGCGCCGCACTTCCTGCGCGCCGAACCGGACCAGATGGCTCGTGGTCTGCTGGCAGTCGATGAAGTGGAATTCCTTCCGCTCCAGGTAGCGGCACAGGGCGACAAAGGCCGCCTTGGAGGCGTCGGTCGCCGTGTGGAACATGGACTCTCCGAAAAAGGCCTTGCCGATGGCCACGCCGTAGGCCCCGCCAACCAGCTCCCCGTCCCGCCAGGCCTCCACGCTGTGGGCGTGGCCGGCCGCGTGCAGCGCCTCATAGGCCGCGATCATCTCCGGCACGAGCCAGGTGCCGTTGCCCACGGCGCGCGAGGCGCCGGCGCAGCCACGGATGACGCCTGAAAAATCCGTATCCAGGGTCACCCGGAACCTCCCGGACCGGATGGTCCGCTCCAGCCGCCTGGACACGTGGACCAGCCCGGGGAAAAGAATCGGCCTGGGGTCGGGCGACCACCACAGGATGGGGCTGTCCTCGTCGTACCAGGGAAAGATGCCGTGCCGGTACGCGGCCAGGAGCCGTTCCACCCGCAGGTCGCCGCCCACGGCCAAAAGGCCGCCCGGCTCGGCCAGGGACGGCCTGGGGAAGATCGGTTCGTCGTCAGGCAGTCGGAAAATCGGCATAGTATTATCCCTGGGGCGCCGCCCCTGGACCCCGCCGGGGGGATAATCCCCCCGGCCCCCTT
>CAZIJE010000007.1:0-9228 GCA_964539435.1 uncultured Desulfovibrio sp.
GGGGGGGGGGGGGGGGGGGGGGGGGGGGGGGGGGGGCGGGGGGGGGCGGGGGCGCCGGGGGGGGCGGGGCCCCGGGGGGCACGGCGGCGGCGGGGGCGGCGCGGCCCAGGGCCCGCCCGGCGGCATGCAGGGCCAGCCGGGCATGCAACGTCCCCAGGGCCAGCCCGGCGGCATGCAGCCCGGCGGCATGCAGCCCGCCGCTCCGGGCGGCGCCAATTCCTGCAACGAGAGCTACCAGCGCTGCGTCATGATGTGCGCGGGCGTCGGCGACTGCGTCAACAACTGCAACATGGGCTATGCGGTCTGCACCCAGCAGCAGAAGTCCCCGGGCGGCGGCGCCGGTCCCCGTCCCGGCGGCAGCTAGAGTCGTGTCCGGCCCAAGCAGCCCGCATGCCTTTTGACCTTCCAATACGAAAGGGCCGCTCGCGCGGCCCTTTCACGTTACCTTGACATCCGGCCCGACAGTCTCTCGGCCGGTCCCGGACGAACGTCCGGCGCTCAGTCCACCCGGTAGTGGCAGCCGAGCGACCGCCGGTTCTGCATGGCCGCGATGGTGATGGTGTAGGCGGCCTGGCAGCCGTGGAACAGGTCCACGATGGCCTTGGACAGCGGCGTCTCCCGGTAGAAGTCGTGGATGTGCTTGTTGAGCTCGCGCAGGTCCTCGAAGGCCCGCTTGAGCCGGGAGCTCGACCGGTTGATGCCCACGTAGTTCCACATGGTGTTGCGGATGGTGGCCCAGTCCTGGGCAATGAGCGCCGGGTCCTCGTTGCGGTTGGACCCCGGGCTCACCCAGTCCGGGATGCTGTCCACCAGCCGCCGGCCGAGCGCGGCCTTGCGGCCGGCCCGCTTGCCGATGTCCTGGCCCACGCTGTAGCCCCACAGCAGGCATTCCAGAAGCGAGGTGCTGGCCAGCCGGTTGGCCCCGTGCACGCCGGTGCAGGCGCACTCGCCCGCTGCATAGAGGCGCTCCAGGGTGGTGCGGCCGGCGTTGTCGGTCAGCACGCCGCCGCAGAAGTAGTGGGCCGCCGGCACCACCGGAATGGACTGCCTGGTGATGTCGATGCCGAGCTGGAGGCACCCCTTGTGGACCGTGGGGAAGTGCTCCTCCAGGTTTTTCACGTAATGGGCCACGTCCAGGTAGACGCAGTCCTGGTCGGTCTTGAGCATCTCGGCCAGGATCGCCCGGGTGACGATGTCGCGCGGAGCCAGGTCCGCCCGGGGGTCGTAGCGCTGCATGAACGGTTCGCCCGAGGCGTTGACCAGCCTGGCCCCTTCCCCGCGCAGGGCCTCGGTGACGAGGAGCCGCCGGTCGGCCCGGTGAAAGAGCGTGGTCGGGTGGAACTGGACGTATTCCACGTTCATGACCTTGGCAAAGGCCCGGGAAGCCATGGCCAGGGACGAGCCGATGGAGGAGCGGGTGTTGGAGGTGTGGAGAAAGAGCCTCCCGCACCCGCCCGTGGCCAGGACCGTGAAGTCCGCCAGGATGGTCTCCACCTGGCCCGAGACTTCATTGAGGACGTACGCGCCCAGGCACTGGTTGAGCAGCTGGTACTTGAATTCCAGGAGCGTGGCGTGGTGGTGGGAGGTGAGCAGGTCCACGGCCGTGCGGCGCACCAGGACCTTGATGCCCGGATGGGCCTTCACCGCGGCCATGAGCCCTTCCATGATCCCCCGGCCGGTCCGGTCGGCCATGTGGAGGATGCGGGCCACGCTGTGGCCGCCCTCCTTGCCCATGTGGTAGTGCTCGCCGTCCTCCTTGCGGTCAAACGGCAGGCGCAAACGATCGATCAGGACTTCCTGGACCACCTGCGGCCCCCGGCGTGCCAGGTACTTGACGGCCCGGGGCGAATTGTAGCGCCAGCCGCAGGTCAGGATGTCGCGCTCGAGAAGCTGGGGCGAGTCGTCGGCCCCCCGAAAGACGATGCCGCCCTGGGCCAGGGCGCTGTTGCCGTCGTCCAGATCCTCGCCGGACGTCAGGATGATCACCTCGAGCCCGGCGTCGGCCAGGGTCAGGGCGGCGGTGAGGCCGGCCACGCCCGATCCCACGACCAGGGCGTTGGCATGCATGCGGTAGACCATGGAACTCTCTCCCGGTTAGGCCCGCGTCCGTTCGCTCAGGCCGACACTTCCAGCATCCGCGTGACGGCCGCCGTGGCCGGGGCGCGCACGTCCTCGGGCACGGTGACCGGCGCGGCCGTATCCAGAACGGTCAGGGCGGCCAGCAGGTTTTCCTCGGTCCCCTTGGCCATGTTCGAACAGGCGGAGAGGCACAGCGGCCGGATGGTCTTCTCGCCCTTGTACCGGGCGGCCAGCCGGGAAACCAGGTTGATCTCCGTGCCGATGACGATGTCCGCGCCGGCAGGGGCCTCGGCCACGTACTTGATGATAAACGAGGTGGAGCCGGCCGCGTCCGCCGCCTTGACCGTCTCCGGCGAACACTCGGGATGGACCACGACCTTGGCGGCCGGTTTTTTTTGGCGCACGGCCTCGATGTCTTTGGCCTTGAACCGGGCGTGGATGACGCACTGCCCGGGCCACAAGAGGACCTCGGCCGCCTTGGCCGCATCGAGGTCCAGGCGCGCCCCGTCGCCCCGGATGTCCAGGATGTGCCGCCGGTCCGGCGGCACGCCCAGGGCGTCGCAGGTGTTTTGCCCGAGCATCTTGTCCGGCAGGAAGAGCACCCCTCGGCCCTGGTCCAGGGCCCATCGGAGCATTTTGCCGGCATTGGCCGAGGTGCAGACGGCCCCGCCCCGGGCCCCGACCACGGCCTTCACCGCGGCCGAGGAGTTGACGTAGGTCAGCGGCAGGACGTTTTTGCCCGCCGCCTCCAGGCGCGCGAGCACCGTTTCCACGAGCCTTCCCGGGGCCATCTCGGACATGACGCAGGCCGCGTCCTTGACCGGGATGTGGATGCGCTGGCCCGGCTTGGCCAGCATGGCCGCGGTCTCGGCCATGAAAAAGACGCCGCAAAAGACGATGTCCCGGGCGGAGAGCCCGGAGATCTTGCGGGAAAGCTCCAGCGAATCGCCGAGGATGTCGGCGTGGGCAACGACCTCGTCGCGCTGGTAGTGGTGGGCCAAAATGGCCAGGGCATCGCCGCGCTGGCGGCGGATGGCCGTAATCCGATCGGCAAGGGTGGCGTTCATGGGGCGACAGTCTCCTTGAGCAGCATGCTGAAGTCCGCGCTCCTGGCGGAATGGGTGATCCGCCCGACCGACACGAAATCCGGGCCAAGGGCGCCGATGCCGGCCAGGGCCTCCTGGTCCACGCCGCCGCTGACTTCGGTCTCGATGCCGGCCGGCACCAGGGCCAGGGCCCGACGCATGGTTTCGTGGTCCATGTTGTCGAGCATGAGGCGCCGGGGCCGCTCGGCCACGGCCTGTTCCACCTCGGCCAGGGTCCGGCATTCGATTTCCACCGGCGGCATCGTATCCATACGGCCCTGGTAGGCTTTTCGCAAGGCGGCCATGGCCTGGGGAATGCCGCCGGCCCGGTCGATGTGGTTGTCCTTGAACATCAGCATTTCGGCCAGGTCCTTGCGGTGGTTGACGCCGCCGCCGACCACCACCGCGTACTTCTCGGGATAGCGCAGGCCGGGCAGGGTCTTGCGGGTGTCGAGGAGCCGGGTTCTGGTCCCGGCCAGGGCCGCCACCGCCCGAGCCACGGCATTGGCGACGCCCGAGAGGTGGCACAGGAAATTGAGCATGACCCGCTCGGCCTTGAGCAGGACCACGGCCGGGCCGTCGATGGTAGCCACCACGGTCCGGTCGGGCACGCGGTCGCCGTCGGCCGCGCGCAGGAGCACCGCGCACCGCTCGCTCTCGCCCATGCGGGCCAGGACCAGCGGCAGGATGGGCAGCCCGGCCACGAGGGTGTCCTCCTTGGCCACGATGCTGGCGGCCAACCGGTCGGCGGGACCGAAGACGGCCAGGGAGGTCAGGTCCGGACCGTCCTCCTCCAGGGCCAGGTCAATGGCCCGGCAGAGGAAGTCGCGGGCCTTGCCGGAGAAATAGGCTTCGAAACGGGGATCGGACATGGGCGCACCGCATCCGCAGGTCAGGGACGGGGCGTGGCGCATGGCGCGTCCGGCCCCGGCCGGGGTGGGAGAAGGCCCGGACCGCTTCGCCGGATCCAGGGACCTTCCAGAAAGAGGCGCGCCCTTTCCGTGACGCGCCGCCGTGAAAAAAATAGCTTTTTTGGCTCCAGCCGGCAAGCGGGGCCAATGACGCCATTTGTCCCGCCCTGGCGGCGGGCGCCGCGGACTCCGGGCCGGGTCCGGGCCGCAAGGGCAATGGTTCCGGGCCTCTCGCGCCGCCCTGTCCCCAGGCTTCCGCCGGGTCACAATGGCCCGCCCCAGGGCCGCAGTGGGTCAAATGGGGCTGCCTGGCCGTCCTCACCCCTGGCGCTTGCGCAACCGGGCCAGCCGGGCGGCCAGGCGCGGCTCCGCGCCCTGGTCCTTGACCGCGTAGAACTGGCGGCCGACCAGCTCCTCGGGCAGGTAGTCCTGCTCCACCCAGGCCTCGGGATAGGCGTGCGGGTACTTGTACCCCTTGCCGAAGCCCCACTCCCGCTGGAGCCTGGTGGAGGGGTTTCGCAGGTGCAGGGGCACGGGCTTGACCCCGGCCTGCATGATCTCCTTCTTGGCGGCCAGATAGGCGGCGTAGGTGGAGTTGCTCTTGGGGGCCAGGGCCAGGTAGACGGCGGTCTGGGCCAGGGGAATGAACCCCTCGGGCATGCCGATCCGCTCCACGGCCTCGGCCGCGGAAACGGCCAGGGGCAGGGCCATGGGATCGGCCAGGCCGATGTCCTCGGAGGCCGAGATCATGAGCCTGCGGCAGCAGAACCGGGGGTCCTCGCCGGATTCCAGCAGGCAGGCCAGGTAGTACAGGGCCGCGTCCGGATCGCTGCCCCGGATGGACTTGATCATGGCCGAGGCCAGCTCGTAGTGGGAATCCCCGTCCCGGTCGCCCCGGGCCAGGGCCTCGGGCAGGTGCTTTTTGAGCTCCTCCGGGGCCCGCTTCTCCTCGGGCAGGGCGGCCACGAACTCCACCAGGTTGAGAAGCGTCCGTCCGTCCCCGGACGAAAGCAGCGCAATGGCGTCCAGGCTCTCCCGGGGCAGCTCCAGGCCGGCGGCCTCGGCCCCGCGCTTGGCCAGGGACATCAGCTCCGTGTGGGAAAGCGGACGCAGCCGCAGCACGTGGAGCCGGGACAGGAGCTGGCGGGTCACGGAAAACGACGGGTTTTCCGTGGTGGTGGCCAGAAGCACGATGTCGCCGGTTTCGAGCAGCGGCAGGAAAAAGTCCTGCTGGGCCTTGGAGAACCGGTGCAGCTCGTCGAGGATCAGTATCTCCTTGTCCTTGATCAGGTCCCGCAGCGTGGCCAGCCCGGCCTCGGGGGCGCTGACCCGGACGTAGGGCCGGCCCTTGAGCCGGGCCAGGATCAGGGCCAGGGTGGATTTGCCGCACCCGGGCGGCCCGAACAGGAGCAGGCTCGGCAGGCGCGGCGCGGCCAGCATGGTCTCCAGGCGGGAAATGACATGGGTCTGGCCCACGAAGTCGGCCAGCGACTCCGGCCGTATCCGTTCGGCCAGGGGCCGCTTTTCGTTGCCAAGCAAATCCATGGCTGCCTTTTTGCGAGGTTTGCGGCGGCCCGGCGCAGGCCGCCAGGCGCTCCCGTTACTGTCCCACGACCGGAACCGGGTCGGACGCGCCTTCCACCGGCCCGCCCCTGTCCGGCCCTACGGCCCCGGCCACGAGATCGGCCAGGGGACGATAGCGCGCCATGAACCGCCAGGGACCGCCTTGGGGGCCTTCCAGGACCATGTCCACGTCGCCGCCGCGCCACAGGCAGACTGCCAGTTTGGCCGCATCGCGGCAATAGCCCGGCCCGTAGGCCCGGGTCAGCCGCTCCCGGAGCGCGGCCATGGCGTCCGGACCGGCCAGGGAGCCGGACACGGAAAAGAAACGGCCGTCGAAAAACGCCAGCACCGGCTCGGCCAGCACGACCCCCAGAAAGGCCTCGGCCCGGTCCGGCCGGGCGTAGAACCGCAGCCGGCCGGCCACGGCGTCCGGCAGGGGCACGGCCACGGCCGCAAGGCCATCCGGCGGAGGATCGCCAAAGGCCATTCCCGCCGCCCCGCGCGGCGGCGGCGTCGGCTGCGAACAGGCCGCCAGGCCGGCGACCAGGGCCAGCAGGCCCAACACGCGCCCGATTCCCCTTCCCGCCATGCCGTCCTCCCCGGTCCACCGTTGCCCGTCCCATGGCGACTTCCCCGGCATACCTTCCCGAGCCGCTGAACGCACGCGGATTTCTTGTCGATGCGACACCAGCCAGACCAGGTTCAACACCATAAAAAAATGAAATTCCTCAAAGCACCACCAAAATCACGCCGCAAGCAACAGTGCATCGGCAGCGTAATATAAAATTTTTACATTATTACTCCTTCAAACGGTACTTTATATTACATCGAATATTAAAAAAAGTTTAACGGGTTGACGAGATACGAAACGCTGCTAGAATGACCACATTCATGACACTGTTTTTCCACGGTCGCCGCACTGGCCATCCTGTGGATACTCTGGCGCAACAGACCGGATCCTTATTGTTTTTTAAGGCCCATCCGGACCGCTTCCGTCCCCATCCAGGACGGCGCGCCGACAACCGCGCCACCTAGCAACCCCCAATCTCCCATGAGGCCTTGATGTCGCCTTCCCCTGCCCGCCGGCTCCGTTTCCCACGCCTTCGCCACCGTCCCCTCCGCGGCGCCTTCCTGGCCGGACTGGTCCTGGTCGCCGTCGTTGCCGTCCTGCTCGAAGGCTCCTTCCGGCAGCCGCACCCGGCCCTGGTCATGGGGCCGCCGGAACCCGTGGTCGCGGCTTGTCCGCCCTGGGCGGAGGCGCTGTGCGAACCGCGCGGCAACCTTTTCGAACGCACCGACGAGGACCCGGCCGAGGAAGTTCTTGTCGGCTCCATCAAGCCGGGCCAGACCCTTGGCGGCATCCTGGGCGGCTATCTCGACGCCGGCCGGCTCGCCGCCCTGGCCGCTCCCGAAGACGCCTCCCTTGCCAAGATCCAGCCCGGCCGGCCCTACAAGCTGACGCTTCGCGACCAGGAACTCGTGGCGTTCGAATACGAGATCAGCCCCACCGAGACCCTGGTCATCGACAGCACGGACGGGGAACTCGCGGCCCGGGTGGAGAGCAGACAGTGCGAAATCAGGCCAATGGTGCTGGCCGGTACCGTGGAATCCAGCCTGTTTCAGGCCGTTGTGGCAGCCGGCGGCGACGCCGAGACGGCCGCGGCCCTGGCCGAGGTCTTCTCCTGCGACATCGACTTTTGCCGGGACGTGCAGCCGGGCGACAGTTTCCGGGCGGTGGTGGAGAAGCGCTACGTGGAAGGAAAGTGCATCGGCCTCGGCCGGGTCCTGGCCGTCCGGTTCACGAACCAGGGCAAGACCCACGAAGGCTTCGCCCTGATCGGCGCATCCGGCCGGCTGGAATACTGCGACGCTTCGGGCAGGCCGCTGCGCAAGGCCTTCCTGCGCGCGCCGCTGCCATTTCTGCGCGTCACTTCGGGATATTCCGGCGCCCGGCTCCACCCCATTCTCAAGGTCCGCAAGCCCCATTACGGCGTGGACTACGCCGCCCCGACCGGCACGCCGGTCTGGAGCGTGGGCGACGGCGTGGTGGTGGAACAAGGCCGGAATCCGGCCGCCGGCAACTACGTCACCGTGCGCCACGGCGCGACCTGGGCCACCCGCTACAACCACCTGAGCCGCTTCGCCAAGGGGTTGGAAAAAGGGGCCAGGGTCGCCCAGGGCGAAACCATCGGCTACGTCGGCCAGACCGGCTACGCCACCGGACCGCACCTGGATTTCCGGATCTACAAAAACGGCCAGCCCGTCAACGCCCTGGCCAACCCGGACATGCAGGCCGACCCGCTGCCGGCCGCCAGCCTCGCCGCCTTCAAGCGCGAGGCGGCCCGGCTCGCCGCCCTGCTCGATCAGACCCCCCAGGCCAAGGTCCTGGCCGAGGACAGCAAGGGCCGCATCAGGCGCGTTCAATAAGCCAGGCGTTCCAGGATCACGTTGCTGACCAGGAAGCCGTTTTTGGTCAGCCGCAGGTGGCCCGCGCTCAGGCGGATCAGGTCCTTCTGGCGCAGGGCCGTGACCAGCGCCTCGTTGTCCTTGATGAAATCCCGGCCCGTGGCCTTGCGGTAGGCGGCCAGGCGCAGCCCCTTGGCCGTGCGCAAGGACAGCATGACCATCTCCCGGACCCGCTCCTCGGGTGACAGGGCCACGGCCCCCTGGCCGCTTTTCCCGGCCTTCACCCGGCCCGCCCACTCCCGGACGTCGCCGGGGTTTTCGAACCGCAGGCCGCCCAGGGTGGAAACCGCCCCCGGCCCCAGGCCCAGGTAGTCCTTCCCCTCCCAGTAGCCGGTATTGTGGCGGCTCATGAAGCCCATGCGCGCGAAATTGGAGATCTCGTACTGCAGGTACCCCCGCTCCTCCAGGAACTCGGCCCCGTGCACGAACATCCGTCCCTGCTCGCTCTCCGGCGGCAGGGCCACCCCTCCTCCCGCAACGTCCGTCGCCAGCGGCGTGCCCGGTTCCACGGTCAGCCCGTAACAGGACAGGTGCTCGGGCCGCATCTGCACCGCGAGCTTCAACTCCTCCAGCCAGGCCGCCTCGCGCTGGCCTGGCAGGCCCCAGATGAAGTCCAGGCTGATGTTGTTAAATCCCGCCTGCCGGGCCAGCCAGTAGGCCGCCACCGCCCCGGCCGCGTCATGGGGCCGGCCGAGAAACCGCAGGTCCGCGTCCGACAGGCTCTGCACGCCAAGGCTCAGCCGGTTGACGCCATACTTCAAGAGCGACTTGAGGTATTGCCCGTCCAAGGCGGAATCCGGATTGGCCTCGAAGGTCCACTCCACGGCCGGCGAGAGCTCGAAATGGCGGCCGATCTCGGGCATGATCCGCGCCAGGGCCCACGGCGGCAAAAGGCTCGGCGTGCCGCCGCCGAAGTAGACCGTCTCCACCCGCGGCCGGCCGAGCTTGTTGCCCCAGTGGCGCATCTCCAGCGGCAAGGCGGCCGCGAAGACCTCCACCTCGGCCATGTCCATGGGCCTGGAGACGAACGCACAGTACCGGCACTTGCCCCGGCAAAACGGCACGTGAATGTACAGCAGCATAGCGAGTGCCAGGGGAATGCCTCCGGCGGCCGGGAGGGGGTC
>CAZIJE010000007.1:9238-71312 GCA_964539435.1 uncultured Desulfovibrio sp.
GTCCAGGGGGTCCGGGGGGGATGATCCCCCCCGGCCGCCGGAGGCATTCTTCCCCCTACTTCCCTTCCAATTCCCCCGCAACCCGCAGCGCCTCGTACAGCACGATCGAAGCGGCGTTGGCCAGGTTGAGGCTGCGGACCTGGCCCCAGATGGGGATGCGCAGGCAGGCGTCGGCGGCGTCGAGGAGGTGTTCGGGCAGGCCTTTGCTTTCCGTGCCGAAGACCAGGGCGTCGTCGGGCTGGTAGGCGAAGGCGTGGTAGGGGGCTACGGCGTGGCCCCGGTTGCCGGCCGTGGTGGCCACGATGCGGGAGCCGGGCCGGGCTTCGCGGAAGGCGTCGAAGGTTTCCCAGACCGTCAGGTCGACGTGGGGCCAGTAGTCGAGGCCGGCGCGCTTGAGGTAGCGGTCGGCCAGGGAGAAGCCAAGCGGCTTGATCAGGTGCAGCGGGGTCTTGGTGGCCGCGCACAGGCGGGCGACGCTGCCGGTGTTCTGGGGAATTTCAGGTTCGTAGAGGACGACTTCGATCACGCCGTTTCCTTGGTGTAGGGGACGTCCTTGCGGTAGACCGTGCCCTGGAAGGCGGCGATGGTGTCCCCTGCGTCGTTGGTGATGGTGATGGCGTAGGTGGCCATCTTGCCGCCAAGCGAAACCTCGCGGGCCTCGGCGAAAAGGGTCTTGCCGACCCCGGCCTTGACGTAGGAGATGGCGGCCGAGACGGCCAGGCTCAGCTTGCCGTGGCTGTTGGCCGCAATGGCGAAGGCCAGGTCGGCCAGGCTGAAGATGGCCCCGCCGTGGGCGATGCCGGCGCCGTTTTTGTGGCGGTCGGTCAGGTCCATGGCGGTCTTGGCGTAGCCCGGGGCGGCCGCGACCAGCCGGATGCCGAGGTGGGCGGCAAAGGCGTCGCGGTCCAGGAACCACTGCATATCCATGGTGTCTTCCTTTCTGGTTCAGGGACAACTGCTTGAAAAATCGGGATGAAACGCCGGCGGGCCGTATTTGTCAAGCCAGGGGAATGCGGCTATAGCTCGGGCTTGCCCACACCATGGAGGCCGCCATGCTTTGCCATGCGCTTCGCATCCTGCTCGTCTGTGTCGCCGTGGCGGCCTGTCCGGTTGCCGCCGTGGTCGCGGCCCCGCCGGGCCCGGCCGACCTGGCCCGCTTCGTCGAGACGTCCAAAAAGACCATTGCGGAATACGAAAAAATCCTCCTGGCCTATGACGCCGAGATGCGCGCCACCGTGGCCAACGATCCCGCCTCGGCCAAACGGCGGGAAGAGATCCGCATCCTCAAGCAGCACTACGTGCGCGAGATCGAGGCCCAGAAGGCCAGGATCGCGGAGTACTACGCCAAAATGCAGGAGTTCCGCGCCCGTGGCATGCAGTAGAAAGGGCCGGAGCCAAAACAAAAACGCCTCGCAGTGCGAGGCGTTTCGTTTGGCGTCGGTGGTGGGCGATCGGGGATTTGAACCCCGGACTTCCACCGTGTGAAGATGGCACTCTAACCGCTGAGTTAATCGCCCGTCGAAGAATGTATGTGGGCCCCCTTGTTTTGGCAAGACATTTTTTGGGAAACTGATAAGATTTCTTCACCGAACGGCTGCCTCGAGAAGGCAACAGACTATAATCAAAGGATAAAACTTGATGCGACTGCTCGTGACCGGCGGATGCGGCTTCATCGGCTCCAACTTCATCCGCGACATGCTGACCCGCCATGCTGACCTGACCATCGTCAACCTCGACGCCCTGACCTATGCCGGCAACCGCCAGAGCCTGGCCGACGTCGAAACCGCCCACGGCGGGAGCCGCTATTTCTTCGCCCGGGGCGACATCGGCAATGCCGAACTGGCCCTGCACCTCTTCGAGGAGCACCGGATCGAGGCGGTGGTCAATTTCGCGGCCGAAACCCATGTGGACCGCTCCATTGCCGACGCCTCGCCGTTTGTCCGGACCAACGTCCTCGGCACCCAGAGCCTTTTGGACGCGGCCCGGCTGTACGGCATCCGCCGCTTCGTCCACGTCTCCACCGACGAGGTCTACGGCACCCTCGGGCCGGACGGGAAATTCTCCGAACAGACGCCCCTGGCCCCCAACAGCCCCTATTCGGCCAGCAAGGCCGGGGCCGACATGCTGGTGCGGGCCGCCCACGAGACCTACGGCATGGACACGGTCATCACCCGCTGCTCCAACAACTACGGTCCGTTCCAGTTCCCGGAAAAGCTCATTCCCCTCATGTTCTCCAAGGCCATGGCCGACGAGCCCCTGCCGGTCTACGGCGACGGCCTCAACGTCCGCGACTGGATCTACGTCATCGACCACTGCCGGGGCGTGGAGCTGTCGCTGCAAAAAGGCCGTCCGGGCGAAGTCTACAACTTCGGCGGGGACGCGGAAAAACCCAACATCGAAGTGGTGCGGACCATCCTGGCCACCCTCGGCAAGCCCGAAAGCCTCGTCCGCTTCGTCACCGACCGTCCGGGCCACGACCGCCGCTACGCCATGGATTTCACCAAGGCGACCCGGGAACTGGGTTTTGTTCCGGAATACGACTTCGCCCGCGGCATCCGGGAGACCATGGACTGGTACCAGGCGAACGGCGCGTGGCTCGAAAGCGTCCAGAGCGGGGCCTACCGCCGGTTCATGGACCAGTGGTACGGGGAGCGGGCATGAGCGGGGGCAGGCAGGAGAAAGGACGGGCCATTGTCCTTGGCGGCAAGACGGGGCTCCTCGGGCAGCCCTTGTCCCGGGCCCTGGCCGCAGCCGGGTTCGCGGTGCGGCCGACGACCCGGGCCGAACTCGACCCCTTCGACACGGAGGCCGTGTCCCGGGCCCTGGCGGAATTTTCCGCCACCCACCTTTTCAACACCGTGGCCTACACGGCCGTGGACGCGGCCGAGGACGACGCGGCCGCAGCCTACCGCCTGAACCGCGACCTGCCGGCCGGCCTGGCCCGGGCCTGCGACGGGGCCAAGGCCATGCTCGTGCACTACAGCACGGACTTCGTCTTTCGCGGCGACAAGGGCACGCCCTATGTGGAGGAGGACCCGACCGGCCCGGAGTCGGTCTACGGGGCCAGCAAGCTGGCCGGGGAACAGGCCATCCTGGAGACCGGGCTCCTGCGGTACCAGATCCTGCGCACGGCCTGGCTCTTCGGACCGGGCAAGAAGAACTTCGTGGCCACCATCCTCGGCCTGGCCGCAAACCGCGACGAACTGCGGGTGGTCGGCGACCAGATCGGCTCCCCCACCTCCACCGTCGACCTGGCCGGCTGGTCGGCCGATCTCGCGGCCACGGGCAAATCCGGCGTCTTCCACACCGTGGGCTCGGGCCAGGCCAGCTGGTGCGAGCTGGCCGCCGAGGCCGTGAGCGCGGCCGGCCTTTCCTGCCGGGTGGTGTCCATCCCTTCGTCGGAGTATCCGCAAAAGGCCAAGCGACCGGCCTATTCCGTGCTCTCCACGGCCAAGCTGGCCGAAACCATCGGACGCAAACCCAGGCCCTGGATCCAGGCGGTTCGGGAATACGTCTATTCGCAGGAACAGTCGGCCGACTGAGGCGCGGCGTCACGGGGCAGGGCGCAACAAAAGGCCGCTCCCTGCCCTGGCGCGCTTTCCACCCAGATCCGGCCGCCGTGGGCGGCCACAATGCCCTCGGCAATGGCCAGTCCCAGGCCCAGGCTCTTTTCGCCGGCCGTGGGCCGGGCGGAGAGGCGCTCGAACGGCTTGAACAGCCGGTGGCGCTCCTCAGGCAGGATGCCCGGCCCCTGGTCGCGCACCCGGATCACGGCCTCGTCGCCCACGGCCGACAGCTCCACGCGGACCAGGGATTGGGGCGGGGAAAATTTCACGGCGTTGGAGAGCAGGTTGTCGAGCAGCCGGGCCACCAGGTCCGGGTCAAAGGCCATGACCGGCAACGGAGCCACCGCGGTCTCCAGGCGGATGCCCTTGCCCGAGGCCGTGGCCTCGGCCAGGCGGGCCCGCTCCATGACCAGCCCGTCCAGGTGGGACATGGCCAGGGCCGGTTCCAGACGGCCCGTCTCCAGGCGGGTCAGGTCCTGCATGTTGGAGGCCAGGGTGCACAGCCGCCGGCCGGCCTGGCTGATGACCGCGGCCATCTCCCGCACTTCGCCGCCGACCTGGCCGCACACGCCGTCGAGGATCAGGTTGGCCGCGCCCACGATGCCGCCGGCCGGGCTTTTCAGGTCATGGGCCAGCATGGACAGGAACATGCGGCGCAGGCGTTCCAGGCGCTTGATCTCGAGCATCCGCTCCACGGCCTCGACCCCGTGGAGCACGCGGCAGTAGAGTTCCTCGCGCTCGAAGGGCTTGTGCAGATAGTCGTCGCCGCCGTTTTTGAGAAATTCCGCCGAAATGGCCCGGGGCGCCTTGCCCGAGATGCCGATGAGGCAGACCTCGCGGTGGCGGAAACGCCGGCGGATGGCCCGGGTCAGTTCCACGCCGTTTTGGCCCGGCATGTCGTAGTCGATGATCACGGCCGCGATGTCCGGCCGCTGTTCCAGGACGCGCATGGCCAGTTCCGGGGAGCCGGCCATGTGGACGCGGAACTGGTAGCGCCGCAGCTGGCGGCGCAGGTGCACGCGCATGAAGGCCGAATCCTCGACCACCAGGATCCGGGCGCACCGGTTTTTGAGCAGCCGGTCCACGTACCGCGCCACGCCCTCGGGTTCCTCGGCGTCGGCCACCACGAAATCGATGGCGTCCAGGGCCTCGGCCTTTTCCCGCAGGGCCGGCGTGTACCGGTCGGCCACGGCCAGCCAGGGGATGCCGCCGGCCGCCGCCATGCCGGCCACCCGCTCCACGGCCGCGTCCGGCAGTCCCAGGTCCACCACGCTCAAAAGGACATGGCGCCGGTCTTCCCGGGACAGGATCTCCGAGGCCTCGTCCGCGTTCCCGGCCCGCACGGTCCCGAGCCCCGAGAGGTCGGCGCAGTGGCGCACGACTGCCGCGGCCAGAACGGCGCTGTCGGAAACAAGAAGAATGCGAGGGTCGGACATGGGTTGGAGTGCGTCTCCCGGGAAGCGTTCCTGAAGCCTACCAAACGAGATTTTACAGGGCAATGACGAATCCGGGCAAAAACCAAACTGAGCAACCGTTCAGACCGACCTTGCCCAGGACGGAAGGTCCCGGTACAGCAGCCCCATGATTTCCGTGGTCCTGCCCGTGCGCAACGCGGCCGCCACCCTGTCCGCCGCCCTGGACAGCCTGGCCGGCCAGACCCTGGACGATTTCGAAATCGTGGCCGTGGACGACGGGTCCGACGACAACGGGGCCACCCTGGACGCGCTGCATGCCCGGGCGGCCCGTGAACCGCGCCTGCGGATCCTGGGCCGGCCCCGCGAGGGCATCGCGGCGGCCTTAAACGCCGGCCTGGCCGTGGCCCGGGGCGCGTACGTCGCCCGCATGGACGCCGACGACGTCTGCCATCCCCGCCGTCTGGAACTGCAGGCGCGCTACCTGGACGCACATCCCGAAATCGGCCTGGTCTCCTGCCTGGCCGGTTTCGGCGGCGACCCCGAGGCCGCCCGGGGCTATTGCGCCCACCTCGAATGGGCCAACAGCCTGCGCACGCCAGAGGCCATCGCCCTGGGCATCTTCCGGGAATCCCCCCTGCCCCATCCGACGGTCATGTTCCGGTCCGCCCTTCCCGGCCGCTTCGGCGGCTACCGGCAGGGCCCTTTCCCCGAGGACTACGAGCTGTGGCTGCGGTGGCTCGAGGCCGGCGTGGCCATGGCCAAGGTGCCGGCCACGCTCCTGACCTGGAACGACCCGCCGGGCCGGCTTTCGCGCACCGACCCCCGCTACGACGCCGACGCCTTCCACCGGATCAAGGCCGGCTACCTGGCCCGGTGCCTGGCCCGCATCAATCCATGCCATCCCGAGATCATCGTGGCCGGGGCCGGCCGCATCACCCGCCGCCGGGCCGAGTGCCTGCTTGCCCATGGCGTGGCCATCGCCGCCTGGCTCGACATTGACCCGAAAAAAATTGGCCAGACCGTGGCCGGCCGACCGGTGCTGCCGCTTGCCGCGGTGCCCGGCCCCGCATCCTGCTTCGTGGTACCCTATGTGGCCAGCCGGGGGGCGACCGAATACCTGTCCGCATTTCTGGAGAGCCGGGGATTCGTTCTGGGCCGGTCCTACCTGCCGGCGGCCTGAGACAGGCGGCGGTCCGCGCAACGGTGCGACGGCCTTGCTTTTGCCGGCCGACTCTCCTACCAATCGGAAAATGCGGCATGCGCCTTGGCGGCGCATCCTGCTTCCGTCCGTGGAGTCTGTCCATGACATGGCTGCGCGTCCTGCTGGCCGAGGACAACCCGATCAACATCAAGGTGGCGGTGGCCTACCTGACCAGCCGGGGCCATGATTTCGGGCTTGCCGAGGACGGGTGCCAGGCCCTGGCGGCCCTGGCCGACCGTCCGTTCGACCTGGTCCTCATGGACCTGGAGATGCCCGGCGTCCACGGCCTGGAGGCCACGCGCCGGCTGCGGGCCGGCCAGGCCGGCGAGACCAACCGGAGCACCCCGGTCATCGCCATGACCGCCCACGCCCCAAGCGGCGTCAGGGAACAGTGCCTGGCCGCCGGCATGACCGCCTGCCTGTCCAAGCCCCTGGACTTCCAGGCCCTGGACGACCTGCTGCAACGGATCGCCGCCGGCCGCCCCCTGGGGGCGGCCAGGCCCCAGACCCGCCCGGCCGCCTCTCCGGCCCTGGACACGGAAACCGCGCTGCTGCGCCTGGGCGGCGATACCGAACTGTTGCGGGAACTCCAGGCCGACTTCCTGCGGCAGTACCCGCGCAAGCTGCGCCTGATCTCGCTTTGCATGGACAAGGAAAACTGGGAGGAAGCGGCCCTGGCCGCCCATTCGCTGAAAAACATCGCCGGCGCGGTGGGGGCCGAGGCGGCGCGGCTCCTGGCCGGACGCCTCGAGGAGCGCCTGGGCCAGGCCGATGCCGACGGCGCCCACAGCGCCAAGACCGCGCTCAAGGACGCGCTCTCGAAGGCCGGCGAGGCCATCCTGTCGGCGCGTCCGGCCGCCACGACCTGACCCCTCGCCATGCCTGGGGGGCAGGGACCGAAGGCGGCTTCCTGCGGCCGTGCCCGTCCAGCCCCTCCCCGGCCGGGCGACAGGGCCAGGCCCCCCCGGACAGTCCCTGCCGCCAGGCACCGACCAGACTTTTCATGGAAATTGCTGCCAGGATTTCATCTATTCTTCATAATCGGGTGCTAAGGACTTCCCGAGCCCATGGAGACATTGCCCGACCGTCCGGGCCAAGGAGGCATCGTGTCGCAAAAGGTTTTCAAATACGACGGACTGCAGGAACCGGAGGCCGTGGCCGCCTACCTGGAGGCCATCCGCGACGGATTCGCCAGGGGCGCAGTCACCCTGACCCAGGGCGAACAGATCCTGGAGCTCTTGCCCAAGGGGCTGGTCGATGTGGCCATCGAAGGCAAGGCCAAGGGCGAGGACAGAAAGCTCAAGCTGACCTTCCGGTGGAAGGAGCGGGACAAGGACTGCGGCCTCCTCGACGCCCCCTTGCTCATCACGCCACGGGACCCCGGCGATGCATGAGATCGAAAAGAACTTCCAGTTCCTTCTGCTCGAAGTCGAGCGGCAGATGGAAGGGACCCTGGCCATTGTCGAGAAACGCGACGAACTGGCCATCGCCAAGATCGAGGCCAGGGACGACTATATCGACAACCTCAAGAGCGTGGTCGAAAACGCCTGCTTCGCCACGCTGCACGCCGAAAAGCGGCCAAACGCCCCGGACGTGGCCCGCATCCGGGCGCTGAACATCATCGGCAACAACCTGGAGCGGGTGGGCGACCATGCCGTCAACGTGGTGCGCCAGACCCGGCACTACGACGACCCGGCCTGCATCAAGCGCTACGCCTACCTGCCTTTTTTCGCCGAGATCCGGCAGGCCCTGGCCTGGACCCCCAAGGCGGTGCTCGAGCGGGACATGACGGCGGCGCTTCGCATCTGCCGCAGCGAACTGACCCTCGACCGCCTCTACAAGGCCCAGTTCGACCGCATCCGCGACGAACTGCGCTCGGGCGGCGCCATGACCGGCGACCTTTTGACCACGCTTTTCATCTTCCGCTACCTGGAGCGGATCGGCGACGCTCTGCTCAATATCGGCGAGGCCGCCATCTTCGGCATCACGGGCGACAAGTTCAAGATCCACCAGTTCACGGCCCTGAAAGACATCCTGACCGAAAGCGGCCACGAAATCCCCCTGTCGGCCCTGGAGTTCGAATCCATCTGGGGGACGCGCTCGGGCTGCCGCATCGGCCGGATCGCGGACCGGACCGAAGGCCAGGACTGCCGGGGCGACGTCATCTTCAAGGACGGCGACACGGACAAGCTGCGGCGGGAGGCGGCCAACATCGAACGGTGGGAGGCGCTGCTGCCGGGCCTGCCGCCCCGGGTGGAGGCGTTTCGGGAAGGCCGGAAGTCGAGCTCCATGCTGGTCGGCCTGCTGCCCGGCCGGACCATGCAGGATCTGGCCGTCGGCGGCGACGTCACCCTGCTGGCCCGGGGCCTGGCCGCCCTGTGCCGGACGGCCGGGAACCTGTGGCGCAAGACCCTGGTCCACGCCCCGGTCACGGCCGGCTCCATCAGGCAGTTGCGGGCCCGCCTGGACGAGGTGCTGACCGTCCACCCCAAGTTCAGGTCGCCGCGCCAGGCCGTCGGGTCCCGGGTCCTGCCGTCCCTGGACGCGGCCCTGGAGGCGGCCGAAGCCGCGGAACAAGCCCTTTTTGCCCCGTTTTCGGTCTTTCTCCACGGCGACTACAACAGCAACAACATCCTCTACGATCCGATCCAGGACCGGATCCACTACATCGACCTGCACCGTTCGGCCGCGGGCGACTTGGCGCAGGACGTTTCGGTCTTCATGATCTCGAACTTCCGGCTGCCCATTTTCGACGCCGACAGACGGCGGGTCCTCAACGCGATCATCATGGAGTTTTTCCGCTTCGCCAGGTCCTTTGCCGCCGCGCACGGGGACGCCACCTTCGAGATGCGCCTGGCCCTGGGCCTGGCCCGGTCCCTTGTCACCTCGACCCGATTCGAGCTGAGCGAGCGGTTTTCCAAGCAGATGCTCTCCCGGGGCATCTACCTGCTGTCCAAGGCAGCCGGCCACGGCGGCGATCCGGCCGATTTCCGGTTGCCTCTGGAAGCGGTCTGCTATTAAGTCGCACCATCCCCGCACGGAGGAAACGATGCCAAAAATCGGCGTGGTGGGCATACCCGACGGTTGGTCCACCCAGCGGCTCCTGGACGCCGTGGAACAAAGGACGGGCTTTCGCCTGTGCATCGACATGGCCGCGGTCCGGCTCGACCTGGACACCGGCCGGGTGTTTTGCCGGGAAACGGACCTGACCGCCCTGGATGCGGTCATCGTCAAGAAGATCGCGCCCAGCTACTCGCCGGACGCCCTGGACCGGATGGAGATCCTGCGGTTTCTTCACCAGCGCGGCGTGCCGGTCTTTTCCGACCCGGACAGCATGTTCCGGCTCATCGACAGGCTGTCCGGCACCGCTGTCCTGCGCCTGGGCGGCATTCCCATGCCCCCGACCGTGGTGACCGAGGACATCGAGGCGGCGGCCGGGGCCGTGGCCCGGTTCGGCCGGGCCGTGTTCAAGCCGCTCTACAGCTCCAAGGCCCGGGGCATGACCGTGATCGAGGACACGGCCGACGTCCGCGAGGACATCGCGGACTACAAGGCCGCCGGCAACCAGGTCATGTACATCCAGAAGATGGTCTCCCACGCCGGCGGGCACCTCGACCTCGGCGTGTCCTTTCTCGGCGGCCGGTACCTGGCCACCTACGCCCGCCAGGGCAGCGGCGCCTCCTGGGACACCACCACCCGCACGGGCGGCCGCTATGTGTCCCACACGCCGTCGGACGCCATCATCGAACTGGCTCGCAAGGCCCAGGCCCTGTTCCCGGGCATGGCCTTCACCTGCGTGGACGTGGTGGAAACCCCGGACGGGGCGGCCATCTACGAAGTCTCGGCCTTCGGGGGCTTCCGGGGACTGCTGGAAGCCTGCGGCCTGGACGCGGCCGGGGCCTATGCCGATTACGTCCTGGAGAAGATCCGATGACCGCCCTCCCCTCCCTGGACCGCCTCCTGGCCCCCATCCTGGCGACCGCGCCCTTGGCCCACCGTCTGGACGTCACCTTCGACGACGTGACCGTGGCCGTTTCCTCCAATTCCCGGGAGCTTGTCGACAAGCTGGCCGCCTACTACCGCGCCTTTGTCGGCGCCGGCGGCGCGACTGTCGTGCCGGTGGTCGCCATCGAGGCCGGGCCCCCGGACCTGGACCTGCCCTTTGTGGTCAAGGATCGCGAGCCGGGCAAGACCAGTATCAAGGAGGCCTATGCCGACCTGCCGGACGGCAGGGTGGTGCGCAAGCTCAAGACCGGCCTGGTTTTCCTGTTCGGCCACGGCAAGAACTACGCGGTCGGTCCCTGCGTCCGAAACGACAACCAGATCGTCAATTTCATCAACAACCGGTTCATCGAACTGCGCCTGAGAAGCGGCGCCCTGCTCTTCCACGCCGCCGGCGTGGCCGAGGACGGCCGCGGCCTGGCCATCGCCGGCTTCGCCGGAGCCGGCAAATCCACCCTGGCCCTCGAAATCATGCGCCACGGCACGGAGTTCGTCAGCAACGACAGGATCATGGCCGCCCGGGGACCCGAAGGGCTGACCATGACCGGCGTGGCCAAGATGCCCCGGGTCAACCCCGGCACCATCCTCAACAACCCGAGCCTGGCTCCGGTCATGGACGCTCAGGAGCGGGCGCGGTTCGCGGCCCTGCCCCAAAGCGAGCTGTGGGACCTGGAGCACAAGTACGACGCCTGCATCGACGCCTGCTTCGGCCCGGGACGATTCCGCCTGTCATGTCCCATGGCCGGGCTCGTGATCCTGCGCTGGAAGCGCGACGCCTCCCCCATGGCCACGGCCCGGGTCGACCTGCGGACCCGCCGCGACCTGATGCCGGCCTTCATGAAGGATGTGGGCCTGTTCTACGAACCCGACAGCCCCGCGGAGTCTTTTTCGGCCAACGAGGAGGCCTATCTCGACCTGCTCCGCGACCTGCCGGTGCTCGAAATCCACGGCGGCGTGGATTTTCCCAAGGCGGCCCCGGCCTGCCTGGACTTCCTGCGGTCCGCGCGTCCCTGACAGTTCCAAAGGGACTTTTCCGGTCCGGCGCGTCGGCCGACGCGTTTGGCCCGGCTCAGGCGGGACCTACGACCCGTACGGCCAGGCCGCTCGTCCGGACCAGGGCTTCCACGGCCTCAAGCTCCCGTGGCGTATGGGCCGCAAGCCCGGCCAGGGGATAGTCGCGGCCGAGCCGGGCGTACTTGCCGACCCCATAGCCGTGGTACGGCAGGAGTTCCACACCGAGCAGCCGTCCGCCGCGCCGGGCCAGCCCCTGGAGGTGGTCCAGGATCGCGCCGAGGCTGTCGGCGTCGTCGTTGTGGCCGGGAATCAGGGGCACACGGACGACGACGGCAGCGCCCACGTCCAGCAGCCGGGCCAGGTTTTCCAGGATCAGGCCGTTTCCCCGGCCGGTCAGCCGCCTGTGGGCCGCACTGTCCAGATGCTTGATGTCGTAGAGGATCAGGTCGGACAGCCGGGCCAACCCGGAAAGGTCCGCGAAGGGGCCGCAGCCGCTGGTCTCGATGGCCGTGTGGAGCCCCTCGTCCCGGCAGGCGGCCAGGACCGCCCGGGCGAACGCCGGCTGGGCCAGTACCTCGCCGCCGCTTATGGTCACGCCGCCGCCCGAGGTCCGGTAAAAGGCCTCGTCCTCCATCACCGCGGCCACCACCTCGGGAACCGTCATCCGCTGCCCGCAGACCGTCAACGCCCCGGCCGGGCAGGCGGCCGCGCACCGGCCGCAGCCGACGCAGGCAGCGGCCCGGGAAAAGCCGTGCGCCACCCCGCCATCGGGTCCGGGCGACAGGAGGTGGCGGCCGCTCGGACAGGCCCGGACGCAGGCCCCGCAGCCCCGGCACAGCCGGGTGTCCAGCCACGGTTCGGGATGGCCGGCCATGGCCTCGGGATTGGCGCACCAGAGGCAGCGCAGCGGACAGCCCTTGAGGAACACAATGGTGCGGATGCCCGGACCGTCATGCAGGGAATATTTCTGGATGTTGCCCACAAGGCCGGGCGGGACCACGGGATGGGACATGAAAACCTCGGGCCGGGCATCCGGATCCGGACGCCCGGCCGGATCGGCGCTTACTCAAACCGCGTGACCATGGTGCGGCTGATGATCTCGTCCTGGACCTCGCGGCACAGTTCCACGAAAAAGGCGCTGTACCCGGCCACTCGGATCATGAGCCCCCGGTACCGGTCCGGCTCCCGCTGGGCCTGGCGCAGGGTGGCGTCGTCCACGTAGCTGAACTGCATCTGGGCGTTGCCGAGGATGCTGGCGGTCCGCAACAGGTCGATCAGGGCGTTTTCCGCCTCGGGCGTGTCGAGGAGCCCGGCCAGGATCTTCATGTTGTGAACCTGGCCGATCTCCATGGCCTCGACATTGATCTTGCTGACCGATTTGACCACCGCCGTCGGCCCCTTGCCGTCGGTCTGCTGGGACGGGCTGATGCCGTCGGCCAGGGGCTGGCCGGCCAAGCGGCCGCTCGGCAGGGCTCCGATCAGCATGCCCTGGGGCGTGTTGTTGGAGATCGACAGAGTGCCGTGGCTCATGGGACCGTAGAGCATGGCCTGGCCCTTGTGGATTTGCTCCGTGAAATCCACCAGGTCCTTGGCGAAACAGTCCACGCTGTCGTCGTCGTTGCCGTATTTGGCCACGGCCAGGCAGTCCCGGAGCAGGTCCGGGTGTCCCTCGAAATTGTCCGCCAGGGCCCGGGCCAATTCCGCCAGGGTGTATTTACCCTCCTCAAAGACCAGCTTTTTCACGGCCGCCATGGAGTTGGCGTAATCGGCCAGGCCGGTCCAGACGAGTCCCGGCCCGTTGTTGACCACGGCCCCGCCGTCCATGACGTTTCTGCCCGTTTCCAGGCAGCCCTCGACCAGGCAGGAGACCAGCGGCTTCGGGGCGAGGTCGCGGTGGATGCGCTGCAAAAGAAGCGTGGCCTTGGCGGCCTGTATGGTAATGTGGCGGATCTGCCGCTTGACCGCCGCTTCAAAGGATTCGAAGTCGGCGAACGCGTCGGGATCGCCGGTACGCAGGCCGTGGACCCGGCCGTCGTGGGGAAAGACGCCGTCGTTTAAGGCGAATTCAATGGCCACGGGCCAGTTGGTGTAGCCGACCGAGGTCCACTGGTAGATGCGGCCGGATTTCTGCGGCTCCACGCAGCCCATGAGGCAGTAGTCCCTGGCGTCCTCGTAATCGAACCCCTTGCGCAGCATCATCTTGATGTGGGCGTCGTCGAAATGGCAGGCCGGAAAGCCGATGCCGGAGCGGATGACGTCCACCACCTTCTTGAGCAGCGGCCGGGGCGTGGCGTTGTGGATGCGCACGGCCAGGGACGGCTGGTACAGGCCCAGGCGCTTGGAGCAGTCCATGAAAAGGTAGGTCAGGGCGTTGGTGGCGTCCCCGCCGCCGCGCTTCTGGCCGCCGACCACCAGGTTGATGAACGGCTGGTAGCCGGCGAAGTACATGGCCGTCTCCTTGCTGACCAGCCACATGAGCTCGGCCATCTTGATCAGCCAGCAGCAGACCAGCTCCCTGGCTGCGTCCTCGGTCAACCGGCCGGCCTGCACGTCGGCCGCGTAGTACGGATGGAGGTATTGGTCGGCCCGGCCGAGCGAGATGCCGGTCTGGTTTTCCTCCAGGGTAAAAAGGGACTGGGCGAACCAGACCGACTGCAGGGCCTCGGCAAAGGTGCGCGGCGGCAGGGCCGGCACCCGGCGGCAGGTTTCGGCGATGCGCAGCAGTTCGGCCTTGCGCGCCGGATTCTCCTCCAGCCGGGCCAGGGACTCGGCCAGCCGGGCGTAGCGGTCGGCGTAGGCCATGGCTCCCTGGCAGGTCAGGAGGACGCCGGTGTGGAAGTGGATCCTATCGATGTCGTCCTTGTTGGCCATGGACAGTCCGGCCAAGCGCGCCTCGGCCTCGGCCATGATGCCGGCGAATCCCTTGACGAGCAGGATGTTGTCATAGCCCGGGCAGGTGTCGCCCCCGCCGTTTTGCGTCTTGATGGACACGTCGCAGATACAGCTTTCGCTGGTCAGTTCCCACAGCCCGGCCTGACGCAACTGGGTCTCGGCCGCCTCGTCCACGGACCGTCCTTCCCAAAAGGGAAAGATCTCCTCGCGAAGGACCCGCTTGTCCTCTTCGCGGATGTCGTAGGGGTCCTGGGACCGGGTCGCGAGGGTGTCGAGTTCGTCCCGGACCCACCGCCAGGCGATGTCCGGAGCGATCTCCCCGGCCCGCCGGGCGCCGGCGGGGTGGCTGACGATCAACTCGTTGTCGAAGATGATCAGGGGAGCGGTTTCGCAGGCTTTTTTGAAAGCCATGGCCCGCAGGATCATGGGCGGCATGCCCGGATTTTCCCGGTAGACCTTGGTGAAGGCCCTGGCCCTGGCGATGGAGACCGAGGGCTTGGCGAGCAGGTATTCCCGGCGAAGGGCCTCCACCCGGTCGGTCAGGCCCTCTCGGGCAGTGGGCGCGTCGAGCATGGTTGCCTCCTTCAGGCAGTCGCATGGGACCGGCCGGGGCCGGCGTGGAATTTTCAGGCCAGGACCAAGACGGCGTCCGGCCGAGCGGAAGGTCTCCCTGCCGCCCTGTCGTCCTGATGCCGCAGTTCCTGGACCAGGGACTGGAGGTTTTCCGTCAACGCCGCCAGCTCGCAAAGGGCCTGGGCCGACTGGGCCATGCCCTGGGCGGTTTCGGCGGTGATGCCGGAAACGTCCTCAATGGACCGGCTGATTGCGTCCGAGGCCGTGGACTGTTCCTCGGCTGCGGCGGCGATGTCCTGGATCTGGCTCGCGCTTTGCCGGACCAGGTCCACGATGCTGTCCAGGGCCTGGCCGGACTGGCCGCCAAGGTCCGCGGCCTCGGCGGCCGAGGCCGCGGCCAGGGCGACGCTGGCCGCGCTCTGGCGCGAGGATTCCTGGATGGCCCGGATCTTTCCGCCCACTTCGCTCGTTGCCTGCACGGTCTTTTCCGCGAGCTTCCGGACCTCGTCGGCCACCACGGCGAAGCCGCGTCCGGCCTCTCCGGCCCGGGCCGCCTCGATGGCAGCATTTAAGGCCAGCAGGTTGGTCTGGTCCGCGATGTCGGAAATGACGCCCATGACGCTGCCGATCAGCCGCGCCTGTTCGTCCAGGGCGGCCATGTCCTGCTGGAGCGTCCGGTTGCGTTCCGTAAGCGACGTGATGGCGGCCAGCACCCGGGTCATGACGGCCGAGCCCTCGGCCGCCCTGCCCCGGGCCTCCTCTGCCCGGGACGAGGCCTGGGCCGAGTTTCGGGCCACGTCCAGAACCGAGGCGTTCATCTGGGACATGGCCGTGGCCGTTTCCCCCATGGCCCGGCGTTGGGCCTCGGCCCCACGGACCGTCTCCTCGACCTGGCTGGAAAGCTGCTGGATGGCCGAGGACACGCGTTCGGCAATGGCGGAGGCCTTGGCGGCCACCTCCCGCATCCGCTCCATCAGGTCGTTGATGCGCGTTTCCTTGGCCGTGGCCTCTTCCAGGGCCTGCCGGGTCCTGTCCGACTCCAGGGCGATGTTGCCGCTTTTCTCCTCGATGTCGCGCATGTTGCGCTTGAGGGTCTCGACCATGTGGCCGAGCGCCCGGGCCAGGGCGCCGAGCTCGTCGCGCTGGTCCAGGGAAAAGCGCCGGTCCAGTTCGCCTCGGGCCACGGCCTCGGCAAAGCCCACGCCGGCGATCAGGGGACCGGTGATGGCCCGGGTCATGAAACAGGCCACGGCCACGCCCACGGCCAGGGCCGCGCCAAGGCCGAGCAGCAGCATGGTCCGGGTCCGGTCCAGGCCGGCCATGGCGGCGTTGGCCAGGCTTTTGGCATGGCCCATGCCGTCGGCCACGGTCTCCTGGGTCAGCTTTTCCAGGTCCGCCGCCGTGGCTTCCAGGCGCTGCCCCGTCTCCCGGACGCTTTCCATGGCGGCTAAAAGCGCCTCCTGCTTGCCCCGGTATTCCTCCAGGGAGGTCCGCATGGGTTCGAGCAGCCGGACCTCCTCGGCTTTCCTGGCCTTCTGGCGCAGACCCCTGATCCGCTCGGCCGCTTCCTCGTAACGTCCCCGGGCGGCCTCCATGACGGCCGGATCGCGCTGGGCCTGGGACTGCCAGTTGGCCAGGCGGACCTTGTAGCCGAGGTCCAGGATCTCGGTGGCCAGGCCGATCTTGGCGCGCCGTTCGGTCAGGGCCGCCGGCTCGGCCTGGTCCGCGATCTCCTGGTCGAGCCGGGCGTTGTTGAGGGCCAGGAAGGCCGTCAGCCCCTCGTCAAAGACCTGGGCCCACTGGAAAAGGGCCTCGCGGTCGGCCGCCACCGTGGCCGCCAGGCGCCGCATCCGCTCCATCAGTTCAGTGAAGCGGGCGAGGTGCTCCCGGATCCGGTCCATGTTCTCGCCGAGCGCGGCCAGGCCGGCGAACTGTCCGGCCAGGTCCCGGGCCTTTTCCAGCCACGTTCCCGCCTTGGCCACGGCCCGGGCGCAGGCTTCGAACTGGGCGGGGTCGTGGGTCAGGGCAAAGAGCCTGATGTCGCGGGTGGCCTCGGCAGTGGCGGCGCGAAGGGAGGTGACGCTTTCGATGGCCGGCATGTACCAGGTGGCCTGGACCGAGGATTTTTCCCTGGCCAGCCCCATGTTGCAAAGGGCCAGCCCGCCGACGGCCAGGGTCAGGAGCAGGAGCAGGCCGAGGCCCAGGGCGATCTTGATGCCGAGCTTCCAGTTTTTCATGGACGTCTCCCGGGATGCGACAACAGGGTTCAGTCCGGAAACGCGGCCCCGGAAGCGGCCAACCGTCGGCGTCCGTGGGCCGTCAGGCGGTAGGACGCCACCAGACGGTCCTGGACGATGGCGGCGGCGGCCACCCGCACGATGCCGACGCTCTTGAGGGCTTGCAGATGGGTTTCGACCACCGGTGCGGCGCACTGTCCCTCTCCGGCGTACAGGGGGGCGATCCGCTCCAGGATCTGGGATGCGCTCAAGGCTTCGCCGCCGGTAAGGGCCAGGGCGACCATCAGCCGCATGGGGGGATGTAAGCGCGTCATGCCGCCTGCTCCGCCGGCGTCTCGTCCACGGTCCGCAGATCGGCCATGCGCCGGGGATCCCCGACCACGAGCAGCATGCCGCCGGTGATGGCCACGGCCCCGAGGCAGACCGGCAACGTCAGGGCCTGGTCCGTCAAAAGGGCGCTGAAAAGGAGGCCCCACAGGGCGTAGGTGATGTTTACGGCCATGGCCCGGCTGACGCCGGTCATGTTCATGGCCCGGTACCACAGCAGGTAGGAGCCGGCCCCAAGGACCGAGGCGCACGCCACGATCCCTCCGGCCGGCGCGACGACGGCCGCAATCAAAACCGGCCAGCCGCCAAGAAGCGGCAGCAGCGCGAACAGGGTCACCGATCCCGAAACCAGTTGGCGGATGTTGAGGGCCACGGCCGGATCGAGGAAGTCCATGGCGTTGGTGCACAAGACCCCCTCCGCGCCCCAACCCAGGGCGGCCAGGCCGGCCAGGCCGAGGCCCAGGTAGAAAAGCGGCCCGGACGCGCCCTCGGGCGGGGACCAGCCCATGACGGCCACGCCGCAGGCGCAGCAGGCCAGCCCCAGCCAGGCCCGAAGCGCGATCCGCTCCTTGAGAAACACCAGGGCCAACCCCGAGGCCACGGCCGGATAGAGCGAGGTGACGGGCAGGACATAGGCCGGTCCGGCCAGCTTGAGCCCCAGGATGTAGCCGCCCATGCCGAGGGGGCCGCCCAAAAGCGCGCCCAGGCAGACCAGGCGGCCGGGCCGCACGCCGAGGCTCCGCCCGATCTCCCGGATCCGTCCGGTGGCGGCGTTGAAAAGGAGATTCCACAGGCCGGCCAGGAAGTCGTGGAGCCCGGAAACCGCCAGGGGCGCGGCCAGCCACAGCACGGGATCGGAAAACGGCGGCCTTGCCAGGGCCTGGTTCAGGACCACGCCGTTGAGTCCCCAGACCATGCCCGAGGCCAGGGCCAGCAGGAGGCCGCGAAGGGCGAAAGCCAGGTCGCGCCTGGCGAGGCGTGCGGCCGCTGCAGCGGAAACTGGGGACATGGCACCTTCCTTGATGGAGGATTTCCCCCCAGGTCTAGCAGGGATGATGCCAAGCCAGGAGGCCGGCGACCCTTCCGGGGGCTCCTGGTCGCGGAAACGGCCTGGAAGGCGACAGGTTTGTCGTTGCCAACCCGAAATCGAGCTCGTAAGCTGGAATCCGCCCACGACAACTTTGACGCCATGAGCGACACCGATGGTCGCAAAAGGACAGCCATGGAACACGCGGAAGCCAAGGCGCTTTGCGCAGACTGCGAACCGTTGCGCCGGGGCAGGCTGGAATACGAGGCCATCCGCCGGCACCTGCACGCGGTCGAGAACAAGTTCTCCCGCCTGCTCGACCACCTGCCGGGCATGGCCTACTGCTGCCGCATCCTGGACGGCGAGACGTTCGTCCTGGAATTCGTCAGCGAAGGGTGCCGGGAACTCCTCGGCTACGCGGCCGAGGAACTGCTGCGCGAGAAGCACAACACCCTGGAGCGCATGACCCACCCCGACGACCTCGGGGCCCTGTGCAAGGCCGAACGCGAGGCCATCGCCAACCGCGCGCCCTACCAGCTGATGTACCGCCTCTCCATGTCATCGGGCCAGGTCAAGTGGATCTGGGACCAGGGCGCGCCCCTGTACGACGATGCCGGACGGCCGGAATTTCTGGTCGGCATCATCATGGACGTGAGCGCCCAGAAGATGCAGGAGATCGAACTGCGGGAGGAAAACGAACGGCTGCGGTCCTCGGTCAAGGGCAGCTACGGCCTCGGCGACATCGTGGGCAAAAGCGAGGTCATGCAAAACGTCTACAAGCTGATATTGAAGGCCGCCCAGAGCGACACCAACGTGATCATCCTGGGCGAGACCGGCACGGGCAAGGACCTGGTGGCCCGGACCATCCACGAGATGAGCGGCCGCTCGGGCAAATACGTGCCGGTCAACTGCGGGGCCATCCCGGAACAGCTCCTGGAGAGCGAGTTTTTCGGCCACAAGAAAGGGGCCTTTTCCGGCGCCGTGGACACCCGCCAGGGGTATCTGGGCGCGGCCGACCAGGGGACGCTGTTTCTCGACGAACTGGGGGAACTGAACCTCAACCTGCAGGTCAAGCTCCTGCGGGCCATCGAGAGCAAGCAGTACACCCCGGTCGGCGACACCGTGCCCCGGCGCAGCGATTTCCGCCTGGTCACGGCCACCAACCGGAACCTCAAGGAGATGGTCCAGCAAAAGCTCATGCGGGCCGACTTCTTCTACCGGATCCACGTCCTGGCCATCGATCTGCCGCCCATCCGCCAGCGCAAGGAAGACCTGCTCCTCCTGATCGACAACTTTCTCAGCCGCAAGACCGGCATCCCCAACAGCGCGGCGCTTTTGCCCCCGTCCCTGCGGTTGGCCCTGGAACACTACGACTGGCCGGGCAACATCCGGGAACTCCACAACGTCCTGGACCGGTACCTGACCTTCGGCGAGATCGATTTCCCGGAACTGCGCACGGACCGGCAGCAACGGATGCCAGAGGCCTCGGAAATCAGCGCCTGCGAGACCATGAGCCTCAAGGAGGCCATGGAAACGCTCGAACAGTCCATGATCCTCAAGTCCCTGGAACGCAACCGCTGGCGACGGGGAGAAACGGCCCGGGACCTGGGCCTGAACCTGCGGACCCTGCAACGCAAGATGAAGTATTACGCGATCTGAGACTGTTCCAAGGCGGCCCTCGGGCCGCAACGCCGCCCGCCGGCTTCCCTCCCCCCGCGTCCCGCACCGCTCCGGCGGGGCCGGCGCTGCCTTGGCTCCGCTGTCCCGAGAGCGCGACGCGGCGGCCCTCTCACGCTAATAGGGCTTACGACGGCCGAACGTGCCGCCGATCACGTTGAACGTGTTCTCCACCACGAACAGCGCGTCCGGATCGATGGCAAAGACCATGTCCTCCAGGGGTTTGACCTGCATGTTGTCGGTGATGGAAAAAAGCATTTCCACTTCCTTGCCGGCATAGCCGCCCCGGCCGCGCACAACGGTGCCGCCAAGGCGCGTCTCCCTGGCTAGGCGGCGGCTGATCTCCCGGGTCTTGGCGGAAATGATCCACACGGCCTTGCGCTGGTTGAAGACCGACAGCACGTATTCCGTAACCAGGGAACAGATGCACTGGAGCACGATGGAGGCCACCACCAGGTCCGGCTCCAGGCGGGTGGCCGTGGCCAGCATGAGCAGGGCGTTGACTCCGAAATAAAAGACCCCGTAGCGCAGGCCGTAGCGCCGGTTGAGCATGACGGCCAGGACGTCGAGGCCGCCGCCCGCGCCGCTGGAGCGCAGGATCAGGCCGCAGCCGGCCCCCATGACCGCGCCCGAGGCAATGGCCGCGTGGAGGCGGTCCTGGATCCCGAAATCCAGGCGGAGCAGATCCGTGAGCACGGCGACGACGGCCATGCAATAGAGGTTGAGCAGGAAAAACCGCCTGCCCACGGCCGCCCAGGCCAGGACAAAGACCGGGGCGCTCAAGAGCGCGTACCAGACGGCCGTGGGCCAGGTCCCGCCGGCGTCGTGGATCAGGGCGGCCAGGCCGTAGAGCCCGCCGGGCACGAAACGGTGGTGGGCGGCGATGCCGTTGTAGCCGACCACGTAGACCAGGCTCCCCAGGGTCAGCAGGAACAGGCTCCAGGTGACGGAATGATAAAAATTCTGTTTTTTCGAATACTTTTTCATGGATTCCTTCTTCGCTCCCGCCAGGACCAAAGAAAATGCGGAAGGGGCACGCGCCGAAACGCGTGCCCCTTCCGGGGGACAGGGACGCTGGAATCCCTATGCCTGACGTGGAGTTGTCGCTACGCGCAGTCGTGCTTGTCCCAGGGTTCGCGGTTGTCGCGCTGGAGGGCGGCCTCCATGCGGGCCAGGGCCTCCCTGAGCTTGGTCAGCTCGGCGAGCTTGAGGTTCGTCTCCTTGAGGACCTGGTACAGGATCGCGCCGGTGGCGTCGTTCGGCACGGGCAGGTCGGCGATGTGGGCCAGGGTCGGCACCACGTCCTTGGCAAAGGCCGGCCGGTCGATGGACCCGATCTTGGTGTTGATGCCCAGGCCGTAAAAAGCCAGGACGTTTGTAGCGGCCAGGACCACCAGGGTGCGGCGGTCGGCGGCGTCCAGGACCTTGGCCAGGGCCGCATCCAGGCCGGCCGGGTCCACGTCGCCAAGCGACACCAGGACCAGGGCCGCCCCGTCCTCCAGGGCCTTGGCCAGGTCGTCGATGCCGGCCGGCACGGCCCCGGGCACGCGCCGGGCCTCGGCGGCCACGTCGCCGCCCGTGTAATTGGGGACCATGACGGCCTTTTTCTTGAACTTTTTAAGGACATCCCCCGAGGCTTCCAGCGACGCTTCCCCGGCCAGGATCAAAACCACTTTCTTCTCGGCCATGACAGTTCTCCTTGTGCGACCCCGGGACGGGCCCGGGGCGGATGACGCCGTGCGGCCCGCCGGGCGGGCCGCTTCCCCTACGCCGTGGCCGCGACCAGGTTCGGGTTTTCCATGATCTGGTAGATCGGACCGCCTTCGGCGTCGGCCGGCACGTTGTTGCCGGTCATGTAGCAGATGGTCGGCACGATATCGGCCAGCCACCGGGGACGCTCGTAGCGGAAGCCCTTTTTGATGTTGGGCCCCTTGAAGATCAGGACGTTTTTGAGCGAGCCGCAGCCGGATTCGCCGGTCGGCAGGCCGTAGCCGTGCTCGGCCATGTATTCGGGCTTGAGCGCGTAGACCACGTCCCCGGCCTGGGCGCCGCCCATGCCGAAGACCCGGGCGTCCTCCTTGCGCACGGCCAGAAGGACCGGCCGCTCACCGGTTTCGGGGTGCTTGTAGTCGAGCAGGGCGTCGATGATCCGGTCGCGCACCGTTTCGTAGTCCGCGGCCTCCACGATGCCGCCCGGGTATTTGTCCTTGAGGTTGACGTAGACGAACATGTACCGCTGGGGCACGGCCAGGGATTTGGTCACGTCCAGGGTGTAGTTGTAGCCTTCGGACTCCTCGTAGATCTCCCAGTAGTTCTCCGTGGCCTTGGGCTCGTAGTGGCACAGGCCGGCCGCCTTGAGGGCCTCGGCCGTGTTGAGGATCGGCCCCATGGGCGTGGCCCCGTGGTCCGAGCACAGGCAGACCAGCGCCTCGTCGCCCATGACGTCCATGAGCCGGCCGAGGAGCCTGTCCTCGATCTGGTAGATCTGGCGCTCCATGTCGTAGGCCCGCCGGCGCTTGTCCGGATCGGCGCTGTCCATGTCGGCCAGCCAGCCGTGGTAGAACCAGTCGACCAGGTGGGTGTGCATGTAGAAGAGGTCCCAGTCGGGCGTGGCCCCGAGCATGGAGGTGGCCACGTTGACGAGCCAGTCCGAGTGGAACTGGGCCACTTCGACCACGGTCTGCATGTCGATGACGCCGTGGATGAAGGCGACCAGGCCCATGTCGTTGCAGATGACCTCGCGTGACAGGTCCAGGTGGGCTGCGGCCTCGGGCGGAGACACGAAGCCGCAGCGGCCCGAGATGCCGGTCACGTAGAGCTTGAAGGTCTCCGCGTCGTCGGACAGTTCCAGGAGCTTGCAGCGGAAGGTGCCCTGCTCCTTGCGGCCATCGGTCTTGATGGTGAACTCCGAGGCCACGACCCCGCTCCACTCCCCGGCCTTGATGGTGAAAAAGGCCTTGGCGTAGTCGCGCTCCGGGCACAGGGCGAAGGTGTCGTAGCCGTCGTCGCCGGATTCCCAGGCCAGGGCGTACCAGGTCTGGTTCTCCAGGGGCTCCATGGACTCCTTGAACACCATGGGAATGACGGCCTCAAGCGGCTCCTCGGCCCCTTCGGGCAGGTTTTTCCAACCTTTGGCGTCGTCGAACCGGGCCTGGACGCCCATGGGATAGAAGTCGGAGGAGACGACCGACTCGGAGGCCAGGAACTCCTTGTGGGCGTTGCCGAGCTGTTGCCACCGCGTCTCGGCCGGGGAAAGGCCCTCGCCCATGACCATGACCCCGTTTTGCATCTTGCTCGGCCAGGACATGGGATAGTTGACGACCACGCACTTCTTGCCCTGCTTGTCCCAGGCGTCCCAGATGGTCTCGGCGGTCAGGATGCCCGAGCCGAAGGCCTGGCAAGTCTTCTTGTGCTCCAGGCTCTCGCCCTCGAGGTAGTAGTAGTAGTCCTCAACGCCGTGGGTGCGCGGATAGGCGCCGGTGCAGATGGTGGCCCACGAGGGCGGGGTGACGGTCGGCAGGTTGTAGCCTTCGGTCATGTAGCTGCCGTTTTCGATGAACCTGGCGAAATTGGGCAGCGCGCCTTCGGCCACGAGCGCCTCCAGACGCTTGGGAATGGCGCAGTCGAATCCGATGAGTGCGGCCTTGCGGGCGATCTTTTTCATGGTCGGTTTCTTCCTTCGCGGTGCTCGGGGCGGGCCCGGCTTCGGGGCTCGCGCCGTTTCGAAGCCGAGCCGCCGGGTTGATCATGCAGTGCACGCCACGTGACGATGGAGCGACGGCAGCCTGATCCCGGCAGGCGAATGGCAACCGGCCAATCCAAAAACCGGGCCAATCCCGTTTCCAGGCGCTTTTCCGGTCCGCGCGGCCGGCGGCGTCCTGGATTATCTTTCGAAACAGGGTCCCGCCAAAAACCGGCCCCGTCGCGAATGTCGCCCTTTCCCGACCTATTGCCTTAACCTGTTTTAAATATTACGATTTATCCATACGACAAGACAGGTTGCAAACGCGACACAACTGTCGCGTGTCGTGCCCGTACCCTCTGTTTTTCAGGGTATTCCGCTTTGCCACGGGACCTGTCGCGGCATCCGACCAAAGAAATCGACACGGCCGGAGCCATGCGGATCGCCTGGCGGGTAGTCCCGCAAAAGACGCCCTGACCAAACGGTTCTTCAAGGAGAGGCCTTGTGCGCGGCCTCACAGCAAGGCGGTCATTGGACGACTGAAAACCAGTTGAGATTGTTCATTTTTTCACAATTCAAGGGGTCAATTCAGACTAACATAGTATAATTTAAAGCAAATTTCTGGCATATGCCTTGCTCTTGGAAAGCCGACGATGAGCGACGAGCGAAGGACGGGAAGAACCCAGGGCTGCAAAGAAGAAACAGTTCTCCTTCTTCCCGCCCCCCAGGCGGCAAACACCCGAAAGGGCCATTCGTATCGCCAAGGAGCGCGGCTATGTCCGAGACCATGACCCTGACCTTTGAACGAACCACCGACGCGGCCTGGAAAATCGAAACCGGTTCGCTGGCCATGCCCGTCATCGCCTATGACAACTCCGCCCTCTCGGCCGAGGAAAAAGGCAACGAACACTTCGGCGGACGGCTCCTCGTGGCCGCGGCCATCGCCTGCTACACCAACTCCCTTTGGAACGACATCAAGCGGGCCGCGGGCAAGCCCGTGCGCATGACCGCCACGGCCACGGTCAGCAAGGAAAAGACCGATTCCATGCGCACCGCCTTCACCCACATCGACCTGCGCGTGGACGTCGCGGCCGAGGACCTGGAAGAGGCCGCCTTCGAGACCATCCAGAGCGCCCTCTACCGGGGCTCCCTGGTCACCTACTCCCTGGAAGAGGGCCTCGAGTTCGACTACGAGATCAACCGCGTCTAGGCCATCCGGACACGAGAGAGGATATCATGCTTTTTTTACTGAATAAATCCAGAAAGGACTGTCTGGAAGAACTTCGGGTCCTCGGCGGCGACGAGGACAAGGCCGTGCTGCTGGTCGGCGACGCCGTCTACCTCGGCACCCCCTGCATGGCCGAGGCCTGGCGCGAGCTCGGGGTGGAGGAGATCTTCGCCGCCGCCGACGCCCTGGCCTCCCGGGGCGTGGCCCCGGATCCGGCTGTGGAACCGGTCGGCTATGACCGCATGGCCCGGCTGATCATGGACGACCACGACCAGGTCATAAGCCTGTAGGAGCGCCACATGTCCAGAACACTGACCATCACGCTCCTGTCCGGCAGCACGGAAAACGACGACGCCGTCTTTGCCCTGAACCTGGCCCGGGCGGCGCTTGAGCGCGGCGACAACGTCAACGTCTTTCTCTACGGCAACGGCTGCAACCTGGCCAACAAGCCCGTGCCCCTGCCGGACCGCTCCCCGATCTCCGACGCCCTGCGCGCCCACATGGACCGCTCTGTGCTCGACGGCGTCATCGAGGAACTGACGGCCAAGGGGGCCCGGATCGCCACCTGCCACACCACGGAATACAGCCGGGGCACCGAAGGCTGCCCCTACCTCGACGGCGTGCAGTGGGGCGACGTGGGCAATTCCTACACCCGCTTTCTCATGGGCACCGACGTGCTCCTGACCATCGGCAGCTAGGAGAAACGCCATGCTTTCCACCATCAATGTCGTGCTGCGCCAGGCCCCGGGCCAGGAACCGTCGGTGCTCGGCATCCGGGCCGCCTACGCCATGCTGACCGCCGGCGGCTTCGACGTCCGCCTGCTGTGCCTGGGCGACGGCGTCTACAACCTGGCCGGCGTCCCCGGCTACATCGGCGACCTCGTGGGCCGCTTCGCCGCCGAGGGCGGCACCCTGCACGCCCTGGACGCGGCGCTTGCAAGCCGTGGCCTCACCCCCGAGGCCCTGGCCGACGGCACCGAAGTGATCGACGCGGCGGCCATGGCCGACCTGGTCGCCGACGCCGAGGCCACCACCGCCTATTGACGGCCGCGGCCGGCGGTCGAGCCGGCGCGCAACCACCCGAGGAGACTGACGTGGCCCACACTGTGACCCGAAAAGCGAAGATCCAAGTGTCGAACTTCACCAAGCGGTACGGCGACCTGACCGTGCTCGACAACATCCGGTTCGACATCATGGACGGTGAACTGGTCAGCATCGTCGGCCCCACCGGCTGCGGCAAGACCACCTTCCTCAACTGCATGTCCAAGCTGACCGACACCACCGAGGGCGACATCTTCATCGACGGCGAGGTGGCCAATCCGGTCAAGCACAACTTGGCCTTCGTCTTCCAGGAACCGACCGCCCTGCCCTGGCGCACCGTGGCCGAAAACGTGGCCTACGGCATGGAGGTGAAAAAGTTCCCCAAGGCGGAAAAGGAGAAGCGGCTGGCCTACATCCTCGACCTGGTGGGCCTGACCGACACGGCCGATCTGTACCCCAACCAGGTCTCGGCCAGCATGATGCAGCGCATTGCCGTGGCCCGGGCCTTTGCCGTCAATCCGGACCTCCTCCTCATGGACGAGCCCTACGGCCAGCTCGACGTCAAGCTCCGGTTCTACCTGGAGGACGAGCTGGTCAAGCTGTGGCAGACGCTCAAAAGCACCGTCCTTTTCGTGACCCACAACATCGAGGAAGCGGTCTACGTGGCCGAGCGCATCATCGTGCTGACGCCGAAACCGACCAAGGTGCGGGCGGAGGTCGTCGTGGACCTGCCGCGTCCCCGAAACTTCCTGGACCCCAAATTCATCGAGATCCGGCGGCATGTGACCGACCTCATCCGCTGGTGGTGAGCGGCAACGTCTTTCAGGCAAAGGAGCGACATCATGGCTTTTGAAACCGTCAAGGTCCGCAAGCCCCTGCTGCTGCGATTGCTGCCGGCGCTCAGCGTGATTTCCTTCTTCCTGGTCTGGGAATTCGCCGTGGCCCCGCCCGGAGTGACGGACTGGCGCATCCCCTCGACCCTGCTCACCCGGCCTTCGGACACCTTTCTCCTGGCCATTGACAAGCTGACCAACGTCAACCCCGACGGCGCGACGCTTGGCACCCATGCCTGGGTCAGCATGCAGGAGGCCTTCACCGGCTATGTCCTGGCCCTTGGCCTCGGCATACCGCTGGGCCTCCTCATGGGCTGGTTCTCGGTGGTCCGGGGCCTGGCCCGGCCCATCTTCGAGCTGGTCCGGCCCATCCCGCCCATCGCCTGGATTCCCCTGACCATCTTCTGGTTCGGCATCGGCCTTGGCGGCAAGGTCTTCATCATCTGGATCTCCGGCATCGTGCCCTGTGTGATCAACGCCTATATGGGCGTCGGCATGACCAATCCCGTCCACATCCAGATGGCCCGGACCTTCGGGGCCAGCGACTGGAAGATCTTCACCAGCATCTGCATCCCCTCGGCCCTGCCCATGGTCTTCGGCGCCCTGCAGATCGCCCTGGCCTACTGCTGGGTGACCCTGGTCGGCGCCGAACTCCTGGCCTCGGACCAGGGGCTGGGATTCCTCATCACCATGGGCCGCAACCTCGGCCGCACCGACATTGTGATTCTCGGCATGGTCAGCGTGGGCCTGGCCGGCGCGGTCATCGGCGTGATCATCGACAGGATCGAGGCCAGGCTGCTGGCCGGCATACGGAGATAGCCATGAGCGACACCGCCGAAACCGTCAGCAACGAGATCATCATTCCGGTCGCGGCCAGACGCCGCCTCACCCTGGCCGGGGTGCTGCGAAACGAATACTTCTTAAACGCCGTCTCCCTGCTGCTCTTTTTCGGACTGTGGCACTGGGCGGCCGCCAGCCGGGTCCTCGGCTCCTCCAGCGCCCTGGCCACGCCCTTCGAGGTTCTGGTCCGGCTCCAGGAGCTTTTCACCTCCACCCTGGCCGGCCTGACCATGTGGGGCCACATTCTCGCCAGTCTGCGCCGGGTGCTCATCGGCTTTGTCATCGCCGCCCTGCTCGGCGTGCCGCTCGGCCTGCTCATGGCGCTCAATCCCTACGTCAACGCCGTGGTCAAGCCCATCATCGACATCTTCAAGCCCATGCCGCCCCTGGCCTGGATCTCCGTCGCCATCCTCTGGTTCGGCATCCAGGAGATGCCGAAGATCTTCATCATCGTCATCGGCTCCTTCGTACCGGCGCTTTTAAACGCCTACAACAGCGTTCTTCTCATCGAACCCGAGCTCTATGACGTGGTCCGGGTCATGGGCGGTAACCGGTGGGACGAGGTCCGGCAGGTCTGCATCCCGGCCTCGCTGCCGGCCATCTCGGCCGGACTCCAGATCGCCCTGTCGAGCGCCTGGGGCTGCGTGCTGGCCGCCGAGCTGGTCAGCTCCCGCTCGGGCCTCGGCTACATCATCATCCAGGGCATGAAGGTTTCGGACCCGGCCATGGTCCTTGGCGGCATGGCCGTGATCGCGGTCATCGCCTGGCTCATGTCCCGGTCCATGGACTGGCTCGACCGCCGGCTGTGCCCCTGGCGCCGCGAGATCAAGGACATCTAGACCCGCCCTCGGGCAGGCGAAGGGGAACACCGTGCACACGTCAACGCAAGCGGCCACCACGAAAATAGCCTGCGACAGCGTCTCCATGACCTTCATCCAGAAAGGCGTCCAGCGCGTCCCGGTCCTGCGCGACGTCTCCCTGGAAGTCATGGACCAGGAATTCCTGGTCATCCTCGGACCGGGCCAGTGCGGCAAGACCACGCTTCTGCGCATCATCGCGGGCCTTGAAACGCCGACCGCCGGCACGGTCAGCCTGGACGACCGGGCCATCCACGGCCCCGGCCCGGACCGCGGCCTGGTCTTCCAGAGCTACATGCTCTTTCCCTGGAAGACGGTCCTCGGCAACGTCCTGGTCGGCCTGGACATGACCGACATGTCCCCGGAGGAGCGCCAGGCCGAGGCCAAGCGGTGCATCGACCTGGTCGGCCTTTCCGGATTCGAGAAATACTACCCCCACCAGCTCTCCGGCGGCATGAAGCAGCGCGTGGGCCTGGCCCGGGCCTTTTCCATGCGGCCCACGGTCATGCTCATGGACGAGCCCTTCGGCCAGCTCGACGCCCAGACCCGCTTTTTCATGGAGCAGGAGACCGAACGGATCTGGCTGACCGAAAAGCGGACCACCATTTTCGTCACCAACAACATCGACGAGGCCCTCCTGCTTGGCGACCGCATCGTCACCATGGAGGGCAAGCTGCCCGGGCACGTCAAGGGGTCCTATGCCGTGGACCTGCCCCGGCCCCGGGATCCCATGGACATCCGGTTCCTGAAGCTGCGCCAGGAGATCACCGACGCCCAGGAACTGACGCTCTGAAACGTTCCGAGGAGGCTTGCCTTGGGCGGCCTCATAACCCGTAACGCGTGGAGGTTGTGTATGAGACGGTATCTCGCCCTCGCCCTCGCCCTGGCCTTTGTCCTCGCCCTGGCCGGCGCGGCCCTGGCCCAGGACAAGCCGGTCAAGGTGCCCACCTGCTGGATGGACTCCTCCGAGGCCTTCAACATCTGGTACGCCAAGAAGAAGGGTTGGGACAAGGAAGAGGGCCTGGATCTCGAAATGCTCATGTTCGGCAGCGGACCGGCCCAGATGGAAGCCCTGCCGGCCAAGCAATGGGTCATGGGCGGCACGGGCTGATCGGCGGCATGCGCTACGACATCTCGCTTATCGCCCCGGTCATCAGCGAAGCCGAGGTCAACGCCTTCTACGTCCGGCCCGACAGCCCCATCCTCAAGACCAAGGGGTTCAACCCCAAGTATCCCGACGTCTACGGCAGCCCGGAATCCGTCAAGGGCAAGACCATCCTCCTGACCTCCCAGACCACGGTCCACTACATTGTCGGCAAGTGGCTGGAGATCCTCGGACTCAAGGAAACCGACGTCAAGATCACCAACATGGAGCAGCCCTCCATCGTGGCGGCCTTTGAAAAGGGCATCGGCGACGTGGCCTCGGTCTGGGCGCCTTTTACCTTCACCTGCGAGTCCCGGGGCTGGGTCAAGGCCGGCTCCACCGGCACCACCGGCGCCACCACGGCCACGGTCCTGGTCGGCGACAGGCAGTGGTGCGAGGCCAACCCGCAGCTCGTGGCCAAGTTCCTGCGCGTCTACTTCCGGGTGTCCGAAGCCATGCGCAAGGAAGGGACCTCGCCCGAGATGGTCAAGGCCTACCAGGAGTTCATGAACGACTTCTGCGGCACCAAGATGAGCGCCGAGGACGCGAAAAAGGAGATGGAAGTCCATCCGCGCTGGACCCTGGCCGAGGCGGCCAAGCTCAACGCCGGCGACAGCGGCTCGGAAATGGCCAAGTGGCAGATCCAGGCGGCCGAGTTCTTCACCAAGATGGGCCGCTTCTCCGCTCCGGAGCTTGAGAAGTTCAAGGCCAACAAGCTGGTCACGGACAAGTACCTGAAGCTGGCCGCCGAAAAGCCCCTGCCCTAGGGCCGGACTTTTGCTGCACGGCCATGAACGAAGTCCACAAGAGTCCAGGTATACCGCATATCCCACATTCCGTCCGGACAGTCAAGCCAGCTGTCCGGACGGAAGACGCCCCGCAACCTGCAACCTGGAGGATGGATTGATGCGCAAACTCGTCACGCTTCTCCTCACGGCCGTCCTGGCCATGGCCACGGCGGCGACGGCCACGGCGGCAACCGAGGTCCGGATGGTCGGCGACGCCCTTGTCTACGGCAACTACTTCGCCAACCAGAACTTCACCGGCTGGAGCGGCCCGTCCTGGAACAACGCCACCCCCACCTGGACCGGCGCGGGCCAGCAGACCGAGGACCGGTTCCAGATCTGGGAACGGTTCCGCCTGCGCTCGGACTTCATTGCCAACGAGGCCCTCAAGTTCCGTCTGGGCCTCAAGGTCGTCAACGACGTCTGGGGCCACGGCACCCTGACCGCCGCCAACCCGAGCTCCTCCATCCAGGTCTACCAGGCCTTCCTGCAGTTCAAGCTGCCGGGCACGGATGTCGAGATCACGGCCGGTCTGCAAGACCTGTCCCTGCCGGCCAACGAATTCTTCTGCGACTCCGTGGTCTTCGGCGGCGACCGGGCCGCCGGCCTGGTCGTCAAGGCCCCGCTTGTCGGCGACACCCTGGGCCTGTACGCCGGCTTCGCCCGGATGATCGACAGCAACCGGACCTACGACCCGACCACGACCCAGGTCGCGGACGAACTGGACCTGTACTTCCTGGCCCTGCCCATCACGGGCGCTGGATTCAAGACCACGCCCTGGGCCGCCGCCACCGTGGCCGGCCGCGACGCCAACTATTACACCAACTACTCCTACGCCAACACGACCTTTGCCGAAAACCTGCTTTCGGCCGGCACCCTGCTGACTCCGACCAAGTGGAAGAACAGCCAGAATCCCTACTTCTGGGTCGGCGACACCTTCGAGATCACCGCCCTTGATCCGTTCAAGTTCTACGGCGACGTGATCTACGGCGCCGGGGCGGTAAACGACCGAAAAAAGAGCAAGCGCGAAGGCTGGTTCGCGGACTTCGGCGCGGAATACACCGGTTTTGACACGGTCACGCCGCAGGTCTTCGGCTGGTGGTCCACGGGCGAGGACAGCTCCATCCGCAACGGCTCCGAACGCCTGCCGATCCTCGAATCGAGCTGGGGTCCTGGCAACAGCTTCCTGTTCGACACCACCCAGGACCTGTACATGAACAGCAACATGGGCATGAGCATCGTGGGCAACTGGGGCCTTGGCGCCTCCCTGGACAAGATCTCCTTCATGGAGAAGCTGACCCACCGCCTGACCTTCATCTACCTTCAGGGCAACAACTCCGCCAAGGCCATCCGCGCCCTGAACACCGCGCTTGGCAGCAACCCCTACTTCCAGATGGGCCATGACCTGACCGTGGACGAGCACGTGCTTTCCGCTAACTTCGACAACAAATACATGCTCTACGAAAACCTGGCCCTGCTCCTGGAAACCGGCTGGGCCCACGGCGAGTTCCAAAAAAGCGTCTGGGGCAGCCGCCTGGTCAACAAGTCCCGCGACGGCGATTCCTTCAAGGTGGCCTTCGGCTTCAAGTACAAGTTCTAGCTGCCCGCAACACCCTCCCTTCCCGCACAGGCCGGAATCCTCGGATTCCGGCCTTCTTGCTTGGCCGCCTTATCCCTTGAAAAACTTACCGTTTTTTAAAGGCCTGCCGCATTCCCCCAACAAGAAAGCGTCTCCGGCGTTGACCAAACCCGGAAATTCAGTAGGATGGTGAATAATGAGATTTATTTGTGTGCGGCAGACGGCAAACAACGCATTGGACGGAAAGGAACCTGGATGAGCGCAGACGACAGGCATAGCCCATGGGGGGAAGTTTCAGGCTTTGGCCGTCAGCCCGTTCGTGGAGCCGCGAACCGCTCGGGACCAGGCGGCCCGGCGGCCATGACGCCGTGAAAGACGCCAGGGCCGGCCAGGCCAGGGAGCACATGTCCATGAGAAGAAACGCCCGTCCCGAAGTGGTGGTCATCACCGGCGCCAGCGCCGGCCTCGGCCGGGCCACGGCTCAGGCCTTTGCCAAGCGCGGCGCGAAAATCGGCCTGATCGCCCGCAACGCCCAGCGGCTCGAGGACGCCCGCATCGAGGTGAAGCACTTCGGCGGCGAGGCGCTGGCCATTGTCGGCGACGTGGCCGACCCCGATACCTGCAAACGGGCCGCCCTGGAGGTGGAGCAGGCCTTCGGACCCATCGACATCTGGATCAACAACGCCATGGCCACCGTGGTCGGCGAATTCGAGGACATCACGCCCGAGGAGTTCAAGCGGGTGACGGAAGTCACCTACCTGGGCACGGTCTACGGCACCTACGCGGCCCTGGACCGGATGCGGTTCCGCAACCGGGGCGTCATCGTCCAGGTCGGTTCGACCCTGGCCCTGCGGAGCATTCCGCTGCAGTCCCCCTACTGCGGGGCCAAGCACGGCATCCGGGGATTCACCGACTCCATCCGCTCGGAACTGCTCCACAACGGTTCCGGCATCCGCATGACCATGGTCCAGATGTCGGCCCTCAACACCCCCCAGTTCGATTGGGCAAGGTCGAAGATGCCAAGGAAGGCCAGGCCCGTCTTTCCCGTCTACCCGCCCGAGGCCGGGGCCGAGGCCATCTACTACGCCGCCCACCGGCGGCGGCGCGAGATCTGGTTCGGCTGCTCCACCCTGGGGGCCATCGTGGCCAACATGGCGGCCCCTGGCCTGCTCGACCGCTACCTGGCCCGGACCAACTACCGGGCCCAGCAGGGGCGCGAACCAGAAATCCCGGACCGGCCGGACAACCTCTTTGAGACCACCCCGGATCGGTTCGGGGCCCATGGCCGCTTCGACAACCAGTCCAGCCCCGGCGGACCGCAGCTGTTTCTCATGAAGCATGGCCGCAGGATCGCCCTGGCCGCGGCCGCCCTGGGCCTGGGACTCCTGGCCGGCAGGGTGCTTGGCGGCAACGGGCGGCGGCCCTGACATGACGTCCGGCAACCACAACAACGGCAGGGACGCCCAGGGGCCAGCCATGGACAACGGGAAAGAAAACCTGAGCCGCCGGGAGTTCCTGCGCCTGGGCGCGGGCGGCGGCCTGTACGCGGCCGTGGGGTTCGGGGTCAAGCTGCCGCGAAACCTCGTTCCCTTCCTCCAACCCCCGGCCCAGGTGGCCCCGGAGGGGTGGAGCTTTTTTTCCACCACCTGCCGGGAGTGCCCGGCCGGCTGCGGCCTGCGCCTGTCCCACCGGGAAGGCCGGGTGACCAAGGCCGAGGGCGCGCCCGGCCACCCGGTCAACGACGGGACCCTGTGCCCGCGCGGCCAGTCGGTCGTCCAGGGGCTCTACGACCCGGACCGGATCCGCGCCCCCCTGGAGCGGCCGGACAGCGGCCCGGCCGCCGGGACCGGCTGGCAACGGGTCCTTGAGGCCCTGCCGCCGCAACTCCTTCGGGACGGCGGCCGGGTCTTCGTCATCAGCCGGCCCGAGACCGGCTCCCTGGCGGCGGTCATGGACGGATTCGCCCGGGCCTTCGGCGGCCGGGCCCTTTTCTGGGACCCCTTTGGCCACGAGCCGCTCCTGCGCGCCCACCAGGCCGTCTTCGGCCAGGCGGCCATCCCCCGGCCGCGCCTCGACCAATGCGACTTCCTGCTCGGTTTCGGGGCCGAATTTCTCGAGACCTGGGTCTCCAACGTCGAGCTGACCCGCCGGTTCACGGCCATGCACGCCCGGACCGACGCCCCGGGCCGCTATGTCCACGTGGGCCCGCGCCTGTCCATGACCGCGGCCAACGCCGACCTCTTTGTCCAGGTTCCGGCCGGAAACGAGGCCGACGTGGCCCTGGCCGTGCTCAAGGTCGTTCTGGACCAGGGCTGGGGCGCGGCCGGAAGCGGCCGGTTCGCCGAGCTTGTGGCCGACGTCCGGCCGGACGCCGTGCCCGGCCTGCCCGAGTCCGGCCGCAAGATCGAATGGCTGGCCAGGGAGTTCGCCACAGCCGGCGCCAGCCTGGCCCTGCCCGGCCCCATGGGCGGACGCGGCCCCGCCGCCTTTCGCCTGGCCCTGGCCACTGCCATGCTCAACGCCGCCTGCGGCCGGGCCGGCCAGACCCTGGACTTTTCCCGGACCCACGCCCTGTCCCGCACGGCCACGGACGCGGACCTGGAGGCCCTGTGCGACGGTCTGACCCCGTCCGATACCGTTATTTTCCACCAGACCAACCCGGCCTATGCCCGACCCTGGCTGGCCGAGAAACTGCGCCGGGCCGGATTGACCGTCGCCCTAGCCGCCATGCCCGACGAAACGAGCCTTCTTTGCGACTGGGTCCTGCCCGTGGACAGTTCCCTCGAAACCTGGGGCGACTACGAGCCCTGGTCGGGGCTGACCTGCCTGATGCAGCCGACCATGGCCCGGCTCCACGACACCCGGCCGGCCGGGGACATCCTGCTGGCCCTGGCCCGGACCGCCGGCCGGCCGCTGGCCCGCCGGGAGGGAGGGGAGCCGGCCCGGGATTTCAAGGCCTGGCTCGAGGAGGCCTGGGGGGAACTTTTCGCGGTCCAGGGGACCGGCGCCCCCGTTGACGCGGCCCGGCGCGAGGCCCTGGCCCGGGGCTGGATGGAGCGTCCGGCCGCCCCGCCGCCGGCCGCCCCGTCCGCTCCGCTTCCGGCCCTGCCGCCACGGTCGGGCCGGGAGGCGGACGGCCGCCTGCACCTGCTGGCCTGGCCGTCGGTCTACCTCTACGACGGCAGCCTGGCCAACCGGGGCTGGCTCCAAGAGGCGTCCGACCCGGTGGCCGGCATCGCCTGGGGCAACTGGTGCGACCTCCATCCCGACACGGCCAAGTCCCTGGGCGTGGCCGACGGCGACCTGGTGGAGGTGGCCTCCTCGGCCGGCGCCATCCGGGTGCCGGCCCGCCTGACGGCCGACGTGGCCGCCAATGCCGCGGCCGTGGCCGTGGGCCAGGGACACACGCGTCTGGGCGACGTCGCCCGGGACGTGGGCGGCAACGCCTTCGCCCTGCTCGGACCGGCCGGCCAGGCGGCCCAGGACGCACTGTTTACGGCCGTGACCGTCAAGGCCGTGGGCGCGGCCAGGCCGGTCCGGCCCCTGGCCACCCAGGACCAGCACGGCCGGGAGCTTCTGCGCTGGGTTTCCCTGGCCGACGTGGCGGCAGGCCAAGCGGCGGATCACGTCACCCTGCCCCTGCCCTCGGGCTACACCCGGGAGCACGACCTCTACGGCGGCCACGAACACAACACCCACCGCTGGGCCATGGCCATCGACCTCAACCGCTGCATCGGCTGCGGGGCCTGCCGGGTGGCCTGCTATGCGGAAAACAACATCGCAATCTTCGGCGCGGCCGAAGTGGCCCGGGGCCGGGAGATGGCCTGGCTTAGGATCGTGCCCTACCGCCACCCCGAGCACCCGGGCCGCCTGGGCTTTCTGCCCCTGCCCTGCCAGCAATGCGACGCCGCCCCGTGCGAACCGGTCTGTCCGGTCTACGCCTCGGTCAACAACGAGGAGGGCCTAAATGCCCAGATCTACAACCGGTGCGTCGGCACCCGCTACTGCGCCCAGAACTGCCCCTACAAGGTCCGCAAGTTCAACTGGCGCGACGGGAACTGGAAGACGCCGCTGGACTGGCAGCTCAACCCCGAGGTCACGGTCCGGTCCCGGGGCGTGATGGAAAAGTGCACCTTTTGCGTCCAGCGGATCCGGCAGGCCGAATACACGGCCAAGCTCGAGGACCGGCCCGTGCGCGACGGCGAAGTGGTGCCGGCCTGCATGCAGACCTGCCCGGCAGGGGTCTTCGCCTTCGGCGATCTGCGCGACCCGGTTTCCGAAATCTCCCGCCGCTTCCGCGACGAACCGCGCCGCTACCAGCTCCTGCACGAGCTCAACACCAAGCCGGCCGTGCTCTACGCCAAGCGGGTGGACAACGACGCCGTGCGACGGGCCTGGGAGGAGACCGCATGAACGGGCTTGCCCTGCGCGACGTCAACCGCGACGTCCTCGAAGCCACCCGCGCGCCCCGGCATCCGGCCTACTGGATCGCCCTGGCCGGCACGGCCGGAGCCTTCGGCGGCCTGCTGCTGGCCCTGCTCCACCAGGTCAGGACCGGCCTGACCGTCACGGGCCTCAACGAACCCGTCAACTGGGGCATCTATCTCGTCAACTTCGTCTTCTGGGTCGGCATCGCCCACTCCGGCACGCTCATTTCGGCCATCCTGTTTTTGACCCGGGCCAAGTGGCGCGATTCCGTCTCCCGGGCCTCGGAGGCCATGACCGTGTTCGCGGTCATGATCGCCGGGCTTTTTCCGCTGATCCACCTGGGCCGGTTGTGGCGGTTCTACTACATCATCCCCTACCCGTCCCAGCGCCAGCTGTGGCCGAACTTCATCTCCCCGCTCATCTGGGACGAACTGGCCGTTGGCACCTATTTCACGGTCAGCACCGTCTTTTTCCTGGTCGGGCTCATTCCCGACGCGGCCGCCGCCCGGGACTGGTCCGAGGAGCACCGGGGCCCGGACCATTGGAAGACCAGGCTTTTCACCCTGCTGTCCCTGGGCTGGTCCGGAGCCTCCAGCCAGTGGCGGCACTACGAGCGGGCCTACCTCTTTTTCGCGGCCCTGGCCACGCCGCTGGTCATCTCGGTCCACTCCATCGTGTCCTGGGACTTTGCCATGGCCCTCCTGTCCGGCTGGCACACCACCATCTACGCCCCGTTTTTCGTCAGCGGCGCGGTCCAGTCCGGCCTGGCCATGGTCCTGGTGCTCATGATCCCCATGCGCCGCATCCTGAACCTTACGCGCCTGATCCGGGACGAGCACCTGGAGCTGGTGGCCCAGACCATGCTGGTCACCACCTTCCTCCTGGCCTACTTCTACGTCCTCGAACCCCTGATCGCCTGGTACAGCGGCGACATCTTCGAGCGCCAGTTCACGCGCTGGCGATCGTTTAGCCTCATGGGCCTCCTCTACTGGCCCCTGTTCCCCCTCAACGTCTTGCTGCCCCTGACGTTTCTCAAGAAGTCCCTGCGCCGCAACAAGACCTGGCTCATGACCGTGTCCCTGGCCGTGGTGGTCGGCATGTGGCTGGAGCGGGCCGTCATCATCCCGGGCACCCCGGCCCACGACTTCATGCCCCACAACTGGGGATCGTATTTCCCTGGCCTGGTGGAGTGGTTGATCATGCTCGGTTCGTTCGGCCTGTTTTTTTTCCTCTTCCTGTCGTTTTCCAAGCTGTTGCCCACCGTGCCCATCGCGGACATGAAGGCCCAGCTCGACGAGGAGCGGACCGAGCACCTGCCGGCCCCGCCCCCGGCCCGGCCGGCCGAAGCGGTCCGGGGCGCGGAACCGGGCGTCCTGGCCATGTACGACCATCCGGCCGCCCTGATCGGCGCGGCGGCGGCGGCCCTGGCCGCCGGATTCACCCGCGTCGAAGCCTTCACGCCCTACCGCCTGCCAAAGCTCCAGGAGGTTCTGGGCGCGACCCAGAGTCCGGTCCGGCGCTGCACCCTGATCGGCAGCCTGGCCGGCTTTGCCGGCGGCTGGGCCCTGGCCATCGGCCTGTCCCTGGTCAATAAGCTGCTGGTCGGCGGCAAGGGGCCCTATTCCATCATCCCCTTCTGGATTCCGGCCGTGGAGGGGCTGATCCTGGTCGGCGCCCTGACCAACCTCGGGGCCATGCTCTACTACGCGGGCCTGCTGCGGCTGCGGCCCCTGCCCCGCTACGACCGGCGGTTTAGCCGCGACAAGTTCGGCCTGTTCGTGGCCGCGGCCGACGGCCAGGCCGAGGCGGTCCAGGACCTTCTGGCCCAAACCACGGCGGAGGAACTCCATGTCTACCGCTAGTCCGGCCCGGCCCCTCCTGCCCGCTCCCCCGGCCTGGACCTGGCTGGCGGCCCTCGGCCTCGGCCTGGCCGTCTGGCTGGCCTCCTTCGCCTTCGGCCCGGTGGCCGCCTGGCGGGGCCTGCTGACGAGCTTTCTCTTCTTCACGCCCCTGGCCGGGGCCATGGCCGTGTGGCCGGCCGTGGTCCAGGCCTCCAAGGGCCGCTGGGCCGGCGACGCCGAAACCTTGGCCGCTTCGGGCCTGTCCTTCGGCCCGGCCTCCCTGGTCGTGCTCGTCGTCCTGTGGCTCGCGGCCGGCGTCTGGGCCCCCTGGCCCGGCCGGACCTTTGTCCAGGGAGCCTGGCTGGACGCGAACTTCCTGTTCGCCCGGGACGTTCTCGCCCTGGCCCTTTTCTGGGCCTCGGTCCGGACCTACCAGCGCCGCCGCAGGGACGGCGGCGGCCAGGTGGCCGCGCCGGTCTGTATCATCGTCTATGCCTGCGTCTTCAGCCTCCTTGGCTTCGACCTGGTCATGGGGCTCACCCCAAACTGGTACAGTTCGCTTTTTGGCGGCTACTTCTTCGTCTCCGGCCTCTACGCCGGCGTGGCCGCCTGGGCCTTTCTGGCCGCCCGGCGGCCCGATCCGGACCCGGACCGGCTCCATGATTTCGGCAAGCTGGTCGTGGCCTTCTGCCTGCTGACCACCTACTGCCTCTATAGCCAACTCCTGCCCATCTGGTACGAGAACCTGCCCTACGAGACCGGCTTCGTGATCCCGAGGCTCCGGTTCGCACCCTGGCGGGGCGTGGGCATGGCCCTGGTCGTTCTGGTCTACCTCGGCCCCCTGGTCATGCTCCTGACCGTGCGGGCCAAGCGCCGCCCCGGTTCCCTGGCGGCCGTCTGTCTGCTGATCCTGGCCGGACTGTGGCTGGAGCGGTGGTGGCTGGTGGGGCCGAGTCTGCCGGGCGGGCCGGTTTTCGGCCTGGCCGACCTGGGCGCGGGCCTGGCCATGCTCGGGCTGTTCGGCTTCGGCCGTCTGCGTTTCGGCCGCGTCCCGTCCGTCCCACAAAAGCCCCAACCGGAGCGCCCATGACCGCGGAACACAAGCCGCCCGCGTCCCCGGGCAAGCCGTCCCTCATCCGCCAGTGGACCCTGGCCCTCCTGACCGTGGCTGTCTTCTGCCTGACATGGTGGGGCGTGGAGTACTTTCCCGAGGCTTCCCTGGGGCCGGTCCAGCCGATTCCGTTCAGCCACCGGGTCCACGTCGGGTACAAGGGCCTCAGCTGCCTCCTGTGCCACAACACGGTCCAGGCCTCGCCTCGGGCCGGCATCCCGCCGGTCGAGACCTGCATGCTCTGCCACACCCGGATCATCATCACCTATCCCTGGATCCAGAAGCTCCGCTCCCACTATTACGACAGCATCCCGCTCCTGTGGCACCGGGTCAACGACCTGCCGGACTTCGTCAAGTTCAACCATTCCCAGCACATCAACCGCAGCGTGGACTGCGGCCACTGCCACGGCAACGTCCGGGAGATGGACCGGATCAAACAGCCCCAGGTCTTCACCATGGGTTTTTGCATGACCTGCCACAAGGCCTACAACGCGACCCACGACTGTTTCACCTGTCACCGGTAGGGAAAAAACGCCCATGACGCCCTTTTACGACAAGGAACACGGCGCCGCCCTGGCCTTCCTGTGGGCCGGGGCCCTCTGGTTCGTGGTCGGCACCCTCTACGGCCTGGTCTCGGCCATCCACCTGGTGGCTCCGGAAGCCTTCCACAACATCCCGTGGCTGGTCTTCGGCCGCGAACGGCCCGTGCACACCAACACCGTGATCTTCGGCTTCGTGGGCAACACCCTGATCGGCTGCGGCCTCTACTACGTCCGGACCCTGCTTTCCCCGAGGGTCTGGCCGGAACGCCTGGCCTGGGTGGTCTTCGGCCTGTGGAACCTGGCCGTGGTGTCCGGTCCCTTCACCTTCTCCTTTGGCCTGAGCCAAGGCCGGGAGTACAGCGAATACCTGTGGTGGGCCGACGTGGTCCTCATGCTGGCCATGCTCCTGACCATCGCCCTGCTGGTGGTGGCCGTGCGCACCCGACGGGAACCGACCATGTACGTGTCGGTCTGGTATTTCGTGGGCACCTTTCTGTGGACCTCGGGGGTCTACTGCATCGGCAACGTCATGTGGCATCCGTCCACCGGGGCCCTGGCCGGGCTGGTGGACTCCGTCTACCTCTGGTTCTACGGCCACAACCTGGTGGGCCTGCTGCTCACCCCCCTGGCCGTGGGCGCGGCCTACTACGTGGTTCCCCGGGTGACGGGCACCAAGCTTTTTTCCCACACCCTGTCCCTGATCGGCTATTGGACCCTGGTCATCTTCTACACCCACATCGGCTCCCACCATATCCTCCAGACCCCGATCCCCAACTGGCTCAAGGTGGCGGCCGTGGCCCATTCCGGGGCCATGGTCGTGCCGGTCTTCACGGTCCTGGCCAACCTGTGGATCACGGCCCGGGGCGCGGGCGGCAAGCTCCTGGCCGATCCCGGCGGCCGGCTGGTCCTGGCCGGCACCATCTGGTATCTGGTCACCTGCATCCAGGGGCCGGTCCAGTCCTTCCCGTTCGTGCAGCGGGTCACCCACCTCAACAACTTCAACGTGGGCCACGCCCACATCGCGGTGCTCGGCTTTTCCGGCTACATCGCCCTCGGCGGCCTGTGGCACATCCTGCCCCTGGCCTCGGGCCGCCGCCTCTGGTCGACCCGGCTGGTCAACCTCCAGTTCGGCCTGGTCACCCTGGGACTGGCCGGCTTCCTGGCCGTCCTGACCGTGGCCGGCCTGATCCAGGGCCAGGCCTGGCTCAACGGCGAGACCGTCTACCGGGCCCTGCCCCAGATCTTCCCCTACATGGCCCTGCGCGCGCTTTTCGGCGTGGCCATCGTGGCCGCGGCCGTGGTCGGTTTCTACAACCTGTTTATGACCGTGCGCCACGGCGAGCCGTTCGAACCCAAGGCCCTTCCCCGGAGGATCCTGCCATGAGGATGACGCCGGCCCTCCTGTTCATCGGCAGCCTGATCGTCTTCTGGGCGGCGGTGGTGACCATGGTCTTCATGCCGGCCTCCATGATGCAGTATCCGCCCTCGGACATCTGGCGGCCCATGACGGCCGACGAGGCGGCCGGTTTCCGGCTCTTCGTCCGAAACGGCTGCTCCTACTGCCACACCCAGTTCATCCGGACCATCGACTGGGACCTCGGGGCCGAACGGATCGCCCAGGCCGGCGACTACCACGGCATCGAGCCGGCCATTGTCGGCACCGAGCGGACCGGCCCGGACCTGTCCCAGGAGGGCGGCGAACACCCCGACGACTGGCACATCGCCCATTTCACCAACCCCCGGTTCACCCGGCCGGTCTCGCTCATGCCGGCCTGGGAGTTCCTGGGCCCCGAGGCCATCCGGCAGCTGACCGCCTACATGCAGTTCGAGGGCATGAAAAACGCCGACTACCGGACCGACCGGCAGGCCTATTGGAAGGCCGAGGCCGTGGCCGCCTTTGCCAAGGGATTCGACTTCAACGTGGAATGGCTCCATTCCCACGTGCCCGAGACCTGGCGCAACATGCCCAATCCCTATCCGGCCACCGAGGCCGGCCTGGCCCGGGCCAAAAAGATCTACCAGCAGTTCTGCACCGGCTGCCACGGCCCCATCGGCGACGGCCAGGGACCGGCAGCCGCCTTCCTCGACCCCCAGCCGCTCAATTTCACGACCCTGCGGCGGCACCTGGTCGAGAACCGCTACATCGGCGGCATCTTCTACTTCCAGATCATGAACGGCATCACCGGCACGGCCATGCCGTACTTCAAGCGGGAGCTGGAATCGGAAAAGATCTGGGACCTGGCCAACTACCTGGCGGTTTCGTTTTTGGGCTACACCGACGCCGGCATCGCGCCCAAGGGCATCGACGCGGCCTACGAGCCGGACTGGAAAAACACCTTCGCCCCGCCCGACCGGCAGGGGTTCAGCCACGGCCAGGGATTCATCCACCCAACCCCGGGGCATTGACCGGAATTGGAGGCGAGGACGCCATGCACCTCTATGAACTGTTGCGGACCCAGTGGGTCCTGGCGGCCGTGGGCGGGGGGCTCGTCCTGGTGATGACGACCGTGGCGGCCTACCTGTCCCTGTGGCTGCCCCGGCCGGGGCCCGCCTCCGAACAGGCCGAAGGCCGCGCCCCGGAAGGGGAGAACAAGCCGGCCCGGACCGTCTTTCTGGCCATGCCCGTGGTCCTGGTCCTGACCTACATCGTCATCCTGATTTTCACGGTGGCCTATTTCGCGGACAAAATCGCCTCGCCGCCCAACTGGTAGGAGGGAACATGGACGAGGAACCGGACATCTACGAAGAGGTCGCCCTGGGCGGCCCGATCATGGGCTGGGTGATCGTGCTCGGACTCTCGGCCGTGGTCTTGGGCCTCGGCATGTTCCTGCACGGCATGATTTCCGATCCGCCCAGGCAGTGGGATTTCGGAGCCCTGCCCGACACGCCGGCGGAATCCGTCTATTCGACCCTGGAACCGCCGGTGCGCGAACTGGCCCCGTTTGAAAACGACGTGGTGCCGCGCCAGCTCCCGCCCCTGCCCTGGGCCAAGCCGCAAAAACCCCTGGAGCCCCAGGGCTACCAGCAGACGGGGCGGTTCGATGTTTACCAATAAGCGCCTTTTCGTCCTGGCGGCCGCGGCCGCCCTGGCGGCCGGCGGCGCGGTCTACGGGGTTCTGGTCATGACCGGGCCGGACATGCGGGTTCAGCCGGCCCTGCGGGCCTACGACGCCTCCATGCCCGTCCTGCCCGAGGACGCGGTCCCGGCCGCGCCAGGGCTCTTTTTCCCGTCCGAGCGGCCGGGGGCCAACACGTCCGAGCACGGCCGCACCACCCTGGCCCGGGGCCGGTTCGTCTACGACGCCTACTGCGGCTTCTGCCACGGGGCCAAGGGCGACGGCGAGGCCCCGGTCGGCCAGAGCTACGCCCCGGGTCCCGGCACCCTGCGCACGGACCGGCTCAAGGCCATGGACGACGAAACCCTGCTGCGGGCCTCCCTGACCGGCATCGGCCACGATCCGGTCCTGACCCGGGTCGTGCCCCCGGACGACCGGGCCTCGCTCCTCCTGTATCTCCGCGCCCTGATCGAGGGACATGAACCGGCCGAAGATCCCGGGAAAACCACGCCGGTCGCGAGCGCGGCCAGAGCCCCGGCCCGTCCCTGACCACTCCAGGCCGCCGCCGTTTTTGGCCGACCACTTCAAGAATGAAAAACAAAAGGCCCGGCTTGCAACCGGGCCTTTTTCAAAGGAAATCTGTGGGGTGACTGATGGGACTCGAACCCACGGCAACCAGGGCCACAACCTGGGACTCTACCAACTGAGCTACAGTCACCACTGGCGGACGAACTTCTTAGCCCGGGACGGTTCCCCGGTCAACCCCTTTTTTGATTGCCTTGCCCATCGGGTCGGGCCGGGCTATGGTCCGGCCCGCACGCTTTCCCGCGGTTCTTGCCATTTCCGCGCAAATCAGCCAAGGATTTCTACCATGGATACGCTTCTCATCCGGGGCGGCAAGCCCCTGAACGGCACGGTCCGCATCAGCGGCTCCAAGAACGCGGCCCTGCCCATCCTGCTCGCCGCGCCGCTTCTCACCAGGCAGGCGGTGGTGGAAAACGTCCCCCGCCTCCGCGACATCCACACCACGCTCAAACTCCTCGGCATCCTCGGCTGCCCCTCGAGCTTCACGGACAACACCGTCACCCTGGAGCCGTGCCAGACCCTGAACCCCGAGGCCCCCTACGACCTGGTCCGCACCATGCGGGCCTCGGTCCTGGTCCTTGGCCCGCTGCTGGCCCGGGTCGGCCGGGCCAGGGTGGCCCTGCCCGGCGGCTGCGCCATCGGGGCCAGGCCCGTAAACCTCCACCTGACTGCCCTCGAAAAGATGGGCGCGACCTTCGATCTGGAGGCCGGCTACATTGAGGGCCGGTGCGACGGCCTGACCGGCGCGCACATCACCTTCGACTTTCCCACCGTCGGCGGCACGGAAAACCTGCTCATGGCCGCGAGCCTTGCCAACGGCGTCACGGTCCTCGAAAACGCGGCCCGGGAGCCCGAGGTGGCGGACCTGGCCGACTTCCTCAACGCCATGGGCGCGAAGATCACGGGCCACGGCACCTCGGTCATCACCATCGAGGGCGTCCCCAGCCTCGGCGGCGGCGCGTATCGGGTCATGCCGGACCGGATCGAGGCGGCCACCTACATGATGGCCGCGGCCATCACCGACGGCGAGCTGCGCCTGGAGTGCTGCCCGTTCATGGAGCTCGACGCCGTGGTCTCCAAGCTGCGCGAAATGGGCGTCCACTTCGAGGCCACCAACGCCGGGGTGCTGGTGCGGCGGAGCGGGCAGCTCATCGGCGTGGACGTGGCCACCCAGCCCTACCCCGGATTCCCGACCGACGTGCAGGCCCAGATCATGGCGCTCATGTCCGTGGCCATGGGCGCGGGGTCGATCCGGGAGACCATTTTCGAAAACCGGTTCATGCACGTCCAGGAACTGGTGCGCCTGGGCGCGCAGATCCGCATTTCCGCGCAAAACGCCTTCATTCGAGGAGTCAAGGGGCTCACCGGCGCGCCGGTGATGGCCTCGGACCTGCGGGCCAGCGCCTCGCTGGTCCTGGCGGGACTGGCGGCCCGGGGAGAGACGCTCATCCAGCGCGTCTACCACCTGGACCGCGGTTACGAGGCCGTGGAAGTCAAACTGCGAAACGTCGGGGCGGACATCGAACGCCTCGCCTGAGCAAGGAGGCCCCCCATGTCTGTAGCACGCATCCTGCGGCCAGCGATCCTGGCCGCGCTCCTCGCCCTCCCGGCCGCCTCGGCCTGGGCGGTGGGGCTTTTCACCTGCGTGGACCCCTCCGGACAACAGGTCTGCGTGGTGGACACCGGCAGCATGACCGATTTCTCGCCCTCGGGGCTGTGCAACGCATCGTGTCCGCCCTGCGCCGGACGGTGCGACGGCGCCCGGTATTATCCGCCCGTCTCCGGGCGCTGGGAACAGTCCTGGCAGGTCGCGCCCGGCATCAGCGGCAACAACATCCTCGTGCCCGGAGCCAGCCCCCAGGCCGACGCCCAGACCATCGTGCGCGAAGGCCTGGCCGCGCCGGCAGCGCCCCAGACCCTGCCTCCGGGCGGAGTCGCCTATCCCCCCCAAGCCGCGTATCCCCCAGGTCCCGCCTATCCGCAACCCGGGGTCGGCTATCAGCAGCCGGAATACCAGCAGCCCGGAAACCAGTACGGCGCCGCCTCTCCCCAGGCCGGAACCGGCTATCCCTCGGGCAGCGGCTACCAACAGCCGCAGACCACCTCCCAGCAGCCCGGAACCACGTATTATTATCCGTCCGGCTCTGGCTCCTGATTCCCGTCCTTTGCTCCAACGGAAAAGGGCCGGGACCTCGACGAGGTCCCGGCCCTTGTTTCATGGCAGGCGCTATGGCGACGGCTGTTCCCGAGGGGATTCCGGCCGTGCCCTCACATTCCCGGCTCCCGGCCCTGGACCTCGCCTGTCCGGGTTTCCACAGGGCCAGGCCCTTTGGCCGCCGGAGGCGTCTCCCCCCGCGGTTTCAACACGTACAGGCCGGCTTGGGCAGGGTCTCCTCGTTAAACGGGGACATGCGGCGCAGGGTCTCGATGATGCCCGGCAGCTTGTCCAGGACCAGGTCGACGTCCGCGTCGGTCGTATAGCGCGACAGGCTGAACCGGATCGAGCCGTGGGCAAAGGTGAAGGGCACGCCCATGGCCCGCAGCACGTGGGACGGCTCCAGGCTGCCGGAGGTGCAGGCCGAGCCGGAACTGGCGCAGATGCCGTACTGGTCGAGCATGAGCAGGATGGCCTCGCCTTCCACGAACTTGAAGGCGATGCTGGTGGTGTTGGGCAGCCGGCGGCCGATGTCGCCGTTGATCTGGCTGTTGGGGATGGCGGCCAGGAGCCCGGATTCCAGGCGGTCGCGCAGGGCTTTGACGACGGTGTTCTCGTGGGCCAGGTTGTCCTTGGCCAGGCGCATGGCCCTGGCCAGGCCGATGATGCCGGCCGTGTTCTCCGTGCCGGCCCGGCGGCCGCGCTCCTGGTGGCCGCCGATGAGAAACGGCCGAAACGGCGTGCCCCGGCGGACGAAAAGGACGCCCACGCCCTTGGGGGCGTGGAGCTTGTGGCCGGACAGGACCAGCATGTCCACCGGAAGGGTCGACAGGTCGATGTCCACCTTGCCCACGGCCTGGACCGCGTCGGTGTGGAAGAGCACGCCGCGCGCCTTGCACAGGGCCGCGATCTCCGGAATGGGAAAGATCGTGCCGGTCTCGTTGTTGGCGTACATGATGGAGACGAGGGCCGTGTCCTTGCGGATGGCCCCGGTCAACTCGTCCAGGTCGAGCCGGCCCGATTCGTCCACCCCGAGCATGGTGACCTCGTAATCCTTCTCTTCCAGGTGCTTGGCCAGGCTGAGGACCGCCGGGTGCTCCACCCGGGTGGTGATGAGGTGCCGCTTTTCCGGCTGGGCGGCCAGGGCGCTCAGGATGGCCGTGTTGTCGCCCTCGGAGCCGCAGGAGGTGAAAATCAGTTCGTCGGGCCGGCAGCCGAGGACGTCGGCGATGTCGGCCCGGGCCTGTTTCAGCCGGATGCCGACATGGCCGCCGAACGAGTGCATGCTCGACGGGTTGCCGTACCACTCCCCGAAAAAGGGCAGCATCTCCTCCAGGACTTCCGGGGCCACCATGGTGGTGGCGTTGTTGTCGAGATAGACCGGTTTCATCTGCCCGCCTCCTTGACCGTGATCTCCGGCTCCACCAGTTCCCTGAGCCTGTTTTGCACGAAGTCGGTCAGGGTCAGGTTGCTTTTCGGACACCCCTTGCAGGCGCCGCGCAGGGACACGATCACGGTGTGGCCGTCGATGTCCACCAGCTCGATGTCGCCGCCGTCCTTTTTGAGGTTCGGCCGGATCTCCTCGTCCATCACCTTGGTCACGAGCTTCATGCGTTCGAGGTTGGTCAGCTTGCGCGCGGCCGGGGCCTCGGGAGCGGCGGCCGGCGCGGCCTTGCCCAGCTCCTCGTCCAGGATGGCCTGCAGGCGTTCCTGGCACTCGCCGCAACCGCCGCCGGCCTTGGTGAAGTCCGTGATCTCGTCCACGCTCGTCAGCTTGTTTTCCCGAATGGCCCGGCGGATCTGGCCGTCGTAGACGCCGAAGCACTTGCAGACCAGCTCCCCCTCGGGCTGGGGCTGGGGGGCCTTTTCGCCGAGGTAATTGGCCAGGGCCGCCTCCAGGGCCTCCTGGCCCATGACCGAACAGTGCATCTTCTCCTTGGGCAGGCCGCCCAGAAATTCCGCAATGTCCTTGTTGGTGAGGGCCTTGGCCTCCTCGACGGTCTTGCCCTTGAGGAGTTCCGTCAGCACGGAGCTCGAGGCGATGGCCGAAGCGCAGCCGAAAGTCTGGAAGCTGGCGTCCTCGATGACCCCGGCGTCGTTGATCTTGAGGTAGAGCTTGAGGGCGTCGCCGCAGGCCAGCGACCCCACCTCGCCCACGGCGTTGGCGTCGGCCAGGCTGCCCACGTTGCGGGGATTGAGAAAATGATCCCTGACTTTATCGGTGTACTCCCACATGGTATCCTCCATTTGCCGCGGCATCGGGCGGCGGGCGCAAATCCGGTGTATGCTCCATCGCGGGCCGCGAAAAGGGGTGCGGCCTTTTTTCCTGCATGCGCCGTATGGTTTCATACCATAAGGAGAGGATTTTCCAAGTCAATCCTCGCCTTTACCCGGAACGGGCCGTAGGCTATGGATCGACCGGGAAAACCGGCCTGTTTTCCCGCCCGACGCCGCTGGCGACGCCGGGATGCGGTGGCGACAAACGGCATGGCGGCCCGTCGACCGCTCCGGAGAAACGCGATGTGGGAAAAAATCGGGCTCATCGCCCTGGCCGGCGCGGCCGGCACCCTGGCCCGCTACTGGCTCTCGGGCCTGGTCTACGATCTGGCCGGCCGCGACTTTCCCTGGGGAACGGCCGCGGTCAACATCCTGGGCTGCTTTCTGTTCGGCCTGGTCTGGGAACTGGGCCAGGACAGGATGCTCCTGCGCACCGAGACCCGCATCGTGCTCCTGACGGGATTTATGGGCGCGTTCACCACCTTTTCCACCTTTATTTTCGAGAGCGGCGGATTTCTGGAAGAAGGCCGCTGGCTGCCGGCCCTGGCCAACGTGGCCTTCGAGACCGTGGTCGGCTTCGCCGCCCTGTTCGCCGGCCTGATGCTCGGACGGCTGGCGTAAGGCAGACAGGGCCGGACGGAAGGCGAAACGCGCCGGTCCGGGCCCACGGCGGAAAAACCCGAACCGCTTGAGCGAGGAGCCCATGGCGGAATTCATCGAAGTCGAGGTGTTGCGCGTCTATTGCGGCGAATCCGACCGCACCGACGGCCGGCCGGTCCACGAGGTGGTGGTGGAGGAGGCGCGGCGGCACGGCGCGGCCGGAGCCACCGTGCTGCGCGGGGTCCTGGGGTTCGGGGCCGGCAGCCTCGTCCATACGGCCAAGCTCCTGCGCCTGTCCGAGGACCTGCCCATGGTGGTCGAGATCGTGGATAGGCCGGAACGGATCGAGGCCCTCGTGCCCCGCCTCCAGGCCGTGACCAAGGGCGGGCTCATCACCCGGCACCGCCAGACCGCCCAGTTCCACTGTCCGGTCCGGGTCCGCGACGTCATGGCCGTGGACGTGGCCTCGGTGTCGCCGGACGCCCCCCTGCCCCAGGTCGTGGACCTGCTCCTGACCCGGGGCGTCAAGGCCGTGCCCGTGGTCAAGGCCGGCGGCAAGGTGGTCGGCCTGGTCACGGGCGGCGACCTCCTGGCGCGCGGCGGCATGGGCGCCCGGCTTTCCCTGCAAAACATCCTTCCGGAAGAGATTCGGTCCGGGGAACGGGCCAGGATGTCGGGGCTGACCGCGGCCGACGTCATGACCGCGCCGGCCGTGACCATCGGCGAGCGGGCCAGCCTGCGGGAGGCGGCCCAGGTCATGACCAGGCGGGGCCTCAAACGCCTGCCCGTGGTGGACGCCTCCGGGGAACTGATCGGCATTGTCAGCCGGGCGGACATCCTGCGCTCGGCTGCGGACCTGGCCCCGGCGGCCGCGGCCCTGCCACGGTTCACGGCCGGGCTGTTCCAGCAGGCCCGGGACGTCATGTTCACGGACGTGCCCACGGCCGCGCCGGACACGCCCCTGCCGGACGTGGTGGCGCGCCTCGTCGGCTCGCCGCTGCGGCGCGTGGTGGTGGTCGACGCGGACCGGCGGGTGCGCGGCATCGTCCACGACGGCGACCTGCTCGGCCGGTGCGGCCCGGAGCGCAAGCAGGGCCTCATCAAGGCCCTGTTCTCCTTCGGCAAGTCCGAAGCGGCCTGTCCCATGGGCACGGCGGCCGAGGTCATGCAGCCAAACGTCTACACCGTGCTGGAGGACGCGCCGCTCATGGACGTCCTGCAAAAGATGCTCACCGCCAAGGTCAAGCGGCTGGTGGTGGTGGACGACGAGCAGCGGCTTCTGGGCATGGTGGACCGGGAATCGCTCCTGCGGATCATTGCCGGCGGCTAGGCCGGGCGCATTTGCCTTTGCCATGACGGCCGTTTCGGGGTAAGCCCCGGCACGCCGGGCCGTGTCGGCCCCTGGCGCCTTCCCGCCCGGCCACCTCATCAAACGACAAGGAGCAACACCATGGAACGCACTCTTTCCATCATCAAACCCGACGCCGTGTCCCGCAACCTGGCCGGAGCCATCCTCAAGATGATCCAGGACGCCGGACTCAAGGTCGTGGCCATGAAAATGATCCAGCTCTCCAAGGCCGAAGCCGAAGGCTTCTACGCCGTGCACAAAGAGCGGCCTTTTTTCGGCAGCCTCGTTGACTTCATGATCTCCGGCCCGGTGGTCGTCTCCATCCTGGAAGGCGACGACGCCATCGCCCGCTACCGCAAGCTCATGGGCGCGACCAACCCGGCCAACGCCGAGGAAGGCACCATCCGCAAGCTCCACGCCCTGGACATCGAAAAGAACTCGGTCCACGGCTCGGACGCCCCGGAAACCGCGGCTTTCGAGACCGCCTATTTCTTCAGCCGGCTGGAAATGGTGGGCTAGGGCCATGGCTGCGGTCATCGGCTTTCTGGGCGCAGGGAACATGGGCACGGCCATCATCAAGGGCCTGGCCGGAGTTCCCGACGTGTCGGCCATGGCCTTTGACGTGGACGCGGCCAAGACCGAGGCCCTGGCCAGGGACGGGCTGGCCGTCCAGGCCCTGACGCCGGAGTTCCTGGCCGAACACAGCGACTACCTGATCGTGTGCGTCAAGCCCCAGTACCTCGGCCCGGCCATGGAGGCCCTGGTCCCGCACCTCAAATCCGATACCGTGGTCCTGTCCATCGTGGCCGGCGTGACCATGGCCCGGCTCCAGGACCTGACCGGCGGGAAAAACGCGGTGGTGCGGGTCATGCCCAACACCCCGGCCCTGGTCGGGGCCGGCCAGTTCGCCCTGTGCCTGGACGACCCGGCCCTGGGCGAGCCGCAAAAGGCCTTCGTGCGGGACCTCTTTGCCGGCCTCGGCCGGACCTACGTCCTTGCCGAGAAGCACTTCGACGCCTTCACCGGCCTGGCCGGCTCCGGCCCGGCCTATGTGCTCTACTTCATGGAAGCGCTGATCGAAGCCGGCGTGTACATGGGCTTTCCCCGGGACAAGGCGGCGGACATCGTGTCCGGCCTGATCGCGGGCACGGCCAAGCTGGCCGCGGAGTCCGACCTGCACCCGAGCGTCCTGCGCGAGATGGTCACCTCGCCGGCCGGCACCACCATCGAGGCCCTCATGCACCTGGACCGCCAGGCCGTGCGGGCTTCGGTCATCGACGCGGTGGTCGCCTCCCGGGACCGCTCCAAGGCCCTCGGCGCCTGAGCCCCTTCCGGACGCCGGCGCGTCCCGCGCACCGGGCGGCATCTTTCCGGACGCGCCAGCCGGTCCGGCCATAGCAAAAAAGAGCCCCTGCCTGGCAAAACCAGGCAGGGGCCCTTGTTATTTGTCGCAGCCTTAGGCCGGTTTGACCACATTGGTGGCTTTGGGACCCCTTTCGCCCTCGATGATCTCAAAGGTGACCAGTTCCCCTTCGCGCAAGGTGCGGAACCCTTCGCCCTCGATGGACGAATAGTGGACGAAAACATCGTCCTGGCCCTCGCGCATGATGAAACCATACCCCTTTTTGTCGCTGAACCACTTGACGGTACCTTCGAATCCCATACGTCTGCCCTCCTGAAAAAATGCGTACTTTAACAGGTACCATCGGTTTTGCCAATGCGTCAACTCAAAAAGATATTCGCATCGCCTTGCTGATCTTTTCCGTCGGCCACTTCGGTTTCACGTTGCCAAACGCAACGACTCTTCATCCTATGATAGTACGAAACGTCGCACTGCAGAAGAAAACAGTTATCAACGTAATGGTAGTCCCGGCAACCAAGACCATGCTGCTCAAGGTTGCGTACCGTTTTGCATCCCAGGCCTGACCGGCCGGGCCGAGAACGGGTTTGCGCACCACCGCGCCAAAGTAGACCGTGGGACCGCCCATGGCGGCGCCGCAGAGCCAGGCCGCCGCGGCCATGGGCCAGCCGGCGTTGGGGCTGGCGCTTTTGGCCGCGTCCCGGGCAATGGCCCGCCAGGAGACGCCCCGCCCGACCCCGAGGCAGCGCGCCGCCAGGACCAGGGCCACGGCCGTCAGCCGGGCCGGCAGATAGGCCAGGACGTCGTCGGCCCTGGCCCCGAACCAGCCCAGCCGGCCGTGGCGAACGGTGCGGTAGCCCCACATGGAATCGGCCGTGCTCACGGCCTTGTAGGCCCAAAGTCCCGCCGGGCCGCCGATTGCCAGCCAAAAAAGCGGCGCCACAAAGGCGTCGTTGGCGTTTTCGGCCACGGACTCGGCCAGGGCCCGCCACAGATCCCGGGGACCGGCGGCGGAAACGTCGCGGCTGACCAGACCGGCCACCACGCGCCTGGCCGCCTCGGTGTCTCCGGCCGCAAGGAGCCGGGACGCCCGCCGTCCCTCGCGCAACAGCCCGCCCAGGGCCAGGCCGGCGTAGGCGAAGTAGAGGCCGAAAAGCCAGCCGAGGCCGGGCAGGCGCGCGGCCAGCCAGACCGCCCCGCCGCTTATGCCGGCCACGGCCAGGACGCAGACGGTTCCGAACAGCCGGTCGCGCCGGCCCAGACGGTCGGCCAGGGCGTCCAGGCGGGCATAGGCCGCGCCCTGCCACCGCACCGGATGGGGCAGGCGCGGCGGATCGCCCAGGACGAGATCGGCCAGGACGGCAAGGAGGATAAGGACAGGGGTGGACATACGGTTCCTGAAGAAAAATCTTGGACAAGACACGGGCCCGGGCCGCTACCCCGTCGGGAGCGCGGGTGGCCGGCGCAGCTTCTTGGCGTAGCGGTCCAGCTCGCTCAGGACGCAGCCGCAGTACGGCTGGCGGTAGAGCCCCCACTCCCGGGACAGGGCCACGCCCTCGTCCCAGAAGACCCGGAAGTCCTGGTACAGAAAGGCCACGCCGTGGGAGGCGGCTTTTTCCTGGCCCAGGGCCTTCACGGCCTCGTGGTCCTGGTATTTGCTGTAAAGAAGCGTCGAGGAAAAGGCGTCGCAGCCGAGGGATTTGGCCGTGGCCGCGGTCCGCTCCAGACGTTCGGCCCAGCAGGGCAGGCACCGCTGGTCCGGATCGGCCAGGGACCGGCGCAGGTGCGGCACCGGATCATAGACATCGTAAAGGATGTCGATCTCCAGCCGGGACGCGGCCAGGGCCAGGGCGTCGCGGCGGCGCAGGTACTCCCCCGCCGGCTGGATGTTGGGGTTGAAAAAAAGGCCGGTCAGGAGCCAGCCGGCCTCCTTGAGCCGGAGCGCCGGAGCCAGGGCGCAGGGGCCGCAGCAGACATGGAGCAGGAGCCGCTTGGACATGGCGTCGTTTCCGGTCGCAGGGGCGGGCGCACCGTGGTCCGACGCCTCCCCCCGCGCCAATGCGCCTGCGGGGACAAACGGGAGGCAACGCCGCAGCAGCCGAAGACGCTCCTCCCGCCCGTTTTCCCCGCAAGCGCCCTACAGGGCGGTGATCACGATCTTCTTCTTGAATTCCTCTTCCAGGGCCGACAGGCGGGCGCGCTTGGAATTGAGCAGATACAGGGCCAATTCCTCGGACACCCTGGCCGTGACGGTTTCCGGCCCGGATTCCTTGCGCATCTGGCGGTAGATGTCCTTGAGGACGGTAAGCGCCTGCCACTCGTGGTTGCGCCGCTGTCCCGAGCCCCGACAGTGGGGGCAGGTCTCGGAAGTGATGGACAGGGCCGAGGACCCCAGGCGCTGGCGCACGATCTCCAGGAGCCCGAACCGGGAGATCCGGCCCACGTCGGTGCGGGCCCGGTCGTTTTTAAAGGCCGCCCGGAGGGTCTTTTCCACCTCGGCCACGTGCTTTCTGTCCTTCATCTCGATGAAATCGATGACCACCTGGCCGCCGATGTCCCGGAGCCGCAGCTGTCTGGCGACTTCCTCGGCCGCTTCGACATTGGTCTTGAGCGCCATCTCGCGGAAATTCGATTCCCCGCCGATCTTGCCGGAGTTGATGTCCACGGCGGTCAGGGCCTCGGTGTGGTCGAAGACCAGCACGCCGCCGCTCGGCAGGGTCACCTCGCGGCCGTAGAGCTGCTCGATCTGCTTGCGCAGGTTGAAGCGGTCCCACAGCGGCGTGTCCATGTCGGTGTGCTGTTTGACGATGCCCGGACGGCGCGGATAGACCAGCGCGGCCATCTCGGCCACCCGGCCGGCGGTTTCGGGCTCGTCCACCCAGATCTCGCCCACGTCGTCGGTCAGGTAATCGCGCACGGCCCGGGACGACAGGTCGAGCTCCTGGTAGACGAGGCTTGGATTTTCGGCCGTGGTGCCCCGCTGGCGCACGTCCTTCCACAGGCGCTTCAGGTACGACAGGTCGCGCTCCAGGGACGTCTTGGACTGGGACAGGGCGGCGGTGCGCACGATGATGCCCAGGCCCTCGTCGAGCTTGAGGCCGGCAATGGCCTCCTTGAGGCGCTTGCGTTCGGACTCGTCCTCGATCTTGCGCGACACGCCCCGCTGCTCCCGGCCCGGAGTCAGCACGAAATACCGGCCCGGCAGGGAAAGATAGGTGGTGAGAAACGCACCCTTGTGTCCGGTCGGCTCCTTGACCACCTGGACGAGGAGCTCCTGGTTTTTTTTCAGCGCCTTCTGGATGGGCGGATACTTGGGCCGGCGGTCTCCGGCGTGGACGATCTGGTAGTATTCCGGGTGGACCTCGTCGATCTGCAGGAAGCCGTTGCGCTCCGCGCCGTAGTTGATGAACGCGGCCTGCAGGGCCGGATCGATGTTGTGGATCTTGCCCTTGTAGATGTGGCCGCGCGTCTTGGCCTGGTGGACCATCTCCACATAGTATTCCAGGAGCAGGCCGTCCTCGGCCACGGCCACCTCGACCTGCTCTCCGGGCAGCACGCTGATAAACATTTTCTGCTTGCGTTTCTTTCCTCTGCTCATCGTCATAAAGCTCCCTGCCGCCGGGGACGGTTCCCGGGGCGAAATTTGTTTTCCGGTCAGCCGGAATAAAAGGTGTCGTCCCCCGAGCGCTCCCGCCGGACCGTGCCGGACCGTTCGAGCGCGGAAAGGACCGCCTGGACCTGCCCGAGGGGCAGGCCGAGGGCCGCGGCCAGGCCGGGCGCGGTCTGGGGGCGACGCGCCACAGATGCGGCGATGCGGGCGGCGATGTCCTCTGTCGCGCCGGAGGGTTCGGCGTCGCGCGGCGTCCGGGCGGCCAGGGCGGTGGGGCCGTGGCCTTCGGCGCGGGTCGCGGCCGGATCGGGCCGGGCGGCGGAGAGGGCCTCCCGGAAACGGGCCAGGACGTCGGCGGCGACGGCCGTGGCTCCGGGATGCGCGCCGGGGCGGGTCATGGTGACGACATCCACCCGGGCGGGCCGGAGTTGGCGGCAAAAATCCCGCAACAGGGCCAGGTTCTCGGCAGTGTCGTTGATTCCGGCCAAAAGGAGGATTTCCAGAAAAACGGCTCCGTCGAAGCCGGCCCGAAAATCGAGCAGTCCCTGGCGGAGGGTTTCCAGGCCTATGGATTCGTGGGGGCGGTTGAGGCGCCGGTACTCGCCCTCCACCAGCGTGTCCATGGAGGGCAGCACGATGTCGGCCCGGGACAGGGCCGCGCGGACGTCGGGCTCGGACAGCAGGCTCGAATTGGTGAGCACGGCCACCGGGACGTCCGGGAAAAGTTCCTTGGCTCCGGCGATGATCTCGCCGCAGTCGGTGTTGAGGCACGGTTCGCCCAGGCCCCCGAGGGTGATCGCGTCGGGAAGGCCATGGCCGGCGGCCTTCCACGCGGCCAGTTCGGCCAGGATGCGCCGGGCCGGCACGTAGGGCCTGCGGGCGGTGGTCAGGGCCTCGGTCTTGCCCGCCTCGCAGTACAGGCAGTCAAACGTACAGATCCTGGCGCCGAGCAGGTCGAGACCCAGCGACAGACCGAGGCGGCCCGATCCGACCGGGCCGAAGACATGGCGTTTGGAGTCCGTGGCGCGATCCTCCTTGTCGCGTCTACTTGACAGGTCCGCCCCCTCCGTGCTCAAGGGCCGACGCCCCATGCAGCCAACTGGAGTGGAACGTGAAACAGGGCGATTTGATACTTCTGGTCTCTCCCAAGGGCAAGCGATATCTTCGGCGTTTTGAACAGGATATGGTCCTGCACACCCAGGAGGGCATGATCCGCTTCGCCGACGTGGAAATGGCCGGTTGCGGCGGCGCGGTCACGACCCACCTCGGCCATCCGTTCCGCATCCTGCGCCCCTCGACCTACGATCTCGTCAAGGGCGTCAAGCGCTCCACCCAGATCATGTACCCCAAGGAGATCGGGTATGTCCTGCTCAAGCTGGGGATCGGCCCGGGAATCCGGGTCATCGAGGCCGGCAGCGGCTCGGGCGGCCTGACCCTGGCCCTGGCCTGGCATGTGGGCGAAACCGGCCGGGTCTACACCTTCGAGCGCCGCTCGGAATTTTTCGCCCTGTCCGGGGAAAACCTCGAAGCCGTGGGCCTCACGGACCGGGTCAGCCGGTTCCACCACGACATCGCCACGGGATTCTATCCACAAGAATATGTCGCCGGCGATCCGGCCAACGACCCCTCCGACGCCGACGCCCTGTTTCTCGACGTGCGCACGCCCTGGGACTACCTGGAAAGCGCGGCCAGGGTGGTGCGGCCGGGCGCGCCGGTGGGATTCCTCTTGCCCACGGTCAACCAGATCAGCGAACTGCTGGCCGCCATGGAGGACTCCCCCTTCGAGGACGTGGAGGTCCTGGAGATCCTGGTGCGCCGCTACAAGCCCGTGCCCGAGCGCCTGCGGCCCGAGGACCGGATGGTGGCCCACACGGGCTTCCTGGTCTTCGCCCGCCACGGCGGCGTGGCCGCCTACACGCGGCCCGCGCCGCTGCCGCCGGTCCCGGACCATGTCCTGCCGCCCCAGGACGCTCCGGCCACCCCCCTGGCGGAACCCATCAATTCCTCGCCAGCCGATTGACCTCGCCGTGGTCAACGACTAAGAATCCTACCATGCCCCCAGATATGCCCAGCACTGAGATGCCCCTGGCATTCAAGCGTCTCCTCGATCCCCTGGCGGCGCTGTTGGGCATTCCGGTTTCCGTTGCGGCATCGGCAGCGGTCAATGTCTGGCCCGATCCGGGTTTCGAGGCCCATGGCGTCCTGCACCGGGAATTTCCCGAGTTCGGGCCCTGTCCCCTGCTCGCGCATCCGGAGGCCATGCCCCTGGACAGTTCGTTCGCGGCGGCGAACTGCCCCCTGGGACTGACGGTGCGCCGGTTCGCCCTGCCCCTTGGCGACGACCGCACCGGCGTTCTGACCCTCGGCCCGTTTTTCCTGCACGCCGCGGACCGGGAGAAGCTGGCCGGCCGCAGCGCCGCCGCCGACGCCGCCCTGGACCTGCTTCCCTACGTGCCCGCCGACCGCCATGCCCACCTGCGGACCTTTTACGAGGAATTCACCAGCTTCGCCGGCATGGCCGTCACGGCCGGAGCGGCCAAGGAAATATTTCTGGCCAACATGAGCCATGAACTGCGCACGCCTCTAAACGGCATCATGGGCATGCTGAGCCTCCTGCTCCAGGGGGAGCTGGCCACGCGGCAGCGGCAGTTCCTGGAACTGGCCATGGAGGCCTCCCACCAGCTGCTCGGCGTGGTCAACGACTTGCTGGAGCTGACCAACATCTCCATGGGACGGCTGGAGCTGGCCGAAATCCCCTTCGGCCTGCGCCAGGGGCTTTCCGGCCTGCTGACCGCCTGCGCCGAGGACGCCGTCCGCCGGGGCCTGTCCTTCTCGGCGGCCATCGACGACGACGTGCCCGAAGCCCTGGTGGGCGACCTGGCCCGGCTGCGCCAGGTCCTGCTCAACCTCATCGGCAACGCCATCAAGTTCACGGAAAAGGGCGCGGTGTCGGTGCACGTCTCCCAGCGGTCCGACGTGCGCCGGGCAGGCGCCTGTTCCCTGCGGTTTTGCGTGCGCGACACCGGCATCGGCATTGCGCCGGAAAAACAGGGCCTGATTTTCGAACGCTTCGCCATTGGCGAGGAGTTTCTCAACAAACGGTACGGCAAGGCCGGCCTTGGCCTGTCCATCTCCAAGGAAATCGTGGAAAAGATGGGCGGGACCATGCGCCTTGAAAGCGCTCCCGGACAGGGAAGCGCCTTTTCCTTCACCGCCCTTTTCCGCCTGGGCGACGCCGCCGCGCGCCTGGGCGCCGCCGCCTGCGGCAAACCCGCGCCGTATATCTGCCAGGGCGCGGTCATCGCCTACGCCGAGGACGAACCGGTCAGCCAGCTCCTCGTCCGCCGCATCCTCGAAGACCGGGGATACGTGCCGGTGCTGGCCGACACCGGGGAAGGCCTCCTGAAGATATTGGAGACCCGGCCCGTGGACCTGGTGCTCATGGACATCCAGATGCCGGGCATCTGCGGCATCGAGACCACCCTGCGCATCCGGGAAGGCCATATTCCCGGCCTGCCCCCGGACATCCCGGTCATCGGGCTCACGGCCCACGCCACGACCGAGGACCGCAAGCGCGGCCTGGCCGCCGGCATGACCGACTACATCACCAAGCCCGTCACCCGCCAGGCACTGCTGGCCGCCCTGGAACGCGCCCTGGCGGGACGCCAGCTGGCGAGCGACTTGAAATCCGTGCCAGCCTAGGCTATAAGGCCTCTCTTTTTCCCGCCACGGGATTTTGCGTCCAAAGGAGACCCGTCATGACCCGCAAGGACCGCACAGAGGGCATCTACTCCCGCCGGGAAGTGCTCGACGAATCGGAACGCCGGCAATACTACCAGATCCAGATCAAGGACCTCCTGTCCTATGCCTACCGGTATTCCGAGGACGTCAAGAAACGCTTCGACCGCGCCCAGTTCCAGGCGTCGAAGTTCAAGACCCTCACGGACCTCAAGCACATTCCCATTCTGAAGAAAAAGGAACTGATCTTTCTGCAGTCCATGGGGCCCCGGCTTGGGGGGCTTCTCACCAAGGACATGGGAGAGTTGCGCCGCATCTTCCTGTCTCCGGGCCCGATCTTCGACCCCGAGGACCGCGAGGACGACTACTGGGGCTGGACCGAGGGCTTTTACGCCTGCGGCTTCCGCTCAGGCGATCTCGTGCAGGTGACGTTTCCCTATCACATGACCCCGGCCGGCCTCATGTTCGAGGAGCCGCTCAAAAACCTGGGCTGCGCCGTGGTGCCCGCCGGCCCGGGCAATTCGGCCACCCAGCTCGAGATCATGCAGAAGCTGCGGGTCACGGGCTATGTCGGCACGCCGAGCTACCTCATGCACCTGGCCCAGAAGGGCGAGGAGATGGGGCTCAACCTGCGCAAAGACCTCTACATGGAAGTGGCCTTTGTCACGGGCGAGAAATTCTCGGAAAAGCTCCGGGCCAACCTGGAAAAGAAGTTCGACATCATCATGCGCCAGGGCTACGGCACGGCCGACGTCGGGTGCGTGGGCTACGAGTGCTTCCACAAGACCGGGCTGCACATCGCCAACCGGGCCTTTGTCGAGATCTGCCATCCCGACACCGGCATTCCGCTCAAGGACGGCGAGGTCGGCGAGATCGTGGTCACGGCGTTCAACAAGACCTATCCGCTGATCCGCCTGGCCACCGGCGACCTGTCCTACATCGAACGGGCCCCCTGCCCCTGCGGCCGGACCTCGCCCCGCCTCGGCTCCATCGTCGGCCGGGTGGACACCACCGCCCGCATCAAGGGCATGTTCGTCTACCCGCACCAGGTGGAACAGGTCATCACCCGGTTCGAGGAGATCAAGCGGTGGCAGATCGAGGTCACCAACCCGGGCGGCATCGACGAGATGAACCTGATCGTCGAGGCCTCGAACTTCAAGCGCGAGGAAGACCTGCTCCACAAGTTCCGGGAAAAGATCAAGCTGCGCCCGGGCCTGACCGTGGTCGCCCCCGGCACCCTGCCGCCCCAGATCCGGCCCATCGAGGACAAGCGCAAGTGGGATTAGGGCGGGAAGACGCCTCCGGCGGCCGAGGGGATTTTCCAGCCCCCCCGGCCCCCCTGAAAGGGTAAGAGGGATATGATGCTATGTCGACTCCCGGGGGGACGTGCCGGGTCGGCTACGGGCATACCGGCATGAACACGCCATTGTCGCACGCAATCGCCAAGACCGGCCGGGGCGCGGGTATCCGCCGCGCCCTGGCCGTTTTGTTCATGGCGGCCGTGTGTCTCGGCGGCCTCGGCGGCTGCGCCCGACGTACGGCCCCGCCGGCCGTGCCCGTGGTTTCCCCGGAGGCCCTGCTCGACGCTTCCGGCAGACCGGTCTCCCCTCCCGCCTTTGCCGCCGGGCCGGGCCGGGCGGATTACCTCCTCGTCGGCGAGGAGCACCCCAATCCCTGCGACCACCTTGCCCAGGCCGGTCTTGTCCGCCGCCTGGTCGCCGCGGGCGCGCGCCCGGCCATTGGCCTCGAAATGACGCCGGCCGATTTCCAACCCGTGCTCGACGCCTTCAACGCCGGCAAGCTGGCCGTGGCCGACCTGCCCCGGGCCCTGGCCTGGAAAACCACCTGGGGCTACGATTTTGGCCTCTACGCCCCGATTTTCGAAACCGCCCGGCAGTTCGGGCTGCCGGTCTTCGCCCTGAACGCCCCGACCAGCCTGGCCCGCAAGGTCGGACGCCAGGGCCTCGACACCCTCCCCCCAAGCGAGCGGGCCGCCCTGCCCGGAACCCTCCTGCCGCCGGCCCCGCAGCAGGTCGAGGAGCTGCGGGAACTGTTCGCCCAACACGCGGCCATGCTCGAAAAGGCTTCGCCAAAGCCCACCGGCCGCGACCGCTTCGCCGATTTCCTGGCCGTGCAGTCCCTGTGGGACACCCAGATGGCCCAGCGCGCCCTGCTCGCCCGCGCCCTGTACAACCGGCCCGTGGCAATCATCGCCGGCGGCGGCCATGTGGAGCGCGGCTTCGGCATCGCCCGGCGGCTGGCCGTGCTCGATCCCAAGGCCCGGGTGGTCACGGTCATGCCCTGGCGCGGCGGCGAACTCCCGGACCCGGCCCTGGCCGACCTGTTCTACGCCTGTCCGTCGATCCAAAAAAGCCGGCTCGGCATGACCCTGTCCCACGAGGCCCCGGCTCCGGGACAGCCGGCCGCCCCGCTTCTGGTCACGGCCGTGGTCCCGGGCTCGCCGGCCGCCCAGGCAGGCCTTTTGGCCGGCGACGCGGTCACGGCCGCCGGCGGCCACGAGGCCAAGAACCTGGCCATCCTCCACACCGCGGCCATCGAGGCCGCCAAGGCCAACGCGCCGCTGACGCTGACCATCGCCCGGGCCGGCGAAACCCTTTCCGTCGTCATCCCCCTGGCCGCGCCCGAGGCAGCGAAGAAGTAGCCATGCCCGAACTGCCCGAGGTGGAGACCATTGCCCGCGCCCTGGCCCCGGGCCTCATCGGCCGCGCGGTCGTCGGCGTGGACGCGCCCGACCCCAAGGTCCTGGCCGGGCCCAAGACCCGGGCGGCCCTGGCCAGGGCCGCCGTGGGCCGGACCGCGCCCGGAAGGTCCCGAGGGCGACACGCCGGTTTTCGCCTTCCACCTCAAGATGACCGGCCGGTTCCACATCGCGGCAACGGCCGCGCCCCCGCCGGCCCACGCCCGACTGCTGGTCCGCCTGGACGACGACCAGACCCTGGTTTTTTCCGACCTGCGCCGCTTCGGCACGGCCCGGCTCCTGTCGCCCCAGGCCCTGGCCGAGTGGAAATTTTTCGCCACCCTGGGTCCCGAGCCCTGGGACATGACCCCGGAAGCCTTTGCGGCGGTCCTGTCCCGCCGCAAGGTCCGCATCAAGGCCGTCCTCCTCGACCAGACGGCCATCGCCGGCATCGGCAACATCTACGCCGACGAGGCCCTGTTCGCGGCCGGCATCCGGCCGGAAACGCCGGCCAATGTCCTGACGGCCGGGCAGCGGCGAAAACTTCTGGCCGCCGTCCAGGAAGTCATCCACCGGGCCATCGCGGCCGGCGGCAGCACCATCCGCGACTACCGGACCCCGGACGGCGTGGAAGGCGGCTTTCAGCACCAGTTCACGGTCTACGGCAAGGCCGGCGAACCCTGTCCGGGCTGCCGCGCCGTCCTGGTCTCCACCAAAGTGGCCGGCCGCACGTCCACGTTTTGCCCGCAGTGCCAGAAGTGAGGAGGAAGGGAAGAATGCCTCCGGCGGCCGGGGGGGATCATCC